>NZ_JAFMPV010000025.1:0-78365 GCF_049132105.1 Pseudomonas sp. NFX15
TGGCCGCCGGCACCGTCATCGGCAGCGACCCCGGCAACACCGGCGAAACCGCGTCGGGCACGCTGGTTGGCTCGGTCACCGGCGCGGTGGGCGGTCTCACCTATGCGCTGGTCGGCAGCAACGTCGGCGCCTATGGGCAAATCCAGATCAACCCCAACGGCACCTACACCTACACCCTGACCACACCGCCGAGCACCACGCCGCACGCCAACGATGGCGCGAACGTGACGCATGAAACGTTCACGTATCAGGCCACCGACGGCCAAGGCAATATCGTCACCAGCACCATCGTGGTGAACATCGTCGATGACGTGCCAAAAGCGGTGGCGTCGGATCGCTCCGTGGCGGCGGTGGAAATCGATTCCAACGTGCTGGTCGTGCTCGACATCTCCGGCAGCATGGCCGATGCCTCCGGCGTGCCGGGCCTGTCACGGCTGGCCCTGGCCAAGCAGGCCATCAGCGCCTTGCTGGACAAATACAACGACCTGGGCGACGTGAAGGTGCAACTGGTGACCTTCAGCAGCGCGGCGACCGACAAGACTTCGGTGTGGGTCGATGTGGCGACGGCCAAGTCGCTGCTTGCCGGCCTTTCGGCTGGCGGCGGTACCAACTACGACGCCGCCGTGGCGACCCTCCAGACCGCGTTCAACACCTCGGGCAAACTGACCGGGGCGCAAAACGTCGGCTACTTCTTCTCCGACGGCAAGCCCACCAGCGGCCAGGATATCGGCACCGCCGATGAAACCGCGCTGAAAGCCTTCCTCGATGCCAACAACATCAAGAACTACGCGATTGGCCTGGGCAGCGGCGTGAGCGACGCCAACCTCAACCCGCTTGCCTACGACGGCAGCTCCCACACAAACACCAATTCGGTGGTGGTGACCGATCTCAACCAGCTCAACTCGGTGCTGTCCGGCACCGTGGTTGGCGCTCCGGTGACCGGTTCGCTGCTGGGCGAGGGCGGCACGTTCGGCGCCGATGGCGGTTTCATCAAATCCATTACGGTCGACGGCACCACCTACACCTATGATCCACGCGGCAACAGCGGCCAGGGCTCGCTGACCGCCAGCGGCGGCGACAACCACGGCACGTTCAACACCGTGAACAACACGTTGAGCATCGCCACCAACAATAGCGGCACGCTGCAGATCAACCTCGATACCGGCGACTACACCTATATTTCACAGAAATCCACCGCGGTGGTGGTCACCGAAAACATCGGTTTCACCGTCAGCGACAACGACGGCGACTTGGCCAGCTCGACCCTGATCGTGAAAGTGATCCCCAACGCACCGCCCGTGGCAGTCGACGATCACGTCATCACCAACGTGCTGTCGGGCAACATCGTGGTGCCGGGTGAACTATTGCTGGCCAACGACACCGACCCCAATGGCGATCAACTCTCGGCGACGCCGACCTCGTTCAATACCGGTTGGGCGGCGAAGGGCGCGGACTTTATCGGGACCAACCAGAACCTCAGCTTCACCGGCAGCAACGCTCAGGCAATCACGATCGACCGCAGTGCCTTCGTCGCCAACACCGTGGCCATGACCGCCATGCTGATCGTCAGTGGCTCTCTCGGCTCGGTTAACAGCAACAGCACCAATGACGAGGACCGCATCACCGTCAACCTCAAGCAGGGCGAGACCCTCAACCTGGACCACAACCTGGCGGCCGGGCACATCACGATGGAGTATTCGGTCAATGGCGGCGGCTACACGCCAGTCGCTGATGGTCAGACCATTACGGCGTCGGCGGACGGCACCTACCAGATTCACATCGTCAACATTCCCGACGGCCCGGGCAATGGCGGCAATGGTTCGGAAAACTACAAGCTGACCATGACCGTCAACTACGCCGGGGCGCACGACATCACCCCTGACTACCACGGCACCTACACCGCCAACGACAACCACGGCGGCAGTGACTCGGCGAACCTGACCATCAGCTATCAGGACGGTCACACCCTCACCGGCACCAGTGGCGATGACGTGCTGGTGGCGGGCCCCGGCGACAACATTATCAATGCCGGCGACGGCAACGATGTGCTCATTGCCGGTTCCGGCAACAATGAACTGCACGGCGGCGCCGGCAATGACTTGCTCTACAGCGGTCCGGGCAATGACCTCCTCGACGGCGGCACTGGCATCGACACGGCAAGCTATGCCCATGCGACGGCCGGGGTCACGGTCAACCTCGGCCTGCTCGGTGCGCAGAACACCATTGGCGCGGGCACGGACACGCTGACCGGCATCGAAAACCTCACCGGCTCGAACTTCAACGACACCCTGACCGGTGACAACAATAACAACGTGATCAACGGTGGCCTGGGCAACGACATCCTTAATGGCGGGGGCGGCGATGACCTGCTGATCGGCGGGATGGGCAACAACACCCTCACCGGTGGCGCCGGGGCTGACACCTTCCAGTGGCTCAAGGGCAACAGCGGCCACGATGTGATCACCGACTTTACGCCAGGCACCGACAAGCTCGACCTGTCGCAACTGTTGCAAGGGGAGAACAGCACCGCGGCGTCGCTGGATGACTACCTGCACTTCACCGTTACCGGCAGCGGGCTGTCGACCGTGACCAGCATCGATGTCAGCGCCATGGCCGGCGCGGCACCGAACCAGACCATCGACCTGGCCGGCGTCAACCTCGCCAGTCACTACGGGGTAACGCCGGGGGCAGGCGGAGTGATCGCGGGCGGGCACGACACGGCGACCATCATCAACGGCATGCTCAACGATCATTCGTTGAAGGTGGATACCGTGTGACCTGAAAGCCGAATAAAAAACCCGCCATCCCTGTGCAAGGGATGGCGGGTTTTTTATGACTCGAGATAACGTCTGCAGCAAGCAGGCGGATCGTTACATAGGCTCTGGTGCCCCGATCAACCGCCCCATCGCCCCAAACACGCCCAACGCCCTGATCGCTTCCAGCTCCCCCTGGGTTTCGACCATTTCGGCAATCAGCGGCAAATCTATGCTGTGGGTCGCACGAAAGATCGCGTCGATGAACAGCCATTTGTCAGGGTGCGTGTCGATGTTGCGGATATAGGCCCCATCGATTTTCATGTACGCCAACCCGAGTTGGGTCAGGTTGCCGATCTGGCTGAAGCGTCCGCCAAAGTGTTGCAGGCCGATGCGGTAGCCGGTCTTGAGCAATGTGCTGCTCATGTTGTGCAACACCTCCGGGGACGGGAGCTGACGCTCGTCGATTTCCAGCGTCAGCAGCGGCGCCAGTTCGGGCAGGGATTCGAGCAGGTCGAGGAGGGTTCGCCAGTGCACGGGCTCGCTTAGCGTGCTGCCCGACAGGCTCAGTGCCAAGGGCCTGCGGTGGATCACCAGTTCGTCCAGCGTGGCTTCGAGCATCGCCAGGTCGAAACGTGCCGACCAGCCGAGACGCTCGATCCACGGCAGGAAGTGCCCGGCAGCAATGGCCTCGCCTTGTGGGTCGATCAGGCGAGCGAGCACTTTGTGATGCAGCACCTGGCTTGTGTCGGCGCATTGCACCACGGGCTGGAAGTACAACGGCATCTTGCCTTCGATCAGGGCCTCGTCGATCCAGGTGCGCCAGTCGTGTTGGGAGTGATTCGGCGCCGCGTCGCGCTGGCTCAAATGCACCCAGGGTCGCTCGGGATGCTGTCGCGATTCGGTCAACGCTTGATCGAGGCGCAGCAGTACGTTGCCTATCGCCTCGCCGGGGCGGTAGGCGACCCCCCCTAGATGGGCGACGGGCAGGCAATCGCTGGCGCCGGTCAGGCGCAGGTTTTCCAGGCTGGCGCTGAGATCGGCTGCCAGGCGCGCGGCACTGTCTGCATCCAGGCCCGGCATCAACAGGCTGAATTCACCACCGCGATTGCGCGCCGCCAGCCAGGTACGACGCTCCGGCAATTGAGTGAGGCGCTGGAGCACTTCGCCCACGGCACTGATCAGCGCATCCGTGCGCTGGCCGCCCAGTCGCTGGTTGAGCCCGTTCAGGTCGTTGATCCGCAACATCAGCAAATGACCGTCGCGGCTTTGTTCGCCTGCGCGCAGATGGTCGGCCAGTTGTTCGTCGAGCAGGCGCCGATTGGCCAGGCCCGTGAGGCTGTCCCGGTAAGATTGCGCCTGCAGTTTTTCGCAGCGTTCGGCCTCTTCGTTGAACAGCGCCTTGAGTTTTTCGACCATCTGGTTCATCGCCAGCACCACCCGTTTGAGCTCCGGGGTGCGCGGCAGTTTCGGCAGGCTGAGAAATTCACGGTGACTGATGGCTTCAGCCTGTTTGACCATGCTGTCGAGCGGGCGAAACTGCCGGCGCAGCATCCAGCCTCCAATAATGGCGCTGAACAGTCCGCACAACAGCAACCAGATCAGGCTGCCGAGGGTGCTGTCCCAGAGCTTGGCCAGGGCGAATTGCGGATTGCTCAGCACTTCGACCCGGGCTCGTTGTTCCCAGCCGCGCATGATCAAGGCATCGCCACCTTCGGGACGCAGGTTAACCAGTTTGATGAACCAGGCCGGTACGCCTTTGATTTTCGCCGGGACACTGCGCTCCACCAGCGTTTGCTGATCCTTGATCGTGACGACACGGATGCTGCTGAAATAGCCGCTGTCGAAAATCGAGCTGACCATCAGCTCCATCATGGCCGGGTCATCGACCTGTGCCGTCAACGACAGCCCCAGCGCCGTCGCCGCGTCCTGGGCGTGGGCGCGCAACTGGCTGAGCGTCTGCTCGCGAGAGCTTTCCAGGCTGGTAAAAAAACTGCCGCTGAACGCCACCAGCAGGAACAGGCAGATGGCTAGAAACAACTGTTTACGCAGTGTCATTGATCGCTCCTTGCGATGGCAGTCAGCCGTCGCCGATGTCGAACCCTTCGGCCTGCATCTTTTTCAACACGTCCTGCCAGCGCGACAGTTTTTTCGAGTCGCTGCTGCGCTGGCCGCCGTTCTTGCCCGGCAGGTACAAGCCTTCGGCATTGAAGGCGTACACCGGCAGCAAGTCTTTGCGTTGGGAAGCGGGGCGGATTTCGCCGATCAGGTTGTCCAGCACCAGTGGGTCGGCGGTGGGGGTGCTGTAGAACGTCAACACCATGTGCGCCTGGTTCTGGCTCAGGGCCTTGACGTAGGTGATGCGCAGTTGTTCGCTGGGGATGCCGAGCTGGCGCAGGCTGAAATATTTGGCCAGGGCGTAATCTTCGCAATCGGCGGCACCCTTGATCAGCGCTTCGACGGGCGTGGCCCAGTAATCGGTCTGTTGCCAGATTTGCGTATCGCTCTGGAATTTGAGTTGTTGATTGAAGAAGCGGTTCACCACGTCGAGCTGCTCGCGCTCAGGTGCGCCGCGCGCGCCTTGCAGCATTTGGCCCCACGCTTCGATGCGCCCGCGGGCAGGCCCCAGGGCGCCGTAGCGTTTTTCGACGGTTTGCAGAATCTGCGCAAAATCCCAGTCGGCCCGCACGCCGTTGAATGCGCCCAGGAGCAAAGCGACCAGCAGCAAGCATCCACCGAGCCGAAGTCGGAGCGTTGACCATCCTGGACTACGCAGACTGCGGGCCATGTCTGGCTGCTCGAATGTAGGTGTGTGAAGTTTAGGTGGTGTTTTTGCAGGGGTAGGGCAGATCGTCGGGATTGCGCTGGCGTTGGCTCTCTTGAACTCGCACGTGCTTTTGTGGCGAGGGAGCTTCAGGGTTTTTGCAGGGTTTTCTGCTTGAGGATGTAGAAGGTCACCAGCACGGCACTGGTCAGCATGAAACCTCGCGCCCAGGGCAGCGGTACCAGGTAGCAGGAGAACAGGATGCTCGCCCACATCAGGCTGATAGCGTAGACCTTGCCCTTGAGCGGGATGCCATTGCCATCGAGGTAGTCGCGAATCCACGGGCCGAGCCGCGGATGTTCCACCAGCCATTGATAAAAACGCGGCGAACTGCGGGCGAAACAGGCGGCCGCCAGCAGCAGGAAGGGCGTGGTGGGCAGTACCGGCAGGAAGATCCCGATCACCCCCAGCGCCACGCTCAGCCAGCCGATAGCCAGCAGTACGTAGCGCAACATCAGGGGGCGGTTGCCTATGGGGTTGTCCATAGGCAAGACCTTAGTGGTGACGAGGCTTGAGAATCGCCGGTTTTTCATCGGGTGCCTGACACAACAGGTACAGCGCGGTCAGGGCTTCCGGGATCTGTACGATCATGTCGTCCATCAGGTTGGCGTCTTTGGCGATGTCTTCGAACTCTGGCTGTTCGTCGAACAGGCCCGAACCGACCATGATCGGCAGGAGCATTTCGCTGACTTCGTCTTCGGCGGTTTCGAACCAGGCTTCTTCGCGCAGGAACACCCCTTCCATGAAACCGATGCACCAGCCGCGCAGTTCGGAATCATCCGGCTCGTCGCCCAGGTCGAGGTCGCAGGGCAATTCGAATTCTTCATCGGAAGCCAGTTGGCGCGCGATGTGGGCCTTGAGGCCGATCAGCGTGGCTTCGATTTCTTCGCGCTGGGCTTCGCTGCTGTAATGCGGCTCTTCAGCGAACAGGGCGTCGATCCATTCACGGTCCGGAACCACCTCGGAACAAATCGACAGCGCGGTGAGGTAGCCGTGGGCGGCCACGTAGTCCAGCGCCTCGTCATGCAGTTCATCAGCGTCGAGGAAGACTTGCAGGCGGGTTAGTTGCTCAGCGAAGGACATTAAAGGACTACCTTGGGGAATGTTCGATGCGGGAATTCTAGGCCTTCTTGCGCGCTTGGGCCAGCCGCACGGCATATTTGCCCCGTATTCCCTGTAGGAGCGAGCCTGCTCGCGAAGCGGTGGTTCAGGCGAAATCCATGTTGACAGTGATGGCCTCATCGCGAGCAGGCTCGCTCCTACAGTTTTTGCATTGCATGGAGCGTGTCTTATCAGCGGTGCCCTTTGCCCGGCGGTGCTCGGGTATACTCGCGCGTTTTGTGATGCCCTGCTGGCGTCACGGCTGAAATTTTAAGCGTCATGCAATGCGCACTTACGATTTGTCGGGTGCAGCGTTGCGGGTTCTGAACCAGCCTTGCAGGGATGTTTCGGTGATTTTTGGAGTTTCTATGCTCGAACAGGCTCAACGCGTCCTCAAGGACATCTTCGGCTACGACAGTTTCCGTGGCCGCCAGGGTGCAATCATTGAGCGCGTGGCCAGTGGCGGCGATGCCCTGGTGCTGATGCCTACCGGCGGCGGCAAGTCCCTGTGCTTCCAGGTGCCGGCGCTGTTGCGCGAAGGCCTGGCCGTGGTGGTTTCGCCGCTGATCGCGCTGATGGACGATCAGGTCGCCACCCTCGAAGAGCTGGGCGTGGCTGCCGCCGCGTTGAACTCCACCCTCAGCGCCGAGCAACAGCGCGACCTCGCTGAGCGCATCCGGCGCGGCGAAGTGAAAATGCTCTATCTGGCACCGGAACGTCTGGTCCAGCCGCGCATGCTGTCGTTCCTGCAGGGCTTGAACATCGCGCTGTTCGCCATCGATGAAGCCCACTGCGTATCGCAATGGGGCCATGACTTCCGTCCGGAATACCTGCAACTGGGCCAATTGGCGCAAATGTTCCCCGACGTGCCGCGCATCGCCCTGACCGCCACCGCCGACAAGCGCACCCGGGAAGAAATCGTCACCCGCCTGCACCTGCAGGATGCCGAGCGCTTCCTGTCGAGCTTCGACCGGCCGAACATCTTTTACCGCATCGTGCCCAAGGAACAGCCACGCAAGCAGTTGCTGGCGTTCCTCGCCGAGCGCCGCAGCGATGCCGGCATCGTCTATTGCCTGTCGCGCAAGAAAGTCGAGGAAGTTGCCGCCTTCCTCAGCGAACAAGGCTTCCCGGCGTTGCCGTATCACGCCGGGCTGCCCAACGATCTGCGGTCCTACCATCAGAAGCGCTTCCTCAATGAGGAAGGGCTGATCATGGTCGCCACCGTGGCGTTCGGCATGGGCATCGACAAGCCCAACGTGCGGTTTGTCGCCCACCTCGATATACCGAAATCCCTCGAGGCCTATTACCAGGAAACCGGTCGTGGCGGTCGTGATGGCTTGCCGGCGGATGCCTGGATGGCCTACGGCCTGCAAGACGTGGTGATGCTCAAGCAAATGCTGCAGAACTCCGAAGGTGACGAGCGCCACAAGCGCCTGGAGCAGCACAAGCTCGACGCCATGCTCTCGCTCTGCGAGGAAACCCGTTGCCGTCGACAGACGCTGCTGGCCTATTTCGATGAAGACATGCCCGAGCCTTGCGGGCATTGCGACAACTGCGTCGACGGCGTGCAGACCTGGGATGCCACTGAGCCGGCGCGTCAGGCGTTGTCGGCGATCTACCGCACCGGTCAGCGCTATGGCGTCGGGCATTTGGTGGATGTATTGCTCGGTAAAGACAACGAAAAGGTCCGCAGCTTCGGCCATCAGCACCTGTCGGTGTTTGGTGTTGGCAAGGCGATGGCGGAGGGTGAATGGCGTTCGTTGTTCCGCCAGTTGGTCGCCCGTGGCCTGGCCGATATCGACCTCGAAGGTTATGGCGGCTTGCGCCTGAGCGACAGTTGCCGACCACTGCTCAAGGGCGAGGTGACCCTGGAGCTGCGCCGCGACCTCAAGGCGCAAACCAACGTCGCCAAAGGCAACAAGAGCCCGGCGAGCCAACTGGTCCGCGGCGAAGAGCGCGAGCAGTGGGAAGCCCTGCGCGCCTTGCGACGCAAGCTCGCGGAGGAACATGGCGTGCCGCCGTACGTCATTTTCCCCGACTCGACCTTGCTGGAGATGCTCCGCAGCCAGCCGACCTCGCTGGCGGAAATGGCCACGGTCAGCGGCGTCGGCGCGCGCAAGCTGGAGCGTTATGGCGAGGCGTTCCTCGAAGTGCTCGGCGGCCAGGTCGAGGCACCGCAAGCGGTGGCCGATGTGCGCCACGAACTGATCACGCTGGCACGGGCCGGCATGACGCCGGTGCAGATCGCCGGTCAGTTGCAGTGCTCGGAAAAAAACGTCTACACCATGCTCGCCGAAGCGATCGGCAAGCAGCAGTTATCGCTGGAACAGGCGCTGGACCTGCCCGAAGACCTGATGGGTGAAGTGCAGGACGCCTTCCTCGACGGCGAAGGTGAGTTGCCGCCGGTTTCGGAGATTGCAGCGCTGTTCGCCGGGCGTGTGCCGGAAGGCGTCTTGTACTGCGTTCGGGCAGCCTTGCAGTCGGAATTCGAGATTTAAGACCGCTGTCGTGCTGATGTAACGATTCACTACAGATCAAGCCTTGCCTCCAGTCGAGGCTCATGCTTAGCTGGCTAATAATTAGTATTTATTACTTCAGACTAACCATGAGTGTTTTATGCCGTTAACCGATCAACACCGTTTTGGCATGCAATTGGCCCAGATGTCTCGCGGCTGGCGTGCCGAACTGGATCGCCGGCTGGCGGGCATGGGCTTGTCCCAGGCGCGCTGGCTGGTGCTGCTGCACCTGGCCCGTTTCGAGTCTCCACCAACCCAGCGTGAGCTGGCGCAAAGCGTCGGCGTCGAAGGGCCGACCCTGGCCCGCTTGCTCGACAGTCTGGAAAGCCAGGGCCTGGTGCAACGCCACGCCGTGCTGGAAGACCGTCGGGCAAAAAAAATCGTGCTCTGCGCGCCAGCGCTGCCCCTGATCGAACAAATTGAAACCATTGCCACGCAACTGCGTCTCGAGCTGTTCGAAGGCGTCGATGAGGCGGATTTGAAGGTGTGCATGCGGGTTCACGGGCACATCCTGGGCAACCTTGAAAAATCTTGAGGCATAACCGAACGCCAGGCTTTTGAGATACCGCACCGGGCCGACTATAAGAACTACTTGGCAATATCGTGTTCGTAACGGACGTACGAACACGTGCAGGTTGTTTCTGTCGATCCCAAGGATGCTCATGCTCAAGTGTTGGCGGTTGGATTTACGCGGTTGTTCACAGTGGTTGCTGGCCGCTGCTGTTGTCATCTATTCGGCATGGGCAGCGGCGCTGGGCCTGGGTGAAATCACCCTGCATTCGGCACTGGATCAACCACTGCGCGCCGACATTGCCTTGGTCGATGCAGCGGGTCTGGAGGAGGGCGACCTGTCGGTGAGCCTGGCAACCGCGGATGAGTTCAACCGTGCCGGGGTCGAGCGAGTCGGTTTCCTCAACAATCTGACGTTCACCCCGGTGCTGCGGGGCAATCGCACGTCGATCCAGGTGACGTCCAGCAAACCGGTCCGTGAACCGTTCCTGAATTTCCTCGTGCAGCTCAATCAACCCAATGGGCGCTTGCTGCGCGAGTACACGGTGCTGATCGATCCGCCGGGTTCGCCAGGCATTGTCCCTGTCACCGATGAGCCGCTTTCCGTTACTCCGGAGTCCGCATTCCCCGCGACTCAACCGGTCGAGCTGCCGTCACCCGTGGCAGAGGCGACCCCAGACGTTGACATCCGTATGGATGATCCCGCTGACGAGCCACTCACCGCCAGCGCTGTGCAGGACCCGTCGTTACAAAGCGCGGTCGATGAGCTCAACGCAAAGCTCCGACATCAGAACGAGTTGATCGCCGATCAGAAAAAACAGTTGGCCGAGTTGCGAACCCAACTGGTGGAACTCCAGAAGGTGAAGGCATTACCCAATGAACCCGCTGCCGTGGTCCCCGAACCCACGATTGCACCTGCTCCCGGATTTGACTGGCCGTTGATTGCCGGTTTGCCAACGTTGTTGTCGATGTTGGCGCTGGGTTGGTTTGTTCGCTACAGGCGTCAGCATCAGGCCACGGCATCATTGTCGCAGCCAACACAGTCTGGTCCGCTGACCGCGATTACCGAGCCAGTGACCTGGTCTCCTGTTATGCATCCATCTGCCCCGGTCGTTGTTGCCGAGGCGGTGGCTCCGGGTTTGGGCGTGCCCCGCGAGCCCGCCACTGACGATGAATACCGGCTGAATCTGGATGAACTGTCAACGGCATCGAACTGGGATGTAATCCTGCCGGACGCGAACAACCAGCACGCAGAACTGGCCATGATCGAGCCAACGTTCGAATTGGAAACGCCACCTGTATTGCCATCTCGCCAGCCATCGCCTGGGCTATCATAGCGGCGACGTCAAACCCTGGAGTTGCTCCCATCATGACCGCTGCCAAACCCGAAATCGTCATCACTTATTGCACGCAATGCCAGTGGCTGTTGCGTGCAGCCTGGCTGGCCCAGGAACTGCTCAGCACCTTTGGTGACGATTTGGGCAAAGTCTCCCTGGTGCCGGGCACCGGCGGGGTCTTCCATATTTTCTGTGACAGCGTGCAGATCTGGGAGCGCAAGGCGGACGGTGGCTTTCCCGAGGCCAAAGTGCTGAAGCAGCGGGTCCGTGACCAGATCGATCCGGCCCGCGACCTGGGGCACAACGACCGTACTCAGTGAGACGCCGCCTCGGCGGCAACGGCGTTCTTGCTCGAACCGCTGGCCAGTCGGCTGGACACCACGATCGCCACAATGATCAGTGCGCCTCCCAGCAACATGCGCAGGGTCGGATTTTCGTCGAACAGCAGCCAGGCCACCGTGATGCCGTAGACCGGCTCCAGGGCGAACACCACTGCAGCGGTGCGCGCCTTGATCACTGCCAGGCTGGCGACGAACAGGCTGTGGGCAACGCCGGTGCAGAACACGCCGAGCAGGCCGATCCACAGCCAGTCGATGGCGCGCACTTCACTGAGCTGTGGTGCTGCCACCGGCAGCAGGCATAGGGCAACCACCACGTTTTGGCACAGGGCCGCCTGGACTGGCGGGACGCGTCCGGAGCTTGCACGGTTGGTCAATGACAGCAGGGAAAACAGCAACCCGGAGCCCACGGCCCACAGCAGGCCGGTGGTGGCGCCGCTGGCCAGGTCGAAGTCAGGTGTGACCAGGATCAACCCGACGCTCACCAGCAGTACCAGCACGATTTCATTGGCGCGAATGCGTTCGCGGAAGATCAGTCCTTCGAGGATCACGGTAAAGGCCGGGAAACTGGCGAAGCCAAGCGTTGCAATCGCGACGCCTGCGACCTTCACCGCAATGAAGAAGCTTACCCAGTGTCCGGCCAGCAACAAGCCGCTGAGCAGCAGCCGGCGCCAGTCCACGGCCTCAAGTTTCTGCCAGCGCGTCTGACTGGCGAACCGGGCAAAAAAACCCAGCGCAAGCACAGCAAAAGCGGCACGGCCGAATACGATGATCGCCGGTGATGCGGCAGCGAGTTTGCCGAATACGCCGGTCAGGCCGAACATCAATGCGCCGATATGCAGGGCGCCCAGGGCAGTACGGGGAGTCATTGCGATCCTTAACGACAAAACCAACAGAGGCATTATTGAAGCGCGTAATCGCTTGGCAAGTCTGTCGGCAGACTATCGTTGTTTGTCGTCAGCCTCGCGCCGCAGTTTTCCGGGCGATGCGCCGAACTCGCGCAGCACGGCCGCCGCGAAGGCACTCTGCGAGCTGTAACCGACACGGCTGGCGACTTCGCCGATGGGCAGCAGCGTAGTGCGCAGCAAGCCCACGGCAATGTGCAGGCGCCGACTGCGGATGTAGTCCATCGGCGTTTGTCCGCATTCGGCGACGAACCGTGCATGCAGGCGGGCGCTGGACAGACCGGCGACCCGCGCCAGGTCAGCCACTTGCAGCGGGTACGCGGCGTACTGGTCGATGTGCGCATTGAGCGCGGCATAGGGCAGGCGTCTGCTACCGACCGCCTCGGGCCGAGCATGGTTGAGACTGGCCAGCAACAACACCGCGCCTTGTTGCGCGATCAATGGATCAGCGACCGGGCTATTCGCCAGCCAACTGACGAGTTGACTCTGCCCGGCGTCCAGCGTCAGCCGGCCGGCATTGCCGAGCAACCGTTGGCTGGGTTCGGCATGCTCGCCCAGCGACTCGGCGACCCACTGTTCGCTGGGTACATCCAGGACCAGGCAACGGCTGCCGTTGGGACTGCCACAGGCATGGTGAGCCCCCGACGGTATCACCACAAAACTCTGCTGGACCACCTGGCTGCCGCGGCCATCGACCTCAAAATCCAGCGCGCCCGACAGCCCGAACACCAGTTGCGCGTGGTCGTGGCTGTGGACGATCAGGTTGTGGCTGTATTGGCGCAGTGTGAGGATCGGTCGCATCGCGGGTCTCCCGGTTCAGGGCGTCAGTCTACACCGGGCACGCACCTGCGCGCTGTCACAGGACTGACTTGCGGCTGTCATGGGCCATTAACCGGCTGGCGGCAGACTTGGCAAAACTTGCCAGAGGGTTGCCCATGACCAGCGCCGAGCTCGCCAAACCCACCCGTAAGCAGCGCGTACGAACGCTATGGATTTCTGACGTGCACCTGGGCACCCGCGATTGCCAGGCGGAACACCTGTCGCAGTTTCTCAAGGGCTACCATGCCGACAAGATCTACTTGGTGGGCGACATCATCGATGGCTGGAAACTGCGCGGCGGCATGTACTGGCCGCAAGCGCACACCAACGTCATCCGCCGCCTGCTGACCATGAGCAAGCGCGGTACGGAAGTGATCTACGTCACCGGCAACCACGACGAATTCCTGCGCCGCTATTCAAAACTGATCCTGGGCAATATCCAGTTGGTCGACGAGGCCGTACACGTCACCGCCGACGGCCGGCACCTGCTGGTGATCCATGGTGACCAGTTCGATGTGATCACCCGCTACCATCGCTGGCTGGCGTTTCTTGGCGATTCAGCCTACGAATTCACCCTGACCCTCAACCGCTGGCTCAATCATTGGCGCGCGCGGTATGGCTACGGTTACTGGTCGCTGTCGGCCTACCTCAAGCATAAGGTGAAATCCGCGGTCAGCTTCATCAGCGACTTCGAAGAGGCCATCGCCCACGAATGCGTCAAGCGCGAGCTGCACGGCGTGGTGTGCGGGCACATTCACCATGCCGAGATTCGCAAGGTGGGCGAGGTGGACTACCTCAATTGCGGCGATTGGGTGGAGTCGTGCACGGCGTTGATCGAACACTGGGATGGTTCGATCGAGCTGTATCGGCTGGCTGATGCCCAGGCGCGGGAGGCACAGTTGAAAGCGGTGAAAGTCGCGGAGCCGGCCTGACCAAGTCTAAGGCATGCGCCTTCGCCGGCCTGGCTCAGAGCTTCAACTGACCGATGGCCTTGTTCAATTCACCAGCCAGTGCCGCCAGCTCATGGCTGGTGGTCGCTGGCAAACCCACGGCCCATTTCGCCGGCCCGGGCCGCTTCGATGGCGGCGTTCAACGCCAGCAGGTTGGTCTGCTCAGCGATGCTGTGAATCACGTTGACCACGCCGTTGATTTTCTGGCTGTCCTCGGCCAGGCGTTGAATCATCTCGGCCGTCTGCTGGACACCGGTGGACAGTCCGGCAATCGAGCGCTGCACCCGCGCCACCACGTCCTGCCCACTGCTGGCCAGGGTGTCGGCCGATTGCGAAAGGTCACGGGTGGCGCCTGCATGCTGGGCGATGTGATAGACCGTGGCGCTCATTTCGTTGATCGCCGTGGCGGCTTGGTCGGTTTCACTTTGCTGGCCGAGCATGCCATGGCGTACTTCGTTCATGCTGGCCGCCAGATCGCCGGTTTTCTCCACGTGCAACATCACGTCCTTCAAGGTGTTGAGCTGGCTCAGGAGGAAGCGGATCAGCAACTGTGAGGCACCGAGCATGGCCAGCATCAGGATCAACACTGCCACCGCGTAGTGGGCAAAGCGTTCGTTGAACACCTGGCTCAGGCTCGGGCCGTGGGCGATCACGGCAACCTGTTGATCGGCACGACGGAAGACTTCGGCGCCCATCAACGGATTGTCATCGAACAGCGGCATGGTGTTGATTTCGACCCACCCCTGGGCATTGTCCAGATCTGGCACGGGTTGCCCATCAAGGGAGGGCATCTGCCCGCGACTGAACACCAACACGTTCTCGGCGTTGGGCAACGGTTGCCCGTCGGGCCAGGCTTTCAGCAGTCGTGCCTGGACCTGGGCCGAAGCCTGGGCTGCGTGACTGCGAGCCTGTTGTTCGAGGTGCACGGCGTACAACACCAACAGCAGCGTGGTGACGAACGCGACGGCATTGACCGCCCAGAATTTGTATTTCAGCGAAATATTGCTAAGCCAGGCACCCATGGAGGTCTTCTCTGATAGCGGAAACAGTTTTGGCAAGGTGCCAGCATTGTGCTGTCATGGAGAAGCCGGGTTTTGATGCAGGTCAATGTGGGAGTGAGCCTGCTCGCGATAGCGTTCTGTCAGTCAACTCTATGCTGCCAGACACGACGCCATCGCGAGCAGGCTCGCTCCTACAGGGGGAATTTTGGTTACCGGGGGATTGAAGGGAGGTCGAAGAACTCGCGGGCGCACGCTGTGGTGTGTGCGGCCAGATCTTCCTGGGTTTCCCCGCGATGTAGCGCCACTTCGCGCAACACCTCTGTGAGGTACGCCGGCTCGTTTCGCCCGCTCTTCGGTTTTGGCCGCAGGCTGCGGGGCAGCAGGTAGGGAGCATCGCTTTCCAGCATCAGGCGCCCGCGCTTGATCTCCTTGACCAGCGGGTGCAAGTGCGTGCCCCGGCGCTCGTCGCAGATCCAGCCGGTGATGCCGATGTGCAAGTCCAGGTCGAGGTAGCTGAACAGGGCCTTCTGCTCGCCGGTGAAGCAATGCACCACGGCGGCGGGCAATTGGTCGCGGAAGTCGCGCAGGATGTCCAGCAAGCGCTGGCTGGCATCGCGTTCGTGGAGAAACACGGGCAGCTGCAATTCGACGGCCAGCGCCAGATGTTCTTCGAGGACCTTTTCCTGTTGCGGGCGCGGCGAGAAATCGCGGTTGAAATCCAGCCCGCATTCGCCCACGGCCAGCACGTTCGGTTCCTTGAGCAAACTGCGCAAACGGCGGGCACTGTCGGCGTTCCAGTCGCTGGCGCTGTGCGGGTGAATGCCGGCCGTGGCGAACAGGCGCAGGGCGCTGGCGTCCAGTTGCTGGCAGAGCTCAAGGGCCTGTTCGCTGCCCTCGACACTGGTGCCGGTCAGCACCAATTGGCAGACGCCGGCCGCGTAGGCGCGGTCGAGTACGGCCTGGTGCTTGTCGGCAAAACTGGGGTTGGTCAGGTTGACGCCGATATCGATGAGTTGCATGGTGCTACCTCGGCCCAAAGGCCGGAAAGCATATCAGAGCTACGGATTTATAAGAAAAGCCAAGAACTACAATGAGTTAACGCTGTCTCTTGAGCCGACAGACGGGCCGGGTTGGTAGTTTTGCCATCATTGTGCCAGTCTTTCGTACTTTGCCAGCGCTTAAGGCGCCCGTTTTTGTCGCTGTGCTTGATGCCGTTCGTCATGCAGTCGGCTCCCTATTCTTTCCGGAGAGTGGATGATTCGTCCCTCGGTTTTGCTCCTGCTGTGTTGTTCGCTGCTGCTGCCGGTGTCCGCAGTGGCGCGGCTGCCCGGGCCGCTGCAAGCCGTGCCGGCCAGCGAGGTGCGCGACCTGGCGGCGATCCGCAGCAGCCGCGTGTTGCGCGTGCTGGTCAACCAGAGTCGCAACAGCTCCGGCGAAGTCCAAGGGCAAGAGATCGGCGTCGAATATCACCGCTTGAAAGCGTTCGAGCAATACCTCAACGGTCACGCCCGTGACGGTCAGGAAATCACCCTCAAGATCATTCCCAAGGCCAAGGATCAACTGCTCGGCGCATTGCAGCGCGGTGAGGGCGATTTGGTGGCGCCGGGCGAGTTGCTGGATTTGCAGGCAGGGTTTGCCATCAGCACCAGCGAGCCGCTGGCCAGCAACATCCCGTTGGTCCTGGTGGGCATCAAAGGCGAGCGCCGCTACACCCGGCTTGAGCAACTGTCGGGCAAGACCCTGGCATTACCCGCCGGTAGCGCCGCCGGGGATGCCGTCAGCCAGATCAATCAAAAGCTCGCCCTGCACAAGTTGCCACCGGTCAAAATCGAGTGGGTCGACCCCAGCCTTGCCGTCGAGGACGTGCTGGAGATGGTCCAGGGCGGTATCTTTCACCTGACCATCGTCGAACAGCCGATTGCCGAACGCTGGGGCAAGATCTTGCCCAAGCTGCGTTTCGACAAGCAGGTCCACATCAGCGAGCCGGGTGAAGAGTTCTGGTTCGTGCGCCGGGATGCATCGATGCTGCGGGCCAGCATTGATCGCTTCCTCACTGTCTACAAAAAACCGTCGGATCAGGACGCCGCGTTCCTGCGCATCTATCGGCGTCTTTACCAAGTGCACTATCCCTTGGCCAAGGCAGACCGCCAGCGCCTGGAAAAACTTCGCCCGGTGCTGCAAAAGCATGCCGACGCCCAGGGCATGGACTGGCTGAACCTGGCGGCGTTGGCCTTCAAGGAATCAGCCCTGCAACCAGAGGCGCACGGTGGTGGCGGCCCGACTGGCCTGATGCAGATCACACCGTCTGCCGCGCAGCGGGTAGGGGTCAACAATATCCAGGATGTGGACGGCAATGTGCAGGCCGGGGCCAAGTACCTGGCGATGATCCGGCGCAAATTCTTTGCCAGCCCCAAGCTTAACGAACGCGAGCGCATGGCCTTCGTGCTGGCGGCCTACAACATCGGGCCGGAGCGGGTTCAGGGCATGCGTGCCGAAGCCCGGCGGCGCGGATTGAATCCCAACCAGTGGTTCTTCCAGGTCGAGCGCATTGCCATGGAGCAAGTGGGGATGGGGCCTGTCAGCTATGTTAATAGCGTGAATAAGTATTACCTGGCGTACGACCGGGAGCGCGAGTCGTTGGAGCCGCAGGGGCAAAAAGTTGCCTCGCGAAAATGATCAACTAATCTGATTGTTATGGCGGGTTTTTTGCGCTTTTAACATGCGGTTTACTGATTAATATAGCGGCCAACCCACACACACTTACAAGGAATGAAACAACATGAGCGCTCTGATCAACAAGGTACTGTTTACCCGCGCTGGCTACGGCCTGACCGTCCTGCGTGTCGTGGTCGGCATTGTGTTTGCGGCTCACGGTTCGCAGAAACTCTTCGGCGCATTCGGTGGCTACGGCCTGGCGGGAACCGCGCAATACATGGAAAGCCTCGGCCTCACGCCGGGCTATCTGATGGCGACTCTGGCCGGAGGTACCGAGTTTTTCGCTGGCCTGGCGCTGATCATCGGCCTGTTGGTTCGCCCGGCCGCAGTGGGCCTGATCTTTTTGTCACTGGTGGCGATTTTTTCGGTGCACATCAGCAATGGGCTGTTCATGGCCAACAACGGTTATGAGTTCGCCCTGGCCTTGCTCGGTGGCAGTATCGCGGTATTGATCGAAGGTGCGGGCAAGCTCTCGGCGGACCGTGTCATCGCCGGATGATCCCTCTTGCTCAACGAAAAGGCCCGCCGCGTGCGGGTTTTTTTAGTTGTGCGTGATTCTTGACACTGTCCAGTGCGCTTCTCTAGGATGTTGCGCATGCGCCGATTTAAACAGCTACTTGCGGGGCGCCAGGTGACTCAATCCGTTGCCGTCAGAAGCCGAAACAGGCTTCGAAATACCGCTAAAGCGCTGGTTCGGTGTTGCCTCTCACCTGCCATGCAGACTTTTGAGGCAGAGACACGACACAATGAATGCACTAAACCCCGTTGTACGTCCCGCGCCGATCACGGCACATCTCACCCAGCGCAATCCAAAAATCCTGCTTGGCGGTAACCATCAGCCGACGCTCTTGCGGTATCTCGATGGCTGGCCACGGCGTACCGGCGGCCCCGCAGCTTTCCTGATCCAGTTTGTCGAAGACGGTGAGTCGCTCGCCCGTTTTGCCGACGACAGTTTCGACCTGGCAGTAATCCAGTCCCCCAGCCTCGAAGACGCACCCGAAGTGATCCGGCAACTGACTCGCGTTGCCCGGCAAGGGTTGATCGCTCGTCGTTGAAACCTACGGGTATTCGATCGCCACGATATACACACATTGCTCACCGGTCGGCGTCTGGACTCGAACTTCGGCGTCCAGTGCCTTGCCGATCAGTGCGCGGGCCAACGGCGAATCGATACTGATCAGACCCAGTTTGAGGTCCAGTTCGTCCGGCCCGACAATGCGGTAGCGTGACTCTTTGCCGTCCTCGTCCTCGATGGTGACCCAGGCGCCAAAATAGACCTTGTTCGGATCGCTGGGTTTTTCGCTGACCACCTTGAGCGCTTCCAGGCGCTTGGTGAGAAAGCGCACGCGGCTGTCGATCTCGCGCAGCATCTTTTTGCCATAGGTGTATTCGGCGTTCTCCGAACGGTCACCCTGGGCCGCGGCTTCACTCACCGACTGGGTGACCTGGGGGCGACGCACATGCCACAGCTCATGAAACTCGGCGCGCATCCGTGCTTCCCCTTCAGGGGTGATCAGCGCGGTGCCGGCGGTGCGGGGAGGGCGGTAACGGCTCATGACAGCTTCTTGTGGTTGGGATGGCTTGAGTCTATCAACCCTCGCGCAGGACTGTCAGTGGGCTGGCGTTCAAGGCCCGGCGCGTGCCGAACACGCCGGCACCGCCGATCAGCACGGCGCCAATCAACGGCAACAGCAACAACCACGGGTGTGGATGCCAAGGCAGGTCGAACGCGTAGCGATAGAGCACCAGGCTCACCAGCTCCGAGCCCAGGGCCGCCAACAAACCACTGACCGCACCGAGCAAGCCGAACTCGATGCGTCGAGCCTTGACCAGCAACTGCCGTTCCGCGCCGAGTGCCCGGAGCAATGCACCCTGGCGAATGCGTTCATCCAGTGTCGCTTGCAGGCCGGAAAATAGCACCGCCATCCCCGCCGCCAACACAAACAACAACACATACTCCACCGCCAGGGTGACTTGGGCGAGGATGCTGCGCAGTTGCTCCAGCAAGGCTTCGACCTGCAGGATGGTCACCGCCGGAAAGGCGCGGGACAGGTCGACAATCTGCTGATCGTGACCCGGGGCCAGATAGAAGCTGGTCAGGTAGGTCGCCGGCAGGTCCTTCAGCGTACCGGGCTGGAAGATCATGAAGAAGTTGGGCTGGAAGTTGTCCCAGTTGATCTCCCGCAGGCTGGTGACCTTCGCCTCGCGGTTGTCCCCACCCACGCTGAACACCAGGTGATCGCCGAGCTTGAGCTTCAGGCTTTCAGCGACCTTGCCTTCGACCGACACGCCGGGAATGTCATCCGGCGTCTGTTCGTTCCACCAATTGCCGGCCGTGAGCTTGTTGCCCGCCGGCAGGTCTGCGGCCCAGGTCAGGCTCAGGTCGCGCTGGATTGCCCGGTCGCCGGCCGATTCCTTGGTGACGATCTGTTGCACCGGTTCGCCGTTGATGCTGATCAAGCGTCCCGGTACCACCGGGTAAAGTGGCGCCGATTGCGCTGACACGGCGATCAGGCGATCGGTGAAGGCCTGTTTGTCCGCGGGCAGGATGTTCAGTGCGAAGTAGTTGGGGGCGTTTTTCGGTAGCTGGTTTTGCCACGTATCCAGCAGCTCGCCACGCAGCAAGGCAATCAGTGCCATCGACAACAGGATCAAACCGAACGCCAGGGACTGGCCCGCAGCCGCCAATGGATGACGCAGCAATTGCCCCAGTCCCAGGCGCCAGGGCAGGGAGGCCCGGGCGAGCATGCGCCGCAGGCTTTTCAACAGCAGCAACAACAAGCCGCCCAGCACCAACGCTGCGATCACGCCGCCGCCGAGCAGGGCAAACGTCAGCACCAGATCCAGGCTCAGGCGCCACATGATCAGGCCGAGGGCGCCCAGCGCTGCGCCGTAGACCAACCAGGTGCTGGACGGAATCGGCAGCATGTCCCGGCGCAGGACTCGCAACGGAGGTACCCGGCCCAGCGCCGCCAGTGGCGGCAAGGCGAAACCGGCCAGCGCCACCAGCCCGGTGCCCATCCCGGCGACGGCCGGAAGCAGCCCGCCCGCAGGTACGTCGGTCGGCAGCAGGTCATGCAGCAGGGCGAACAATCCCAGTTGGGCAATCCAGCCGAGGAGGGCGCCGCTGAGGCTGGCCAACAAACCGAGCACGGCCAGTTGCAGGCTGAACAACACCAGGGTTTCCCGGCGCGACAGGCCGAGGCAGCGTAGCAAGGCACTGGCATCGAAGCGGCGGGTGGCGAAGCGAGTCGCCGACAATGCCACCGCCACACCAGACAGCAACACTGCCACCAGGCTGGCCATGTTCAGGTAGCGTTCGGCCTTGCCGAGGGCGCCACCGATCTGTCGATTGCCGTCACGGGCGTCCTGCAAGCGCTGGTTGGCAGCGAGTGTCGGTGTGACCTGTTGCCGATAAGTCTCCAGTGCCTGGGCATTGCCGCGCCAGAGTTCGCGATAGCTGACCCGGCTGCCGGGTTGCACCACGCCGGTCGCCGTGAGGTCGCCGAGGTTGATCAGCACCCGCGGCGTCAGGCTGTAGAAGTTGCCGGCGCGGTCGGGCTCGTAGGTCAGCACCCGCGCCAGTTTCAGGGTTTTCAGGCCGACATCGATGCTGTCGCCGATCTTCAGGTCCAGTGCCGTCAACAGCCGGGCCTCGACCCAGGCTTCACCGGGTTTTGGTCCTCCACCGGGCGCCTCCACGGCGAAGGGCGCGGGGGCGCTTTTCAGCTCCCCACGCAGCGGATAGGCGTGATCGGCGGCCTTGATGCTGGACAGCTGGATGCCGTTATCGGTGGCGATGACGCTGGAAAACTCCACCACCTGTGCGTGTTCCAACCCCAGGTCGGTACCGCTTTTAATCTGCTCGGGACGTGCCGGGGAACTGCCTTCGAGCAGCAGGTCGGCACCGAGGAATTCGGTGGCGCGCAGCATCATGGCGCCGTTGAGGCGGGCGCCGAAATAGCCGATGGCGGTGCTCGCGGCCACGGCCACCAGCAAGGCAAAAAACAGCACGCGCAGCTCGCCCGCGCGGGCGTCGCGCAGCAATTGGCGGATGGCGAGGCTGAACAGGCGCAACAGCGGCAAGCGTGCCATCAAGGCTCCAGAGGGGCGACCAGCAGGCCGGCTTCAAGTCGGATCAGGCGCCGGCAGCGATGGGCCAGGCGTTCATCGTGAGTCACCAACACCAGGGTCGTACCGCGTTCCTGGTTGAGTTCGAACAGCAAATCGCTGATGCGCTCGCCGGTGTGACTGTCGAGGTTGCCGGTGGGTTCGTCGGCAAACAACACATCGGGTTCGGCGGCAAACGCTCGGGCAATCGCCACCCGTTGTTGTTCGCCGCCGGAGAGCTGGCGCGGCGAGTGGGTCAGGCGTTGGCCGAGACCTACGCGTTGCAGGAGTTCGGTGGCGCGTTCGCGGGCGTCTTTGCGGCCATCGAGTTCCAGCGGCAGCATGACGTTTTCCAGCGCGTTGAGGCTGTCGAGCAACTGAAACGACTGGAACACAAAACCCACGTGCTCGGCGCGGATGCGTGCGCGCTGGTCTTCATCGAGGTTGCTCAGGGCTTGTCCGGCGAGGGTGACTTCGCCGCTGCTCGGCAAATCGAGGCCGGCGAGCAGCCCCAGCAGCGTGGACTTGCCTGAACCGGACGCACCGACGATGGCCAGGCTGTCGCCCTTGTTCAGTTCAAGGCTGAGTTCGTGCAGGATGGTCAGTTCACCTTCCGCGCTGGGGACCACTTTGCTAAGGTCTTTGGCGATGAGAATGCTTGCGCCCATGGAGAGTCCGATGCGTGTCTGGTTTTTGAGTGCTGGCCTGGCCTTGATGTGCATGGCCCAAAACGCAGCGGCGGGTACAGTCCTGATCGTTGGCGATAGTATCAGCGCCGGTTTCGGGCTGGATACCCGGGTGGGATGGGTATCGCTGCTTGAGCAGCGGCTCAAGCGTGAAGGTTTCGACGATAAAGTCATCAATGCCTCCATCAGCGGCGACACCAGTGCGGGAGGCCAGGCACGCCTGCCGGCGCTGCTTGCAGAGCATAAGCCTGAACTGGTGGTTCTCGAGTTGGGCGGCAATGACGGCCTGCGGGGTTTGTTGCCCACTCAATTGCAACAAAACCTTGCGGCGATGATCGACAGCTCCCGCGCGAGTGGTGCCAAGGTGTTGTTGCTCGGCATGCAATTGCCACCTAATTACGGGGCGCGTTACACCAAGGCGTTCGCAGATGTGTATAGCCACCTGGCGGTTGAGAAAAAGATCCCGCTGGTGCCGTTTTTCCTCGATGGCGTGGGCGGCCATCCGGACTTGATGCAGGCCGACGGCATACACCCGGCGGCCGGGGCCCAGGACAAGTTGCTGGAAAATGTCTGGCCTACGCTAAAACCGCTGTTATGACGCTTTTCTAGGCGCGGGCTTTCGGCTAAGGTGGCGCCCCCGATTTGGAGCCCCCGATGCCGCGTCCCGCCTGGTCACTCTTTGCCTATCAACTGATCGAGCCTGACGAACAGCTGGATCTGTTCGCCTGCCAGGAAGTGCGGGTGCACCTGGTGACCCGTCAGCTGGAGTTGGGCTGCTCGGCGGACCGGACCTTGTGCGGCAGCCTGTTGCCGGCTTCGCCGCGTTGGTCGAGTGTTGATCGGCGGGTGTTCCAGGATCAGCGGCTGTGTTCGTTGTGTCGGGCGATTCTGGAGTCGCAGAAGCGGGGGACTTCGCCGATCTGGCCCGAGTTGCGGTTTGAGCTTTGAGCTTTTTGGTGCTAGGCGGCCTGACAGCCGACCTGGCTTTGGGTTGATTGAGTACATATCCGTTTTTGCGGTAACGACGGCTTATGGTTCCGCTCTTACAGCGGGTCACTTTTGGCAAACGCCCCAAAAGTAACCAAAAGGTCTCGCCCCGAGCGTCCGGCCCCTCGCTGGGGCTCGGCGTTCCTTCGCTCCGGTATTCATCCGAGGGCATTGCCCTCCGGTCGGCTTCGCTTCGACCTCCATGCAATGTGTTCGACTGCGTCGAACGGCGCTGCGCGCCAATCCCCGGATGAACACCTGCGCTCAGCCTTCCGAGGGGGCGGGTGGATCAAGATCAAGGGCGGCAGGCGAGCTAACGCTCGGCCTGATGAGTGGTTAAAAGCGAAGGCGTGCGCCGTTTTGCCTTTGCTCTTCTGTAGGAGCGAGCCTGCTCGCGAAGGCGGCCTGTCGGCCGACCTGGCTTTTGCGGATGCCTCCAATCCCTGTAGGAGCTGGCTTGCCAGCGAAGGCGATCTGTCAGCCCACATCAATGCCGGGCGTGCTGACCTCTTCGCTGGCAAGCCAGCTCCTACAGGTTTTGTGGCGTTCGAATAATTTGAGTGTGGCGTAAGTACTGTGGGAGCTGGCTTGCCAGCAAAGTTGGCCTGCTGCTCAATATCAATATTGGAAGTGCCGACCTCTTCGCTGGCAAACCCGCTCCTCCACGGGCTCAAGGAAAGTCGTAAGATTGCCTTGCATCGCCTGCAATCGGGCCAACTCCCCGAAATAACGGGCAGCGGTGTACAATCGCGTTCTTATACCCTCAGTTGACCCTGCGAAGGATTTTCCGGATGTTGCCGCGCTTTCCCGCCGTCACCCGCTGCCTGACTCTTGCCGCCCTTTTTGTGGCTGGCCCCGCTGCAGCATTGGAGTTTCCCCTGCCACCACCCGGTGAAGACATCATCGGCCAGGTGCAGGTGATCAAGGCCAAGTACGAAGATACCTTCGCCGACCTTGGCACCGCCTACGATCTGGGCTACACGGAAATGGTCGCGGCCAACCCTGGCGTCGATGCCTGGTTGCCGGGCGCCGGCACGGAAATCATCCTGCCGACCCGCTTCATCCTGCCACCGGGCCCACGTGAAGGCATCGTGATCAACCTGGCCGAATACCGCCTCTACTACTACCCGAAAGGCAAGAACGTGGTGTACACGTTCCCGCTGGGTATCGGTCGTGAGGGCTGGGGTTCGCCGATTGCCCACACCACCATCACCGCCAAGACGCCGAACCCGACCTGGACGCCTCCGGCGTCGATCAAGGCCGAGCACGCAGCAGACGGTGATCCGCTGCCGAACGTCGTGCCGGCTGGCCCGGACAACCCACTGGGGCCGTTCAAGTTCTCTCTCGGTACGCCGGGCTACCTGATTCACGGTTCGAACAAGAAGTTCGGTATCGGCATGCGCACCAGCCACGGTTGCTTCCGCATGTTCAACAACAACGTGCTGGAAATGGCCGGCATGGTGCCGGTCGGTACGTCGGTGCGCATCATCAACGATCCGTACAAGTTCGGCATGAGCGGCGGCAAGGTCTATCTGGAGGCGCACACGCCATTGGATGACAAGGGCAACCCGTCGGTGGTCGACAAGCACACCGCGGTCATCAATGCGATGCTCAAGCGTGAAGACATCACCAACAACCTGCGCATGAACTGGGATGTCGTACGCGATGTTGTTGCGGCCGAAGACGGCCTGCCGGTAGAAATTGCCGTGCCGAGCAATGGCACCGCACCGATGGTGACGAGCACGCCAATCGATCCAATGCAGTAAGGCTTGTAAAGAGCCCGTCGGCGCCGACTGCGTCGACGGGTTTTTTACTGCCTGGAGAAACATCAGGCAATAAAAAAGCCGACCCAAAAAATGGGTCGGCTTGATAACAATCCCGAAGGACTATTACTTGCGGCTAGCTTTGTCCAGCATGCGCAGAGCACGCTCGTTAGCTTCGTCAGCAGTCTGTTGTGCTTTTTGAGCAGCAGCCAGAGCTTCATCAGCTTTACGGTAAGCTTCGTCTGCACGAGCCTGGGAGCGAGCAGCTGCGTCTTCAGTAGCGGTCAGACGTGCTTCGGTTTCTTTCGATGCGCTGCTGCAACCGGTAGCCAGAACTGCGGCCAGAGCCAGAGCAGAGAATTTCAGAACGTTGTTCATCGTGTTCCCCTTCAAGGACTTTCTATTAAGTAGCTATCTCCTCCGATTGAGGAAATAGCCGGCGTACATACTACCCATTACTTGTAGTAAGTAAAACTGACGTGAAGCAAGAAGCATAAAAAATTGTAGGCGTTGATTCTTTTTCGAGCAACTTTTAACTGAGCTGTTTAAAAATCATCCAGCTGCAAGGCCCGTGGCTGAGCGAGCCAGCGAAAAAAGTTCCTGCACCCCAGCGCTCTTTTTCCCCGTCTACCTAAAGTCCGCCTATATGGATTCGTCTACACTTTTGTTCGGCTTTTGCGCAGTGCCTCTCAATATCTTTCTCGATGTTCAGGTGACTTTAACAAAGGGCGCTCGTCTTAAGTCTCAACATCCGGCAATGTTCAGGCTATCGAGCCGCAGTGACTGCGATCGAGCCATTCCTGCGTGACCCGGAGCAGCACCCGCCTACCCGCATGATGACGAGCGCACCTTGAGCATTTCTGCTATTGGTGCCTACTATTTGTACGTGCTCGGTAGCACGAGATCGGTGCAGCTCTTCTCGGTGTCCATTCAGGCACGGGGTGGCGTAGATGTTCCTTCGCCGGAAAAACATCGGTAAGGTAGGGGTCAGAATTCCAGACCCGCGAGGAGTAGTGATGAGCGAGGCGTTGTCCATCCACCATGACCAGGCTGGTCATCAGTTCGAGACCAATGTGGACGGTCATCGTGCCTATCTGACCTATATGGATCTGGGGAAACAGACCCTGGATATTTATCGTACCTTCGTGCCCAACGCATTGCGTGGTCGCGGTATTGCGGCAGCCTTGACGGAGAAGGCGCTGGAGTACGCTGAAGAGATGGGCTACACGGTCATTCCATCGTGCTCCTACGTCGAGCGCTACATGGAGCGCCACCAGCGGCATGCAGCCAAGCTGAGTCAGTGACGTTCCACAAAACGAATGCATAAAAAAACGCCGGGTTTAGCCCGGCGTTTTTTTGTACCGCAAAAGCGATCAGCTGCGATCGCGTTTCGGCAGGACGTCCTTGAGCTTGGCGTGCATGCTGCGCAGCGTGTTCTCTGTCGCGGTCCAGTCGATGCAGGCATCGGTGATCGACACGCCGTATTGCAGGTCGGCGAGGTCTTTCGGGATGGCCTGGGCGCCCCAGTTCAAATGACTCTCGACCATCAGGCCGATGATCGACTGGTTGCCTTCGAGGATCTGGTTGGCGACGTTCTCCATCACCAGCGGTTGCAGGGCCGGGTCCTTGTTGGAGTTGGCGTGGCTGCAATCGACCATGATGTTCGGCTTGATTTTCGCCTTGTTCAGGGCCTGCTCGCAGAGCGCAACGCTGACCGAATCGTAGTTCGGCTTGCCGTTGCCACCGCGCAGCACCACGTGGCCGTAGGCATTGCCCTTGGTGGTCACGATCGACACGCCACCTTCCTGGTTGATGCCCAGGAAGCGGTGCGGGCTGGAAACCGACTGCAGGGCGTTGATCGCCACGGTCAGGCCGCCATCGGTGCCGTTCTTGAAGCCGACGGCCGAGGACAGGCCGGAGGCCATTTCACGGTGAGTCTGGGATTCGGTGGTGCGCGCGCCGATGGCCGACCAGCTGATCAGGTCCTGCAGGTACTGCGGGGAGATCGGGTCGAGCGCTTCGGTGGCGGTCGGCAGGCCTTTTTCGGCCAGGTCCAGCAGCAACTGGCGGCCGATGTGCAAACCGTCCTGGATCTTGAACGAGTCGTCCAGGTACGGATCGTTGATCAGGCCTTTCCAGCCAACGGTGGTGCGCGGCTTCTCGAAGTACACGCGCATGACCAGATACAGGGTATCGGACACTTCGGCGGCGAGTGCCTTGAGGCGATCGGCGTACTCGTGGGCAGCCTTGATGTCGTGGATCGAGCAAGGCCCGATGACGACGAACAGCCGGTGATCGGTGCCATCCAGAATGTTGCGAATGACTTCGCGGCCCTTGGTGACGGTGCGCAGTGCGGCGTCGCTCAGGGGAATATCGCGCTTGAGCTGATCGGGAGTGATCAGGGTCTCGTTGGAGGCGACGTTTAGGTCGTTGATCGGTAAATCAGCCATCGTTTACTCGTCAGGTCACGGGTGCCGGCCGCCAGCGAACCCGCGCGGCGGAGCACAGCAAATTAAGCGCGTCGGGGAGCCGAACCTTAGCGCGTTACACCGTGGCTCGACAATGGGCAGACGCCGGTTTGGTGGGCTTTCGCAGTCAGTTTCCCTGCCCTGAGGGGCAAACCGATCAACAATGCGCCTATTCCAGCACCGGTTGCGCAAACGCCTTTCGCACCGATTCGTGGGAGAACTCGTCGGCATGTTCCTGGACCCATTCGAGGGCCCGGGCCTGGATGTCCTGCAAATCGTCATGGGGGTCATGCAGGCGGCAGTAGCGTTCGATCTGGCAAACCTGTTCGCCCATTCGCGCACTGAACAGCGTTTGTTCGTCGACGAAGGCAATGCCCACCAGATAACCGCGCTTGCGCCGAAGGCACCAGGCGACATAGCCCAGGTAGCGCATGTCCGGGTTCACGGTCGGCATGCGCACCTCCAGCGCCGTACCATGGCGCCACGCGCGGTGATAATTGCAAGCCATGCCCCCGAGACTGATAGTGTGCAATTGCCGTCGCGAAATACACTCAGGTTTCAGCAACGTTAGTTCGACAGGCACTTCGTCAGGGTGAGGAATAAATCGTCCCATGAACACAGACTCCATGTGTCGGCCATCTGACATTGTTTCCCCCAGTATAGTGGTCGAATTGGAACTGACCGATTTTGACGTCGACCAGCGGCTGCTGGCGATGAACGGGGTTTCGCTGGTTATTTTCACCAGTGTCGGCTGTTCCAGCTGCCGTTTTGCCCGCGAGCTGCTACCGACCCTCAAGCTGGCCGTCGACCGACTGTGCTGGATCGATGCCGGCAACAATGGCGGGGTGGTCGAGCGTTATCAGGTCTTTCACTTGCCGGCGCTGTTTGTGGTGCGCGACGGCGAATTCTTTGGGGCATTGAAATCGCGCCTGACCGATACCGAACTCAATCGGGCGGTGCGCCAGGCGCTGAGTCGAACAGCAGAGGAGTTGCCATGATGGGGACAGTTGCCAGGCCGACGATCGGCATTATCGGGACCGGCGCAATCGGTGGTTTCTACGGGGTCATGCTGGCGCGTGCCGGTTTTGATGTGCATTTTCTGCTGCGTAGCGAGTTTGCCGCGGTGGCCGAGCACGGCTTGCAAGTCGACAGCGCGCCCCACGGCGCGCTGAAATTGAACCCGGTGCAGGCTTATTCCAGCGCTGAAGACATGCCCAAGTGCGACTGGCTGCTGGTGGGCGCGAAAACCACCAGCAACGCCGACCTGGCACCCGCCATCCTGCAGGCGGCCGCACCGAACGCCAAGGTATTGCTGTTGCAAAATGGCCTGGACGTCGAGGACAGCCTGCGCGCGTTGCTCCCCGATTCACTGCATGTACTTGGCGGGCTGTGCTACATCTGCGTCCATCGCGAAGCACCGGGCGTCATCACCCACCAGGCGCTGGGGGCGGTGCATGTGGGCTACCACAGCGGTCTCGCCGAGGGGCCGGCACGCACGGCAATCGTCGAGGAAGGTGTCAGCCTGTTCCGCAGCGCCGGCCTCGATTCCCAGGCCATGGCGAACCTGCATCAGGCACGTTGGCAGAAACTGGTCTGGAATATTCCTTACAACGGTCTCTCGGTTTTGCTCGAGGCGAGCACCACGCCGTTGATGGGCGATGCCGACAGCCGTGAACTGATCAAGGCGCTGATGGCCGAAGTGGTGCAGGGAGCAATCGCCTGCGGGCATGACGTGCCGGCGGGGTACGCCGAGCATTTGTTCAACGTGACCGAAAAAATGCCCGACTACTGGCCGAGCATGTACCACGATTTCCTGCATAAACGGCCGCTGGAACTGGCAGCGATTTACGCCCGGCCACTGGCAGCAGCCAAAGCGGCGGGATGTGAGATGCCGCGAATCGAGGCCTTGTATCAAAGCTTGAGTTTCATTGATCGACGCCACACCTGAGTCGATCGACCTGAGGGGGAAGGGCATGCCAAAGGCAATTGACGACAAGCTGGTGCTGGCGATTTCTTCGCGGGCGCTGTTCGACCTGAGCGAAAGCCACAAGGTGTACCTGGCGAGCGGCGTCGAGGCGTACCGGCAGTACCAGATCGAACACGAAGACGAAATCCTCGAGCCGGGCGACGCCTTTCCCTTGGTGCAGAAACTCCTGAACCTCAACGCCAGCCTCGGCCGCGCTCGGGTCGAGGTGATCCTGGTGTCGCGCAACAGCGCCGACACCGGGTTGCGTGTGTTCAATTCGATTGACCATTATGGGCTGGCGATTTCCCGTGCGGCGTTTGTCGGAGGGCGCAGTCCATATCCCTACCTCAAGGCCTTCGGCTGCGACCTTTTTCTGTCGACCCATGCCGAAGACGTGCGCAATGCGCTGGACGCCGGGTTCGCGGCCGCCACCATTCTGTCGGGCGGTGCCAGCCGCGCCGCCAGCGACGAACTGCGCATTGCCTTCGACGGCGACGCGGTGCTGTTTTCCGATGAGTCGGAGCGCGTGTATCAGGCCGGTGGTCTGGAAGCGTTCCAGGCCAGTGAGCGCGAGGCGGCCCGCGAGCCATTGCGCGGTGGGCCGTTCAAAGGGTTTCTGGCGGCCCTCAACCTGTTGCAGCGTGAGTTCCCGGACGACGCCTGCCCGATACGGACCGCGCTGGTCACGGCGCGCTCGGCACCGGCCCATGAGCGGGTGATTCGCACCTTGCGCGAATGGGACATCCGTCTGGACGAGTCGCTGTTCCTCGGTGGCTTGACCAAATCGGCCTTTCTCGAAGCTTTCGCGGCCGACGTGTTTTTCGACGATCAGGCCGGTCATTGCGAATTGGCCCGTGAAGTCGTCGCCACCGGTCACGTCCCCCACGGCATAAGCAACGAGCAAAAGGTTTAAGCCTACCGTTCAATGCGTTGCGCCAGGCGTCGCAGTCGCCAAGGCACTGCTAAGCTGAATCAAATCTCCGCCCTGTTGGCATCGAGGAGGTCCCATGATTCGCTCAATGCTGTATGCCACTGATCTCGGCCTGTACGCGCCCGTGGTGATGCAGCATGCCCTGGAACTGGCCCGCACCTTCAATGCCGATTTGTACGTCGTGCACGCGGTTGAACCCATGGGGCTGTTTGCCGAATCGGTGCTGCAAAGTTATCTCGACGAGCAGGCGCTGGACGAGTTTCACAGCCAGGGCCTGAATACCGTCATCGCCAGTATCGAGCAGCGGGTACTGGACAGTTTCCGAGAAGAACTGGGGGAGGAAGGGGAGCACGACCTGGCGCGGATCCAGGCCGTACGGGTGCTGCAAGGCGATCCGTCGCAGGTGATTCTGGACCAGGCGCAGAAACTCTCCGTGGATTTGTTGATCGTAGGTAGTCACAGCCACGGAGCCGGTGCGGAGACGCCTTTGGGCCGCACCGCAGCGCGTGTGCTGCAGTTGGCCACGGTGCCGGTCTATCTGGTACCGCTGATGCAACGTCGTCGTCAAGGGGATCGCTAGAACACGAATAGTGGCAATCTGATAAAAAAGTTCTAGATTTATTCTTCATGCCATTAATATAGTTATATATCGTCGCTGATGCCCGTGGCGTCTACCTGCTTTGAGGGATTCATATGAAGCTTCAACAACTGCGCTACATCTGGGAAGTGGCGCACCACGACCTCAACGTTTCGGCTACAGCCCAAAGTCTTTATACCTCCCAACCCGGCATCAGCAAACAGATCCGTCTGCTGGAAGACGAACTGGGCGTCGAGGTTTTTGCCCGCAGCGGCAAGCACCTGACGCGTGTCACACCGGCCGGTGAACGCATTATCACCACCGCTGGCGAGATTCTGCGCAAGGTCGAAAGCATCAAGCAGATCGCCCAGGAATTCTCCAACGAGAAGAAAGGCACCCTGTCGATTGCCACCACTCACACCCAGGCGCGTTATGCGTTGCCGCCGGTGATCAGCAATTTCATCAAGCAATACCCGGATGTTGCCCTGCACATGCACCAGGGTTCGCCGATGCAAATCGCCGAAATGGCCGCGGACGGCACCGTCGATTTCGCCATCGCCACCGAAGCGCTGGAACTGTTCGGCGACCTGGTGATGATGCCGTGCTACCGCTGGAACCGCTGCGTGGTCGTGCCCCAGGGCCATCCGCTGACCAAACTGTCGAAGCTGACCCTCGAAGCGCTGGCCGAATACCCGATCGTGACCTATGTGTTCGGTTTTACCGGTCGTTCGAAACTCGACGAAGCCTTCAGCCATCGCGGCCTGACGCCGAAAGTGGTGTTCACCGCCGCCGACGCCGACGTGATCAAGACTTATGTGCGCCTGGGCCTGGGCGTGGGCATCGTGGCGAAAATGGCCGTCGATACCAAACTTGACAGCGACCTGGTGGTGCTCGATGCGAGCGAGTTGTTCGAGTCAAGCGTGACCAAGATCGGCTTCCGCCGCGGTACCTTCCTGCGGGGGTTCATGTGCGACTTCATCGAGAAGTTCGCGCCGCACCTGACCCGCGAAGTCATGGCCAAGGCCATTCAGTGCCACAACAAGCAGGAACTCGAAGAGTTGTTCGAGGGCGTCGAACTGCCCGTCCACTGATAGCGCTTGCTGCCGCTCAGATCACCTCGGTGACAGCGAACTGTTGCCGAGTGCCCGCCACCAGAATCTCCACCTCATCGCCCTCGAACTTGCCCAGCAGGCTTTTGCCCAGCGGTGAACGCGGGGTGATGACGGTAATCAGTTGCCCCACGAGATCGACCTTCAATCCGGCGGCATCGGGGGCGAGGAACAGCCATTGTTCGCGGCCCTTTTCGTCCTCCAGCCCAAGCAGCGCGCCCACTTCGATGCCCCGCTGATCGTCATACGCACGCAAGGCGAGGTTTTGGCACAGGGCCAGTGACTGGCGAATTTCCTCGACCCGCTTGGCTTGTCCGGCCGCGAGGTAGGACGCCTCCAGCCCGAGGGTGTCGTACTTGTTCTCGGCGATGTTTTCTTCGTGGGTCGCCGTTTCGTAAGCGGTTTGCGCGGCGCGCTCGGCGATATCGAGATCGATCCGCAGCTTGTCGAGAATCAGTTGGTGAACGGTGTGCTTATTCATGATCAATCACAGAATTGCAGGACATTGGCGCGGCTTTTTTCGCTGGGGGCTGTCCGGTCCTGTTGTAGCCAGAATTGACAGTTCGGATTGGACAGGTTGCGATTGCTGCTGCGCGCCTGGTCGAGCCGTTGTGCTTGTTCGTTCTTGCGCAGGTTCTCTTCGTACTGCTCGAACAGCGGGCTCTGTGGTGGAATGTTTGGTATCGGTTGTGCCGCCTCGGGTGGCTTGGCCAGTTGTTCCACCGCCGCAGCGACCGGGGCCAGTTGCTCGCTGAACAGCAGGCGCGAGGCGAGCCAGCAGGTCAGCACGATGGCCAGGAAGCCCAGCCACAGGCCGAGGGCGATGCTGCCGGTCAGTTGCAGGGCGTTGAGGCTGATGGGGAAGGAGCGGCGTGGCGTGGGGCGGTGGGGCATGTTGCCTCCTGGCGAAAGGTCACGGGCGAGTGGCGATTGTCGCATGAAGAATAATCGCCGTCGGCTCTTCTGCACGGGGTAATTTATGCGGACAATCGGCGGCTTTGCCAACGGGAATCTGTTATGCCTGAAATGAAAACCCGCTGGGATATTTTTTGCACCGTGGTCGATAACTTCGGTGACATCGGTGTGACCTGGCGGCTGGCCCGGCAACTGGTGGCCGAGCATGGGTTGGCCGTGCGCCTGTGGGTCGACGACCTGCGTTCCTTTGAGCGCATTTGTCCACCCATCGACATCCATGCCGCGCAACAGTGGCAACAAGAGGTCGAGGTCCGTCATTGGCCATCCGAATGGCAACCGACCGAAGCCGCCGATGTGGTGATCGCCGCGTTCGCCTGTCAGTTGCCCAGCGCCTACATGGACGCCATGACCGAACGGGAAAAGCCCCCGCTGTGGATGAACCTGGATTACCTGAGCGCCGAAGACTGGGTGATCGGTTGCCACGGTTTGCCGTCGGTGAAATACAAAAGCGTGCAGAAGTTCTTTTTCTTCCCGGGGTTCCAGAAAGGCACCGGCGGCTTGTTGCGTGAGCGCGGCTTGCTGGAGCGTCGTCGGCAGTTTCAACAAAACCCGCAAGCTCAAGCAGAGTTCCTGCAAGGATTAGGGATTGATCCTGCGCCTGGCGCGCAGTTGATCTCGTTGTTTGCCTACGAAAACACCGGGCTCGCCAGTTGGCTCGATGCGATGGCCAGCGATTCGACCGCCACCCATCTGTTGGTGCCGGAAGGGCGGATTCTCGGCGATGTCGAGCGTTGGCTCGGTGTGCAGGGTTTGGCCGCCGGCGCCGAGCATGTGCGTGATGCCTTGACCGTGCAAGTGCTGCCATTCGTCCGCCAGGACCAATACGACATGTTGCTGTGGTGCTGCGATTTCAACGCCGTGCGCGGCGAAGACTCCTTCGTGCGTGCGCAATGGGCGGGCCGGCCTTTTCTCTGGCACATCTACCGGCAGGAAGAAGACATCCATCTGGACAAGCTCGAAGCCTTCCTCGAACTGTACGTGAAGGGGCTTTCGAACCCTGCGCGCGAGGCGATCAGCGGTCTTTGGCGGGCGTGGAACGCGGGTGAAAAAATGCCCGACCACTGGCAATCCACCCGTAAACACTGGCCAGAGCTGGAAAAACACGCCGAGACGTGGTGTCTGGAACAGGCCTTGCAGGCCGATCTTGCCACGGCGCTGGTACAGTTTTATGGAAATTGGATATGATACGCGGCCTAGATTTTTGTAAATCCCATCCAATTTCGGATATTCGCAATGAAAACTGGTAAAGAACTGAAACCCGGGATGGTGATCCGTCTCGAAAACGACCCTTGGCTGGTTCAGAAAGCTGAATTCACCAAGTCGGGTCGTAACAGCGCGATCATGAAGACCAAGCTGAAAAACCTGCTGACCGGTTACAAGACCGAGATCGTTTACAGCGCCGACGACAAACTGGACGACGTGATCCTCGACCGCAAAGAAGCGACCCTGTCCTTCATCAACGGCGACTCCTACACGTTCATGGACACCACTGACTACACCATGTACGAGCTGAACGCCGAAGACATCGAGAGCGTTCTGCCATTCATCGAAGAAGGCATGACCGACGTTTGCGAAGCCGTGTTCTTTGAAGAACGCCTGGTTTCCGTAGAACTGCCGACCACCATCGTGCGTCAGGTTGACTACACCGAAGGCTCCGCTCGCGGCGACACTTCCGGCAAGGTCATGAAGCCTGCCAAACTGAAGAACGGTACCGAGCTGTCGGTTGCTGACTTCATCGAAATCGGCGACATGATCGAGATCGATACCCGCGAAGGCGGTTCCTACAAAGGCCGTGCTAAATAAGCACCCCTTGTGGAATGAAAAAGCCCGACCCTTGAGTCGGGCTTTTTTGTGCCTGCCAGAACCGCGATGACTCCCTGTAGGAGCTCAGACGGTGACGTGCAGACGTACCTCGACGTTGCCACGGGTGGCGTTGGAGTACGGGCAGACCTGATGGGCTGCGTCGACCAGAGCTTGTGCATCGGCCTGTTCAAGCCCCGGCAGGCTGATGTGCAGGTCGATGTCCAGACCGAAGCCGCCAGGGATCTGGCCGATGCCGACGTGGGCGGTGATCGACGCGTCGTTCGGGATGTTGCGCTTGGTCTGGCTGGCGACGAATTTCAAGGCGCCGATGAAGCAGGCGGAGTAGCCGGCAGCAAACAGTTGCTCAGGGTTGGTGGCTGCGCCACCGGCACCGCCGAGTTCTTTGGGCGTGGCGAGTTTGACGTCGAGGATGTTGTCGCTGGAGATCGCACGACCGTCACGGCCACCGGTGGACGTTGCGATGGCGGTGTAGAGAGTTTGCATGGTGATAGCCTCGTTCCGGATCTGATTTGTTTGCGCTAAATGTTTGCGCGCTAAGTAAGTGCGAAGTGAATGTAACGCGCTAATGTTTAGTGCGCAATATAAAAGCAAAATATTCTGGCCGGGACAGACGAACGGTTGGTGAAGTGGGCTGGAAACAATTGTAGGAGCGAGCCTGCTCGCGATGGCGGTGTGTCAGTCAACTTTGGCTGAATGTGACATCGCAATCGCGAGCAGGCTCGCTCCTACAGGGGGATGGTGGTGGTTTGGGGCGTCAGAGGCTGTCTTGCAGGCTGCTCCGCAACGCTTGCAGTTCCGCTTGCAGGTGTTGCAGGCGCTCCAGGGTCATCCCGCTGGCGCCGAGGATGCACTGCGGAATATCTCGCGCCTTGTCGCGCAACGCCCGGCCTTGCTCGGTCAACTCGACGATCACTACCCGTTCATCCTCGCGACTGCGGGTGCGGCTGAGCAAGCCTTCGGCTTCCAGGCGCTTGAGCAGCGGCGTCAACGAGCCGGGGTCGGTCATCAACCGTGTGCTGATTTCGCCTACGGTCAAACCATCCCGTTCCCACAACACCATCATCGCCAGGTATTGCGGGTAGGTCAGCCCCAGCGCTTGCAGCAAGGGCTTGTAGACCTTGGTCATCATCAACGAGGTGGAATGCAGGGCGAAGCACACCTGATTGTCCAGCAACAGGTGGTCGCAGTCGTCCGCCATATCGTGTTCGGTGGTCATGTCGAAGCCTTTGTCAGTGATGCCAGGAATCTAGCGGGCGAATCTTTAATGCGCCAGATAATTTTCATCAGTGCTGCTGCAAATGGGTTTGCAGCAAAAGATCCCAAGGTGGAACCGGGCTGAAGCGCGTCTTCGGGTATTCCAGCAATAAACGGCTGCGGGGGTTGGGCTGTTGGTCCAGACGCAAGGCGTAGAAGCACAGCCATTGTGCGTCGCTGTGCATTTCCACGCCAGACTGCGTAGGATCCAGCGCATGACGTGAGGAGTATTGGGCTGTGATTGAGTGTGTGACGTACCTGATATTTGGCGCGGCCCTGGGCACCCTGGGTGGGTTGTTCGGGATTGGCGGCGGCCTGATCGCGATTCCGCTGCTGGGCGTATTGTTTGGGCTCGACCAGCAGATCGCCCAAGGCACGGCGCTAGTCATGGTGGTGCCGAACGTGATGCTGGCGCTATGGCGCTATCACCAGCGCAACCGGATCGAGTTGCGTCATGCGCTGCCGCTGGCCGTCATGGGCTTTTGTTTTGCCTGGCTCGGTTCGATCTGGGCGTTGGGCATTGATGCGCAAACCATGCGTGTCGGCTTCGTCGCGTTTCTCGTCGCGTTGTCGGTCTACAACCTGCTGCGAATGTTTGCCAGCAGCACGCCGGCAGTCTCGCAGATGAATTACTCCTGGCCCTGGTTGGGTGTGCTGGGCGCTGCATCCGGTGCGATGGGTGGTTTGTTCGGTGTTGGCGGCGCGGTTGTGGCAACCCCCGTGCTGACCAGTCTGTTCGGTACCAGCCAAGTGGTTGCCCAAGGGTTGTCGCTGGCCTTGGCGCTGCCGAGCACGGGTGTCACGCTGGTGACGTATGCCGTTCATCAACAGGTGAACTGGATGATCGGTGTGCCTCTGGCAGTCGGCGGCCTGATGAGCATCAGTTGGGGCGTAAAGATTGCTCACGCTTTACCTGAGCGTTTGCTGCGCGGGCTGTTTTGCGGCTTCCTGGTGTTATGCGCGGTGATGCTCGCGTTCAAAGTTTGAACCCTTCAATGATGTGTTCGGCCAGGCATTCGGTGATCGGCGACGGATTATGCAGGTTGCGCACGAGCATGATGCTGGCCTCGGGCAGGACTGGCAGGTCTTCGGCCTCACCAAGGATGCGCATGTCCGCGGTGATCAGGCTTTCCAGCTGCGCCGTGACCGCCAGGCCAGCGCTGACCACCGCCATGATCGCCGACAGGCTGTCGCTGTTGTACGCCACTCGATAATCACGCCCCTGCGCGTCCAGGGCATTGCAGGCCCAGAGCCGGCAGAAGCAATCACTGTTGAACATCGCCAGCGGCAGCGGCGTCTGCTCGTGGGCGCTATAGCATTGCGCCTCGGCCCAGACAAAGCGTTCCTTGCGCAACAACTGACCGATTTCGCTGCCCGGTTCGCGGGTGACGATGGACAGGTCGAGGTCCTGGCGCATCAGCAATTGTTTGGATGATTCGCAGTGCACTTCGATCTGGATCAACGGGTAGGACTGGGCAAACCGCCGCAGGATCCCAGGCAGGAATCGCATCACGTAATCGTCCGGCGTGCCGATGCGCACGCTGCCGATCATGTCCGGCTCGCGCAAGGTATTGAACACTTCACTGTGCAGCTTGAGGATGCGCCGGGCATAGCCCAGCAGCACCTGGCCTTCGGCGGTCAGGCGTACTTGCCGGCCGTCGCGCTGGAACAACTGGCGTTGCAACACGTCTTCTTCCAGGCGTTTCATCTGCATGCTGACGGCGGACTGGGTGCGGTTGACCAATTCACCGGCACGGGTGAAGCCGCCCTGGTCGGCAATGGCGACGAAGGTGCGCAGCACGTCGGTATCGATGCTCGGGTAGGCTGACATCCATCAATCTCCGAGATATGTGACATCAGAAACATTCGTTGGATTGATCTTAGACCCGGCGCGAGACTGGAGCCATCCCAAACGGAGGGCAACAAGATGAAAGGTCAACATGAGTTCCACAGCGCGCAAAGACACTCGGTTCATTTGATTTCCGATCTGCTGCACAAGGTCGGCCGTTGGTACGAACTGCATCGTGAGCGCGAACTGCTGGCGAGCCTGAGCGACGAAGCGCTCAAGGACATCGGCATGAGCCGTGCGGACGTCGAGAACGAGTCGATCAAACCGTTCTGGAGTGACCCGATGCATAAATGATCCGATCACTAAATGATGAATGCCACGCTACACAAACCCCTTACCGGTGAGGTAGGTTGCGAGCAGACAAGGAGATGCCCATGCCCGCAACGTTGTCCTTTACCCTCCAGCAGGCTCGACGTCTGGCGCTGGCCGCCCAAGGGTTCAACGGGCGGCAGCCGCCGGCGGCGATCAAGGCTGCTGCGCTCAACCGGCTGATCGAACGGCTGGGCATTTTGCAGATCGACTCGGTCAACGCCCTGGTGCGTTCGCACTACCTTCCGCTGTTTTCCCGTCTCGGCAATTACTCCTCCGATTTGCTCGACCAGGCCGCCTGGAGCCAGGGCCGTCGTCGTACGTTGTTTGAGTATTGGGGGCATGAAGCCTCGTTGTTGCCCCTGTCCATGTACCCGTTGATGCGCTGGCGCATGCAGCGTGCGCGCCGTGGCGAAGACATTTATCAGCAGCTCGCGCGATTTGGTCGTGAACAACAGGACACCATTCGCCGGGTGTTGGCGTCGGTCGAAGAGCTGGGTGCGCTGGGTGCCGGGAGCCTGTCGACCCGTCAAGAACGGGCCGGGCCCTGGTGGGACTGGAGCGCGGAAAAGCACGCGCTGGAATGGTTGTTCGCCGCCGGTGAAGTGACCGTGGCCGGACGGCGCGGATTCGAGCGGCTCTACGATTTGCCGGAGCGGGTGATTCCCTCGGCGGTGCTTGCCCAGCCTGTTTTGAGTGAGGAGGAGGCCCAGCGCGGCCTGCTACGGCATGCGGCAACGGCGCTGGGTGTCGGCACGGAAAAGGACCTGCGGGACTATTTCCGCTTGAACCCGGCGGACAGCCGGACACGATTGGCCGAATTGGTCGAGGCCGGTGAGTTGCTGACTTGTGAAGTCGAGGGTTGGCGCCAACCGGCCTATTGCCTGCCTGAGCCCGCGGTGCCGCGCAAAGTCGCGGCCAGTGCATTGCTCTCGCCCTTCGATTCGCTGATCTGGGAGCGCAGCCGGACCGAGCGGCTGTTTGAGTTCCGCTATCGGCTGGAGATCTACACGCCGCAGGACAAACGGGTGTACGGCTATTACGTGTTGCCGTTTCTGCACAACGAACGGATTGCCGCACGGGTTGATCTACGCGCCGAACGGGCGGCAGGGCGGTTGGCAGTGCATGCGGTGCACGAGGAAGAAACGGGGCTGGATGACCAGGGGATGCTGGCGTTGGCGGTCAATCTGCGACAGATGGCGGATTGGCTGGGGCTGGCGCAGGTGCAGTTGAATTGCCCGCGGGCGAGTGCGGCGCGGTTGCGGGGGGCATTGGCGCAGGTTGAGGGTGATTGAGCCGACGTTATCGCGAGCAGGCTCGCTCCCACAGGGAAACACCGTCCAATGTGGGAGCGAGCCTGCTCGCGAAGGGCGCGACTCGATTTAGCGCCGAACCTGCTTCAGCGTCTCGGCAATCAAAAACGCCAGCTCCAGTGACTGATCGGCATTCATCCGCGGGTCGCAATGGGTGTGGTAACGATCCGACAAACCATCCTCGGTAATCGGCCGCGCTCCGCCAATGCACTCGGTCACGTTCTGCCCGGTCATCTCGATGTGGATACCGCCGGCGTAGCTGCCTTCGGCTTCATGCACCTGGAAGAACTGCTTCACCTCGCCAAGGATCTGCGCAAAGTCGCGGGTCTTGTAGCCGCTGCTGGCCTTGATCGTGTTGCCGTGCATCGGGTCAGAACTCCACAGCACTTGCTTGCCTTCGCGCTGGACCGTGCGGATCAGTTGCGGCAAGTGATCGCCGACCTTGTTCGCGCCCATCCGCGCGATCAGGTTAAGGCGACCCGGATCGTTATCCGGGTTGAGGATGTCGATCAGCCGGATCAGGTCGTCAGGGTTCATGCTCGGGCCGACCTTGACGCCGATCGGGTTGTTCACTCCGCGCAGGAATTCGACATGGGCGCCGTCGAGCTGACGGGTGCGGTCGCCGATCCAGAGCATGTGCGCCGAGCAGTCGTAGTAATCGTTGGTCAGGCTGTCGCGACGTACGAAGGCTTCTTCATAGTTCAGCAGCAGCGCTTCGTGGGCTGTGAAGAAACTGGTTTCACGCAGTTGTGGCGAAGTGTCCATGCCGCAAGCGCGCATGAACGCCAGGGTTTCATCGATGCGGTCGGCCAGGTGGCTGTACTTTTCAGCCAGCGCCGAGTTGGCGATGAAGTCCAGGTTCCATTTGTGCACCTGATGCAGGTCGGCAAAACCGCCCTGGGCGAAAGCGCGCAACAGGTTCAGGGTCGCGGTGGACTGGTGATAGGACTGCAACAGGCGTTCCGGGTCCGGGACGCGGCTTTTTTCGTCGAAACCGATGCCGTTGACAATGTCCCCACGGTAGGCGGGCAGGGTCACGCCATCGATGGTTTCGTCGTTCGCCGAACGAGGCTTGGCAAACTGCCCGGCCATGCGCCCGACCTTGACCACCGGGCAGCCGGCGGCAAAGGTCATGACGATCGCCATCTGCAACAACACCTTGAAAGTGTCGCGGATTTTCGCGGCGGAGAACTCGGCGAAGCTTTCGGCGCAGTCGCCACCCTGCAACAGGAACGCGCGGCCCTGGGTTACCTCGGCAAACTGACGGCGCAACTCCCGGGCTTCACCGGCAAACACCAGTGGCGGATAGCTGGCCAGGGTCTGCTCGACCTGCTGCAAATGCGCAGCGTCGGGGTATAGGGGTTGTTGCTGGATCGGCAGGGCGCGCCAGCTGTCGGGGCTCCAGGGTTGGCTCATCACGGTCTCTAGTGTTTTCGCTCGGGCGTCCATGTTATCAGCAAATTAGTGCGTGACCTGTTCCGGTCGCTTGGCCGACAATCTGGCCTTTGCCGCTTTCTACCCGCGGTGTTATTGCGTTGCCGGCCCCGGCAGCGATCAGGAGATGAAATGACTGAGGAGCGCGTCGAGCATCTGCTCGCCGAGGTGCAGGACGAGTTCGGCGTGATTCGGGTGCTGGAAGTGGCCGATTACCGGTTTCTCGAGTTCGGCGATGCCATTGAGCAAAGCTGCGTGTTCACGGCCGACCCGAGCTGGCTCGAGTACGACTACACCCGGGCGATGCTGATCGGCGCGTTGTGTCACGAGCAACCGGAAAGCGCGCTGTTCCTTGGTCTCGGCGCTGGGACGCTGACCCAGGCTTGCCTCAAATTCCTGCCGCTGGAAGATGTCGAAGCCATCGAATTGCGCCCGGACGTACCGCGCCTGGCCATTGAGTACCTGGGGCTGGATGACGATCCGCGCCTGTACATCCGCGTGGGCGATGCGCTGGAGTTGCTGGATACCGCTGAGTCGGCAGACCTTATTTTCGTCGACCTGTACACCGATGTCGGTCCGGGTGTCGGGCATCTGGCCTGGAGTTTTCTGGAAAACTGCCAGAAGCGATTGAATCCGGGTGGCTGGCTGGTGATCAACCAGTGGGCAACCGACGATGGCAAACCCTTGGGCGCTGCATTGTTGCGTGGTTTGTATCACCGCCATTACTGGGAACTGCCGGTGAAGGAGGGCAACGTGATTCTGATCGTGCCGTCGGAGCTGGATCAGCAACTGGATATGGAAGGCTTGACCGCACGCGCCGAAGCGCTGGCGCCGCGTTTGGGCTATTCGCTGGATTCGTTGATCAAGTGCATTCGCCCGGCGACCTGATGAATTGATTGCCCGGATGGGCCCCTTCGCTGGCAAACCAGCTCCCACAGGATTTGCGCAAGTCCCTGTGGGAGCTGGCTTGCCAGCGAAGGGGCCATTAAAACCACCACAAAAACTAAAGCCCTTTGAACACCCCGGGCCGCCGCTCCACCATCGACCGCACACCCTCGGCCGCATCCTCGCTGGCCATCAATTTTTTCACCAGCGGCGGCAACCCCCGTGCCGCCGCCGTTTCCCCTTCATACCGGGCCTGTCGTGCCGACATCAATGTCGCCTGCACCCCCAACGGCGCCTGCCGAGCGATCCGCTCGGCCAACTCAATCGCCCGCGGCAGTAAATCCTCACTGGCCATGACTTCCTGGACCAATCCCAGGTGCAAAGCATCGCGGGCGTCGAACTCATCGCCGGTCAACAACCAGCGCATGGCATTGCCCCAGCCGGACACCTGATGCAGGCGCAACGTGGCGCCGCCAAACGGGAAGATCCCGCGTTGCACTTCCATTTGTGCGAACCGGGTGTTGCTGGCGCACAGGTTGATATCAGCAGCGAGCATCAGCTCGATCCCGATGGTCAGGCAATAACCCTGGGCGGCGACAATCACCGGTTTGCTGACCCTGGGGCCGGCGAACACGCCCCAGGGATCGCAGCCACCCGGTGGTGCTTGCCAACCTTGGGCCAGTGTCTGGCTGGCATTCACCAGGTCGAGCCCGGCAGTGAAGTGATCACCATGGCCGAACACCACTGCCACCCGCGCCTCGCTGTCGGCTTCGAACTCGCCGTAGGCCAGGCTCAATTGGTTGAGCAGGTCGAGGTCGAAGGCATTGCGCTTGGCCACTCTGTCCAGACCGATCCTGAACACGTGACCATGGCGTTCGCGGCTGACTCGACTGGTGCAGGGCTGATTCATGGAGCTGGTCCTCGGGGGTGGGCAGGGCATGTCAGACCGGTGGTCCGCACGGTAAAAGGTGAACCGTTTTAGCGCCATCACCCGCAAGGCCGGGCCTTTGAAAAATAGACGGCTGATCGATTATTCGCAAAGCCTGTGACACAACGGCGTATGCGGTGGATTTCCGATAAAAAAAGCTCCCTTTTTTGGCGAATTCCGGTATAGTGCGCGCCGGCCTTTAACCGGGCCGCGTTTAGGTAGCGCAATTCCCCGAAGCCAGCTTCGGCTGCTCGTCCGCCCAGCGGACTCTTCCTTGACGATTCTTTTCATTCATTCGTTTTCGCAAATCCCCGCCGACAAAGCTGCCAGGGCGACTCTTGAGTCTCAACACGGCACGCGCAGCTTTGGAGCATGGGTCTTTGCGGATGCACTTAGAGGCAGACCCATGACCCAGGAAACCGGCGGCTTCGCCGCTTTTAATCTTAATCCGAATATTCTTGCAGCCGTCACCGCGACTGGCTACGAAGAGCCATCGGCTATTCAGCAGCAATCGATCCCGATCATCATGGCCGGTCACGACATGATTGGTCAGGCGCAAACCGGTACGGGTAAAACCGCTGCGTTCGCCCTGCCGATCCTGCATCGCATCGATCCTGCAAAGCGCGAACCGCAAGCCCTGATCCTGGCCCCAACTCGTGAGTTGGCGCTACAAGTTGCAACCGCTTTCGAAACCTATGCCAAGCAAATGCCGGGCGTAACTGTTGTGGCTGTCTACGGCGGCGCGCCGATGGGCCCACAATTGAAAGCAATCCGTAATGGTGCACAGATTGTTGTCGCCACTCCGGGCCGTCTCTGCGACCACCTGCGTCGTGACGAAAAAGTACTGGCGACTGTGAACCACCTGGTTCTCGACGAAGCCGACGAAATGCTCAAGCTGGGCTTCATGGATGACCTGGAAGTTATCTTCAAGGCCCTGCCTGCGACTCGTCAGACCGTACTGTTCTCGGCCACCTTGCCTCAGTCGATCCGTGCCATTGCTGAACGCCACCTGCGCGATCCGCAACACGTGAAGATCCAGACCAAGACCCAGACGGTCACGGCGATCGAACAGGCTCACCTGTTGGTTCACGCTGACCAGAAGACTTCGGCCGTTCTCAGCTTGCTGGAAGTGGAAGATTTCGACGCCCTGATCATGTTCGTGCGCACCAAGCAAGCGACCCTGGACCTGGCCAGTGCCCTGGAAGCCAAAGGCTACAAAGCCGCTGCGCTGAACGGCGACATCGCCCAGAACCAGCGTGAGCGCGTGATCGACTCCCTCAAGGATGGCCGTCTGGACATCGTTGTGGCGACCGACGTTGCTGCCCGTGGCCTGGACGTTCCGCGCATCACTCACGTATTCAACGTTGACATGCCGTACGATCCGGAATCCTACGTTCACCGTATCGGCCGTACCGGCCGTGCCGGTCGCGAAGGTCGTGCGCTGTTGCTGGTGACTCCGCGTGAGCGCCGCATGCTGCAAGTGATCGAGCGTGTAACCGGTCAGAAAGTCGCTGAAGTTCGCCTGCCGGACGCTCAAGCCGTTCTGGATGCGCGCATCAAGAAACTGACCAACAGCCTCTCGCCGCTGGTGGCTGATGCCGAATCGACTCACGGTGATCTGCTCGATCGCCTGACCGCCGACATCGGATGCAGCCCACGAGCCCTGGCCGCAGCCCTGCTGCGCAAGGCAACCAACGGTCAAGCGCTGAACCTGGCCGCTATCGAGAAAGAGCGTCCACTGGTGCCGAACAATGCACCGCGTGGCGATCGTCCAGAGCGTTCCGGTGATCGTCCTGAGCGTGGCGACCGCGAGCGTCGCGCTCCGATGCCACTGGGCGAAGGCCGTGCACGTTGCCGTACCGCGCTGGGTGCGCGTGATGGTATCGCGGCGAAGAACCTGCTGGGTGCCATCCTCAACGAAGGCGGCCTGGCCCGTGAAGCGATTGGTCGCATCCAGGTGCGTGACAGCTTCAGCCTCGTCGAGCTGCCGGAAGATGGTCTGGAGAAGTTGCTGACCAAGCTGAAGGACACTCGCGTTGCTGGCAAGCAGTTGAAGCTGCGTCGCTACCGCGAAGATTGATCCGCTTTCGGGCTGATTGATCGAACATGAAAAATCCCCGACTGGATCGGGGATTTTTTTTGCCTGCTGATTTTTGTTGCCGCCAATCGCGAGCAGGGGATCGCATACCAATGTGGGCGAGCCTGCTCGCGAAGGGGTTATCCGAAGCGGTAGATGTCCATGCCCAGCGCACCCATGGTGAATCCCTGGTGGACAATCCCGAACGGCCCACCCGCCGCGCGGGCAAAGTACAACGGCAACAAATGCTCATCGCTCGGGTGATTGCGCACGGCGTTCGGTGCTTGCGCACGGTAGTCATGCAGCGCAGCTTCATCGTTCGCGGCAAGTTTCTCAATCATCCAGTCGCGAAACGACAAGGCCCATGGCTCAACACTCTCCGGGCCAGCATGCCAGTCCAGTTCCCGCAGATTGTGGGTAATGCTGCCGGAGCCGATCAGCAGCACGTCGCGCTCACGCAGGCTGGCCAGCGCGTGACCAACTCGGGTCTGCAGGGCCGGGCCCGCACGTGTGGGCAGGGAAACCTGAACGATCGGGATGTCCGCTTGCGGGTACATCAACGACATGGGCACCCAGACGCCGTGGTCGAACGGCCGGTTGCTGTCGATGCGCACGGGAAGACCAGCTATTTTCAACAAGTCGACGACCTGGGCCGCGAGCTGTGGATCGCCGGGTGCCGGGTACTGGACCTCGAACAGGGCCTTGGGAAAACCACCGAAGTCGTGCCAGGTTTCCGGGTGGGGATTGCCGCTAACCAACAGCTCGTTGCTCTCCCAGTGTGCAGAAACCATCACGATTGCCTTGGGCTTCGGCATTTCGGCTGACAGGCGGGCGAGTGCCGGTCCGCTGGCACCCGGTTCCAGCGCCAGCATTGGAGACCCGTGTGAAATGTACAGGCTGGGGAACATGACTGAGCTCCTGAGTTAAGATGGCACCATCTTCAGTCAGATCATTGATCTAAATCTAATATAAGTTTTAGGGTGTTTTGATCGAATTTTCGGGGTTAATTATGCAACCGGAGTTTTGGCACAAGAAGTGGGCGGCGAATCAGATCGGCTTTCACTTGCCGCAGGTGAACCCTCATCTAAAGCGGTTCTGGCCAGCGTTAAGCCTTGAAGAAGGCGCGCGCGTGTTGGTGCCGTTATGTGGAAAAAGCCTGGATTTGCTATGGCTCGCGCATCAAGGCCATGAGGTCTTGGGAGTCGAACTGTCGGAAAAAGCCGTCGAGGAGTTTTTCAGCGAGCATGGCTTTGATCCAGCCGTGAGCGAGCAGGGCCCGTTCAAGGTTTATCGGGCCGGTTCCATTGAGCTGTGGTGTGGCGACTTCTTCGAGCTGACGGCAGGCGATGTTGCCGATTGTTCTGCACTTTATGATCGCGCGGCGTTGATCGCGCTGCCGGCGGAAATGCGAGAGCGCTACGCCGCCCATTTGAAGCGGATACTGCCAAAGGACTCCCATGGCCTGGTGATCACCCTGGACTATGACCAGTCGCAGATGCCCGGCCCGCCGTTTGCCGTGCTCGATGAGGAAGTGCAACGGTTGTTCGGGGACGCCTGGGCGGTGAAGATCCTCGAAGACCAGGATGTCTTGAGCGAGAGCGGGAAGTTCCTTGAGGCGGGAGTGACGCGGTTGGAGGAGCGGGTGTATCGGGTTGCCAGTCGGTAATGTTCAGCTGGCAGTGCCGGCCCCTTCGCTGGCAAGCCAGCTCCCACAGGGATGGTGTCTGACCCCGTCAACTGTTGGAGCTGACTTGCCATCGAAGGGGCCCTGAAGAACACCGCAGCATTCCAGCATGACAAAAAAAGGCCTGCATCACTGCGGGCCTTTTCATTTGCCTGGTGTCTCTTAGCCCCGGCGACGAGCCAGTGCATCAATACGCTCTTCCAGCGGCGGGTGGCTCATGAACATGCGGGCAAACCCTTGCTTGATGCCACCGTTGATGCCAAAGGCATTCAGGGTATCAGGCATGTGGACCGGCAGGCCCTGTTCGGCGCGCAGGCGTTGCAGGGCGCCAATCATCGCGGCGGTACCGGCCAGGTTCGCACCGGCTTCGTCGGCGCGGAATTCGCGTTTGCGCGAGAACCACATGACGATGGCGCTGGCCAGGATACCCAGGACCAGTTCGGCGAAGATGGTCGCCACGTAGTAGGCAATGCCCTGGCCTTCTTCGTTCTTGAAAATCACTTTATCGACGAAGTTGCCGATGATCCGTGCGAAGAACATCACGAAGGTGTTCACCACGCCCTGAATCAGCGCCAGTGTGACCATGTCGCCATTGGCCACGTGGCCGATTTCGTGGGCAAGGACGGCTTTCACTTCATCCGGCGAGAAACGCTCAAGCAAACCCTGGCTGACCGCGACCAGTGCGTCGTTCTTGTTCCAGCCGGTGGCGAAGGCATTCGCCTCGTAGGCCGGGAAAATACCGACTTCGGGCATCTTGATCCCGGCTTCGCGGGACAGTTGCTCGACGGTTTGCAGCAGCCATTGCTCGTGACGGGTTCGTGGCTGGGTGATGATCTGGGTGCTGGTGCTCATCTTCGCCATCCACTTGGAGATGAACAGCGAGAACAGCGAACCGGCGAAACCAAAGACCGCACAGAAAATCAGCAGCTGATTGAGGTTGAGATCAACCCCATTGGCCGCCATGAACCCGTTGAAGCCGAAAAGGCTCAGGGTGATGCTGGCAATCAGCACGACCGCCAGGTTAGTGGCCAAGAACAGCAGGATGCGCATCATGGTTGTAGAAGTCTCCTCAAGCTAAAGATGTAGCGTACTGCGGGGTATATAAGGTGCTGCACCGGGGTATTCAACCGGGTGACTATTTCAAACTGTGTCCTACGGCAACAGTCTAGCTGCTTGCAGGGCAATTCCGACGGGGATGCGGGAAGTGTTTGTCAGTCAAATACCCTCGAGGACCCTAGCCTTTGTTAGGCGCGGGCAGGCCAGGCATCATCCGCCAAGGGCTGGCGCGCGGGTCATCGCTGGAGTGCAAGCAAGTGTTGCTGAATGAATCACCGTGCGGCGCACTGATGCATCGCACGGGATGAGCCACTTACTGGCGGTAGGACTTGAGGAAGCTGCCGATGCGACCGATGGCCATTTCCAGGTCATCGACGCGCGGCAGGGTCACGACGCGGAAGTGGTCAGGCCACGGCCAGTTGAACGCCGTGCCCTGGACGATCAACAGCTTCTCGGATAGCAGCAGGTCGAGGACGAATTTCTCGTCATTGTGGATCGGGCAGACTTTCGGGTCGATCCGCGGGAAGGCGTACAGCGCGCCCATGGGCTTGACACAGCTTACGCCGGGAATGTCATTGAGCAATTCCCAGGTGCGGTTGCGTTGTTCCAGCAATCGGCCCTGCGGCAGCACCAGGTCGTTGATGCTCTGGTAGCCACCGAGGGCGGTCTGGATCGCGTGCTGGCTCGGCACGTTGGCACACAGGCGCATGTTGGCCAGCATGTCGATGCCTTCGATGTAGCTCTGGGCGTGGTGTTTCGGGCCGGAAATGGCGATCCAGCCGGACCGGAAGCCCGCCACGCGGTAGGACTTGGACAGGCCGTTGAAGGTCAGGCACAGCAGGTCCGGGGCCAGCGAGGCGGTGCAGATGTGCACCGCATCGTCATATAGGATCTTGTCGTAGATTTCGTCGGAGAACACTACCAGGTTGTGCTGGCGGGCCAGTTCCAGCATGCCCAGCAACACTTCCTTCGAATACACCGCGCCAGTCGGGTTGTTCGGGTTGATGATCACCAGGGCCTTGGTGTTCGGGGTGATCTTGGCCTTTATGTCGGCCAGGTCAGGCCACCAGTTGGCCTGCTCGTCGCACAGGTAATGCACCGGGTTACCGCCCGACAGGCTGACGGCCGCGGTCCACAGCGGATAGTCCGGCGCGGGCACCAGCACTTCGTCGCCGTTGTTGAGCAAAGCCTGCATCGACATCACGATCAGTTCGGAAACGCCGTTGCCCAGGTAGATGTCTTCAATGCCGACGCCTTCTACCTGCTTTTGCTGGTAATACTGCATCACGGCCTTGCGCGCGCTGAACAAGCCCTTGGAGTCGCTGTAGCCTTGCGCAGTTGGCAGGTTGCGGATCACGTCCTGGAGGATTTCATCCGGCGCTTCGAAACCAAAAGGCGCCGGGTTGCCGATGTTCAGCTTGAGGATGCGATGGCCTTCCTCTTCCAGGCGTTTGGCGTGCTTGAGCACCGGGCCGCGAATGTCGTAGCAGACGTTGGCGAGCTTGTTCGATTTGCTGACCTGCATGGCGATGTGTTCCCGAAAATGAACGATCCAGCCGGCGTTTGGACAACCGTGCTGGGAATCCTGCGTATTCACACAGGCCTGACGCCTTGAGATGCAGCACCCATATTTCCGTTTGAATGCGCGTGGTCTGGCTGCCAGACTGGCGTTTGACGAGGCGCAATCATACGTGCCGCCCGATCCGTGGAAAAGGTACAGATCGGGCTTTTTCAGCCGCTGAGGTGTGATGATGGAAAAGTTGGAAAAAACCCTGGAAGAATGGAAGACGATGCTCGATCCGGAGCAGTACAACGTGTGCCGTCTGAAGGGCACCGAACGACCGTTCTCCGGCAAATACAACGCCACCAAGACCGACGGTGTCTACCACTGCATCTGTTGCAACGAGCCGCTGTTCGACTCCAAGACCAAGTTCGACTCCGGCTGCGGCTGGCCAAGCTTTTATGCGCCGATCGGCGACAACGCCATGACTGAGATTCGTGATGTCAGCCACGGCATGATCCGCACCGAAGTGGTCTGTTCCAAATGCGACGCGCACCTGGGCCACGTATTCCCGGACGGCCCGCCGCCGACGGGCCTGCGGTATTGCATCAATTCGGTGTGCCTGGACCTGGTACCCCGCTCGTAATGTCAGCCCTGTAGGAACTGGCTTGCCAGCGATGGCGTCCTTGAATGCGATGCAATACTTGAAGGCCCCTTCGCTGGCAAGCCAGCTCCTACAGTTGATTGTCTGTGCAATTATTTAAATTGCACACAATTCAATTGCTCGCTATTTTGTTTTCTCTGGCATTCACTCGGAACCGCGAACATGAGCGACAACCTGCTGTCCATCCCTTGCACCACCATCAAGGGCGAGCAAAAGACCCTGGCAGATTTCGCCGGCAAAGCCGTGTTGGTGGTCAACACGGCCAGCAAATGCGGTTTTACCCCGCAGTACAAAGGCCTGGAAGAACTCTGGCATACCTACAAGGACCAAGGCCTGGTGGTGCTCGGTTTTCCCTGCAATCAGTTCGGCAAGCAAGAGCCGGGCAACGAAGGGGCGATTTCCGAGTTCTGCGAGCTGAACTTCGGTGTCAGCTTCCCGCTGTTCAAGAAGATCGACGTCAACGGTGCCGACGCCCATCCGCTGTTCGTGCAGTTGAAAAAGCGTGCGCCGGGCGTGCTGGGCTCTCAGGGCATCAAGTGGAACTTCACCAAGTTCCTGATCGGCAAGGATGGACAACTGGTCAAGCGTTTCGCCCCGGCGACCAAGCCGATGGACCTGACCGGCGAGATCGAAGCCCTGCTCAAATGAATAGCTTGCCGCTAGATTCCCTGAAGCTCGACAGCCAGCTGTGTTTCAAGCTGTACGCCGCCTCGCGGGCGGTGATTCGCGCCTACAAGCCGATGCTCGACCCGTTGGGCCTGACCTACCCGCAGTACCTGGCGATGCTGGTGTTGTGGGAGTGGCAGGACGCCGCGCCCGAGCAGCCGACCGTCAAGGCCTTGGGCGAGCGTCTGGCCCTGGATTCCGGCACGCTGACACCCTTGCTCAAGCGCCTCGAACAACTGCAGTTGGTCCAGCGCCAGCGTTCAGCGCGCGATGAACGTGAAGTGCATCTGAGCCTGTCGCCAGCCGGCCTGGCGTTGCGCGATCAGGTCGGGCCGCTCAAGGCGCGGCTGTTGTGCGACAGCGGGGTCGATCTGAACCGCCTCAACGACTTGCGCGACGGCCTCGATCACCTGCTGGGGCAGATCAAGTCGCTGTCCTAGCAGGTATCCACAAGTCCAGCAGGGCGGCGAGTTCTTCGCGCCGGAAAGGTTTGGCCAGGTAGTCGCTCATGCCCGCGGCCCGGCAGCGCTCGCGTTCCTCTGACATGGCGTTGGCCGTCAGGGCGACGATGGGCAACTGAGGCCAGCGGCCGCTGCGGCGGATTTGCCGGCTGGCTTCATAACCATCCATCACCGGCATGTTGCAGTCCATCAGCACCAGGTCGAAATCGCGTTGCTCGAGCTGATCAAGGGCTTCGCCGCCATGGGCCGCCGTGGTTACCTCGCAACCGAGTTTGCCGAGCATCCCCTTGGCCACCAACTGGTTGACCGGATTGTCTTCGACCAACAGCACGCGACCGCGGCTTTGCGGGCCCTGCGCGGTGAGCGGGTCCTCGGTGATCGGTTGGGTTTGGGGTTGCAGGATCCGCCGCAAGATCTGGTCCAGCGTATTACGCGCCAAGGGCCGCGCCTGTTGTTGCAAGGGGGCGAGGGCGTTGACCTCTTCGCTGGGCATGAAATTGCCGTAGGCGGTGACCAGCAGGATCGGTGCACCAAGGGTGGGCCGCAAATTGAACAGGCATTCGGGGCAGTCGGTGATCAGCACGTCGGCCGTCAAGCCAAGCAGCGAGTCGTCCATGGAGCGTCGTTCATAGGCCAGTCCCCAGCCGGGCACCAGGTTGCTCAACAGTTCATGCAAGCCACTGCTGGCGGCTGTGATGGCGATGACTTTGCCCTGGAGCAGGGCTACCGGCATGGCACGGGTATGGCTGGGCAAGGGCAAATCCGCGCAGAACTGGCTGCCGAAGCCCGGTTCGGAACTGATGGTCAGGCGCCCTTGCATGGCTTCGCACAGATTGTAGGTCAGCGCCAGGCCCAGCCCGGTTCCGCCAAACTGGCGAGTGATGCCGGCGCCGGCCTGGGTGAACGGTTGGAAAATTTTCACCTGGGCATCCCGGGGAATGCCAATGCCGGTGTCGCAGACTTCGATTCTGACGCCATCGCCCTGCGTCGACAGGCGCACGTCGACACGTCCGAATCGGGTGAACTTGAGCGCGTTGGACAACAGGTTGCTGACGATTTGCCGCACCCGGGTCGGGTCGCCGAGCACCAGTGCCGGGAAGCGTGGATCGATCAGGCAGGTCAGTTCGACGCTGGCGGCGGCGTTCTGCGACAGCAGGTTGGCGGTGTCCTCGACCAGTGAGCCAAGGTCGAAGGGGATGTGTTCGAGTTCGAGTTGCCCAGCATCGAATTTCGACAGGTCGAGAATATCGTTGAGCAATTCCACCAGCACTTTGCCTGAGTCATGGGCGATGGACAGTTGCTGCTGCTGTTCGGCAGTGAGCGGCCCGTCCAGCGACAGCGCGATCATCCCGAGCAAGCCATTGAGCGGCGTGCGGATTTCATGGCTCATGTTGGCCAGGAACACCGAGCGTGCCTCGGCCATGTCGAGGGCCGTGCTGCGGGCGACTTGCAGTTCCTCGTTCGATTGGCTGAGCCGGGTGTTGATCGCCTTGAGCTCGATGGTGCGCGCCGAAACGATGTTTTCCAGTTGACCAAGGTATTCGGTCAGGCGGTTTTCGGCGTTTCGCCGTTGCTGGATTTCAGTGGCGATATTCTGAAATTGCTGGTTGGCAACCTTGACCAGCACGCCGATCTCATCGTTGGCGTGGCCGGCGGGGCACTCCAGCGATGTCGGCTCGATGCTGCTCGGGTCGCGGCCGCTGAGTTCGCGGATGACCCGCACCAGGGGCTTGGTCAGCATGGCATAGAACAAGGCCAGCAAAATCCCGGATAACAGCAGGCTGCGGGCGAAGCCGTTGAGCAGGGTCACTTCGGCCCGGCGCAGGAAGCGGTCGCCGAAGGCATAAGTGTCGACGTTCAGGCGCAGCGTTCCCAGGGATTCGTTGGGGAGATGGTCCAGGTAAAGACGGTCTTCGAACTGTCGGCTGGCGCCAAACAGGAAGTCGCTGAGCACCCGGTAACTGTTTTGCACGCCAGCACGCTTGACGTTGGCCAGGACGATGCCGTTGTTGTCGGTCAGCTTCACCCCGATGATCGCCGGCGAGCGCAACAGGCCCTGGGTCAGCTCCTTGGCGAGTTCAGCGTCGATGTTGTAGGCGATCCGCGAGGCCGGGTTGTGGCTGATTTCCAGTAATGAAAGGATTTCACGATTGATGGAGGCGTCTTCACTGGCATAATCGATGCCTATTTGCAGCAGGCTGAGCAGCGTGCCCAGAATAAAACCGACCAGCACAGTCAGCCTGGCTTGCTTGAATGACAGCCGGTTGGTGAATTTGATATCCATGGGGGGGTGAACCACTTCCTGTTCCTTTCGCTGCTCAAGCATAGTCGATCATGCCTGTCTTCCGATGCTCTCGCGAGCCCTGTAGTGCGGGGCAAGCCGTTCGCCGGACGCTGTATTTCGACGCTGTATCGCCATCATTACTGTGAACGTGCCCGAGGAGAAGTCGTGGATTCCCGATTGAATGCTTTTCTTGAACGCGCCGATGCCGTTCTAGCCCGTATCGAACCGCTGCTGCCGGCACCGCGCCCGGCCATCGACTGGACGCAATGCCTGGCTGCGCGCTGGCAGCGCGAGTCGCGTGGCGGTTACCTGATGCCGCTGGAAGTCAGCCTCGACATGCGTCTGTCTGACCTGATCGGTGTCGACCGGCAAGTCGAGCAGCTGGGCAAAAACACCCAACAGTTCCTCGACGGCATGCCTGCCAACCACGCCTTGCTGTGGGGCTCGCGGGGGACCGGCAAGTCTTCGCTGGTACGCGCCCTGTTGGCCGAACACGCCCTGGCCGGTTTGCGCTTGATCGAGATCGAACGCGATCACCTGGCAGACCTGCCGCGCGTGGTCGAGCAGATCGCCAAGCTCCCCCAGCGTTTCGTGCTGTTTTGCGATGACCTGTCGTTCGAGTCGGGCGAGGGCGATTACCGGGTACTCAAAAGCGTACTCGACGGCTCGCTGGAACAGGCGCCGGACAACGTGCTGCTGTACGCCACCTCCAACCGTCGCCACCTGGTGCCGGAAAAGGAAAGCGACAACGAGAACTGGAAACGCGTCGACGGCGAATTGCATCCGAGTGAAGCCGTGGAAGACAAGATCGCGCTGTCGGACCGCTTTGGTTTGTGGCTTTCGTTCTATCCGTTTACCCAGGATCACTTCCTCGATGTGGTCGAGCACTGGATCGGCCAGTTGGCCGCCAAGGCCGGGCTGGCGTGGCAGCGCACCGAAGAACTGGACATCCTGGCAGTCCGTTGGGCCACCGGCCGGGGCAATCGCAATGGACGTTGCGCCTACCAATTTGCCCGTTATTGGGTCGGTCTGAAACTGTTGGAGCACAAGGCATGATCGATTTACAAAAGAGCGGCCAGGGCCTGGAAGGCTACGGCATGCTGCACGCGCAGCTGGAATCCTTGTTGGCGGACGAAAGGGATTTCATCGCCAATGCCGCGCAGTTCTCGGCGTTCCTGTTCAATCAGCTTGATGACCTGAACTGGGCCGGTTTCTACCTCACCCGCAACGAAGAACTGGTACTCGGTCCGTTCCAGGGACAAATCGCGTGCGTGAGGATTCCGTTTGGTCGCGGCGTTTGCGGCACCGCAGCCGCTACCTTGCAGACGCAGTTGGTGGAAGATGTGCACGCGTTTCCCGGTCACATCGCCTGCGACAGTGCGTCGAACAGCGAGCTGGTCGTGCCGCTGGTCAAGGACGGCCGGTTGATCGGTGTGCTCGACCTCGACAGCCCGAAACTTTCGCGTTTCAGCGCACAGGACCAGGCCGGCATCGAGCAGCTGGCGGCAATTTTCCTGCGCCTGACCGACTGTTGATCAAGACGCCAGTCCCGCCTTGGCCAGCAGGCTCGAGGCGTCCACCGCGTCGATCTGCTGCGGGTCGAGGAAGCGCCTGGCGTACTGCAGATAGATCTGCGCCTTGATGAACAGGCCGAACAGCTCGGGGTCGATGTGGGCATCACGGCACATGAACGCCATGATGCCCAGCGCCTCGCTCAAGGTCTTGGCTTTTTTGTAGGGGCGGTCGGCCGCCGTTAACGCTTCGAAAATATCGGCAATCGCCATCATCCTCGCCGGCAGGCTCATCTCTTCGCGTTTCAAGCGTTTCGGGTAACCGCTGCCGTCCATTTTCTCATGATGCCCACCGGCGATTTCCGCGACGCTGCGCAGATGCGCGGGGAACGGCAGGTGGTTGAGCATCAGGATCGTCTGCACGATGTGGTTGTTGATGACATAACGCTCTTCGCTGGTCAGGGTGCCGCGGACAATGCACAGGTTGTACAGCTCGCCCCGGTTGTATTTGTGCGCGGGTACGTCGAGTTTGAAACCCAGTGGATTGTCCGGCGGTATCACTTCGTTTTCGTTGCGTTCGAACAGGTGCTCGGGCTTGTCCGCCAAAAGCGGTTCGCTGACTGGCAGGGACGGGGCAGGTGTCCTGCTTTGGCGCCGGTTTTCTTCCCAGGACACACCCAGCCGGTCATCCAGGGTTCGGCTCCAGGTGCGTTGGGCCAGGCTGCGCAGGCGCTGCAGATCAGCGTCGGCCATCGCCTCGCCGCCGAGATTGCAACGCGCGACGAAGGCGAAATCATCGTCAACACCGGCCAGGCTGGCATCGCGCAAGGCTGCCAGCGCAGGCTCGTCGCCGCCCAGGGCGATGGCCTGCCAGTAGCTGATCCAGGCATCGCGCTTGAGCACCTCGAAGCGCATGCGGATTTCGTGGATCCGATCGCTCAGGGTTTCCAGTTTGGTGGCTTTGTCGACGACGTATTCAGGGGTGGTGACCTTGCCGCAATCGTGCAGCCAGGCGGCAATGTGCAGCGCCTCCCATTCATCCTCGGTCGGTTGATAGCCGCGGAAGGCCGGCTCCTGGCTGTCGGCGGCAGCCTGGGCGAGCATCAGCGTCAGTTCCGGCACGCGCTGGCAATGGCCGCCGGTGTAGGGGCTTTTGGCGTCGATGGCACCCGCCAGCAGTTGAATGAACGCGTCCAGCAACTGTTTTTGCCGGGCTTGCAGGCGCTGGCTTTCGATGCTCACGGCCGCCGCGCCGGACACCGCCTGGAGAAACGCGATACGGTCCGGTCGCAGTTTGTCCAGGTCGCTTTGCTCGCCGCTGTCGGCCAGCAGTAATACCAGCAGGCCCACGGTTTCGTTGTGGCGATTGTGCAAGCGGATGCCGATCAGATGAACCCGAGGGCATTCCAGTGCGAGCAGGATTTTTTGCAGGTCACCGGCCTCATCGAAACCGAGGTTGCTGACGACGTTGTCGGCGTTGGCCAACTGGTGCAGCCAAGCGGGGCTTTGCGGGTCCTCGAGCGAGTGCCCGCGGACGTTGAAGGATTGCAGGTTTTGCGTGCTGTTGTTGATGACCAGCCCATGGGGCTCCATGGATTCGCCATCGCCTTCGCGCAGATAGATCAGGCCGGCCTGGGCCTGGCCGATTTTCACGGTTTCAAACAACACCCGCTCCAGCAGCGGGGCAAAGCGGGTTTCGGCGCTGAGGCTGTCAGTGATCTGGAAGAAGCTGGCCAGCGTGTCTTTCATCCTTCCCATCGACACGCCCAGTTGATCGACTTCAAGCACAGGCGAGCGCCGGGACAGCGGAAAGTTGAAATCGAAACTGCGAATCGCGTCTGCCTCCTGCACCAGCGCGCGCAAGGGCTTGACCAGTATCCTGGAAGTCAGCCAACCCAGTGGCACGCATAACAGCAGCGTCGCCAGGGTAATGAGTGCACCTTGCCAGCGCATCCGATAGGCATCGACGAGCAATTCATCCTCCGGAACCAGCAGCGCCAGTTGCAGCCCCTGGGGTCCTCCTTCCTCCATGCTGCTGCGGGCCACGATCCATTCCCGGCCATAGGCGTTCAAGCGGCGGCCCTGTTGTTGGCCTTTGAGCAACACACCCAGGCTGGGGCTGAGGTCGGCCGCTTTGGCCAGGCGGGCGGTCTGGTCGTCGACAATCAGCCTGTTGCTGTCGGGGTAGGCGATGGCATTGCCTTGGGCGTCGAACAACACGATTTCGGTACTGGGGGTGACGACGTGCTTGGCCAGGGTCGCGCTGAGTTCGGCCAGGGTCAGGTCGGCGCCGATGATGGCCTTGTCGCCGCTGCGTCGCGCGAGCGTGGTGCCCGCGTTGTGGGTGGAAAAAAACACGTAGGGCTCGGTGGTGATCTGGTCATTGTCGCTGCGGGCACTGGTAAACCAGGCGCGGGTGCGCGGGTCGTACGTGTCGTTCAGGTTGTCCTGGCGGCTGAGCAGTGCCAGGTGGCGGTCGAAAAACAAAGACTGGGAATGGGGCTGGCCGCCGCTGTCGTGCTCGATACTCCAGACCTGGTAGGTCGCGGTGTCCGGGGCCTTGAGCAAGGCCTTCATTTCAGGGGTACGCAGCGGGCGGACCATGAAAAAGTCACCGCTGTCGTAGCCCAGGTACAACGAGGCCAGATCGGGGTTGTCTTCGAGTGACTGGCTGAAGGGTTCGAGCAAGGCCAGGCGCTGTTCCAGGTCAACGGACTGTCCCGCCGGGTTCAACGCCAGCAGGCTCAACAGGTGCCGAATGGGTTCGTAGGTCGCTTGCAGGTCGAGTCGGACATCCTGCTCAATGCGGTTGAAGAGTTTTTCGCTGCTGGACAGGATGATCTGCGTGGTTTGCCGGTAGTTGAATACGCCCAGTACGACCCCGGTCAACAGCAATAAAAAAGTGAACATCACGCTGATATGGACGTGCAGTGGAAACCGGCGTGGGTCCGTGCGCAGTGGGTTAGGCATTGCGGGTTTCTCCCTGAGGGTTAACGCACTGCTGAGGGTCCAAGCATAGTTAAGGCTCTGTCATTTTGCTTTCGTCCGATGGCTCAATTTGCCGGAGCAATGCGTGCTCCAGTTCAAGCATGGCGCGCTGCATGGATCGGCAGCATTCAGCCACTTTTTCGCTATCGACATCGCCGTGACAGGCTACTTCAAGTGCTTCGCAGCGCTCGATCAAGCGAGTGGCCTGCACGATCCGCGCGGCACCCTTGATTTTGTGGGCAATGTCCTGCAACGCCGGAGTGTCCCCGGCGCGAGAGAGTGACAACAGTGTTTGCAGGTCCTGGCGGTTGCTGTTGAGCAACTCGGTGAGCAATCGCTGGTTCAACACCGGGTTGCCCCCGGTCAGTTGTTTCAATCCATGAATACTGAACGGCGGGACAGCGTGGACAGGATCGATGCCGGTTAGCCATTGGCTCAAATCGCCGAGGCTCAGGGGTTTGAACAGGCAGTCATCCATTCCGGCCAGTTTGCAGCGTTGAATCTCTTCCGGTTGCGCGTTGGCAGTAAAGCCGAGCAGGGTGCAGGGCCCTTGCGGGTGTTGTCGTTCATACCGGCGAATGGCACGAGCCAGCTCATAGCCATTCATGACCGGCATGTTGCAGTCGGCGATCACCAGATCAAACGGTTGCGCCTGCCAGGCCTCGAATCCTTCCTGGCCATCGGCTGCAACGCTGAAGCGATGGCCAAGAAACTCCAGTTGCTGGCAGGTGAGCAAGCGATTGGCCGAGTGATCGTCGACCACCAGCACATTCAGCGGGGTCGTGGCGATGACGATCTGCGTTTCGGCAATTCGGGCTGACGGTTGCAGCGGTAACGTTTCCAGATGCAGCAGTACCTCCACCTGCGTGCCCACCCCCGGCTCGCTATGAAGTTGCAGGCTGCCGCCCATCATTTCGCACAGGTTACGGCTGATCACCAGGCCTAATCCGGCGCCGCCCCTGGCCGATTGCTGGGCGGCCTGGGCAAACGGTTCGAACAGGCGCAGTTGATCCTGTTGGCTGATCCCGATACCACTGTCGTGAACCTGTACCCGCATTTGCACGCGCTCAGGTGGCGTTGCCGCTTGCAACTCGACGATCACCCGTACCCGGCCTCGTTCGCTGAACTTGATCGCATTGCTGACCAGGTTGGACAGCACTTGCTTGAAGCGCAAAGGGTCCAGCAAGACATCGAAGGTCGGGTCGGCCGGTGAAAACTCCAGCAGCAGTTCAAGTTCTTTCTGTCGCGCCAGCCCATCGAAAATCCGCACCACCGAGGCCACCAGTTCACCGGGATTGACGCGTTCCGGACTCAGGCTCAGGCGTCCGGATTCGATTCGGGCGATGTCGAGGATGTCGCCGATCAGCTCCAGCAGACCCTGCGCCGAGTTGTACGCCACATCGATGGCCGGGCGCTCTGGGTGCTGCTGATCGAGGCGCTTGAGGGTCAGTTCGAGCATGCCGATGATGGCGTTCATCGGCGTACGGATCTCATGGCTCATGGTCGCCAGGAACGTGCTTTTGGCGCGGTTGGCTTTATCGGCGTGCTCTTTCGCGCATCGCAAGTCATCGAGCAGTTGCCGCCGTTCGCTGATGTCGATCCAGCCGCCGATAATGCCTTGCACGGTGGCACTGGAATCGCGATAAGGCAGGATCCAGTGATAGATCGTCAGTCGCCGGTCACCGATATGCAGCTCGCGGTCGACGATCAACGGGCGCCCCTCAGCCACCACGCGCTGGTAGTCGGCCTGGTACTCGCGGGCTTCGAATACATTGCTCATCGACCCCTGCATCACGCTTTTGCCAATGACGTCTTCACGCCTGGCGCTGAACGCCTGCAGGTAACTGTCATTGCAACTTTGCAGCAGCCCCTGGCGATCACGCACATAGATCGGGTGCGGTGTGCCGTTGACCAACGAGCGCATGAACTCGAATTGATCGTTCAGCGCCCGCTCGGCCGCCTTGCGTTGCTTGATCTGGCGTCGCATGTAGTCATTCCACGCAATGGACATCAGCAACAGCAGGCCTGCACCGATGACGATCTGGTAGAACAGCCTTTGGTAGTTGCGCCAGGTGCTTTGTGACGACGCCGAATAGCCACGCCAGCGGCTGTTGATGATGCCCAGTTCTTCCGGCGAGATGCTCAGTAACGCCTTGTCGAGAATGGCGTTGAGTTCCTTGGCACCTCGTGCCGTGGCCAGGGAAAAAGCCGCTTGCTCGGTGCCGATGGTAGTGCTGATTTGCATCGTGTGTTCGAACAGTCGCGAGGAAATGAAGTAGTTGGCGATGACCAATGAGTTTACGGCGCCCTCGGCCTGGCCTTCGGCGAGCAGTTCGACGGCGCTGAAGGTGTCTGCGGTTTCGATCAGCCTGATCCGCGGAAATGTTTTGCGCAAGTAATCCAGCAGTGGGTTGCCGCGGGCGATGGCCAGGCGCTTGTCCTGCAATTGTTCGAGGTTGGTCGGGCTGTCGGCAGCCTTGCGGGTCAACAGGACGTAGGAGTTTTCCAGAAAGGGCCGGGTAAAGTTCAATCGAACCTGACGCTGGGCGCTGGGTAGCAGGGCGGCGACTACATCGGCCTTGTTGTCGTTGACCTGTTCGATCATCTCGTCATCGCTTCGGCTGCGGCGGATGTCGAAGCGCAGGCCGGTGCGCAGTCTTATCAGCTCAAGCAGATCGGCCGTCACTCCGCGAAAGTTGCCATTGCTGTCGAAAAACGTCAGGGGCGCAAACGCCTCATTGACCACCACACGCACGATCGGGTGCTGGGTCAGCCAGCGTTCTTCGCGGTCAGTCAGTTGCAGTTTTTGATCGGTCAGCAAAATGTCGCTGCCGGCGCTCCAGCGCTTGGCGATGTTTTCCCGTTCACTGGAAGGAATGGCCAGGATCATCGCGTTGATGATGCCGAGCAGTTCGGGGGTATTCCTGTTCACCGCAAAACTGAAGCCATGGGCTTCATGCTTGCCGAAATTGGCCATGCGGATGTTGTTCAAATAGCCCTTGTTGATCATGTAGTGCGTTGAAATGGTGTCACCGAGAAACACGTCCGCCTGATCGAAGGCTACGGCGTTGATTGCGTTCTGGTAAGAGGGGTAGGAAGTAATGATGGCCTTCGGGTACAACGCTTTGACTTCGGGCAGCGGCAGATAGTGATAGACCATGCTCAGGCGCAACCCGGCCAGGCCCTCGGTGAGGGAACGGGTTTCCCCTTCGCGGGTCACCAGCACGGGTTGGTCGACGGCATAGGGGATGGACAAGGCGATTTCAGGATTACCAGCCTCGAACCCATTGGCCGTGCCGAGCAAATCGACTTCACCGTTTTCCAGGGCGGCGATCGCGGCCCCGCGACTTTCGTAGCGCTGAACCGTGACGGGCAAGCCGGTTGTTTTTCCGAGAAGGCCGGCGTAATCGGCGGTAAAACCTTCATAGTCATGGCCGCTGGTGGTCAGGTCGAACGGCGGGTAGTCCGGCGCCGACGTACCGAGGGTCAGGTGATGCTTTTGTTGTATCCATTGCCGTTGCGATTCATCCAGTCGAACCTCCAGCGCCCCGGCCTTCGAACGGCTCAGCAGCGTGTAGTGTTCGCGGTCCGCTGCTGCGAACAACGTGGTGCTCACGCATAGACCTGCGGTCACTTTAATCAGGTAGGCCATCAAACGACTGGGCATCGAGATTCTCACACCAGTGCGTTACGTTTTGCCATCTCGATAAGTTCAACAAGGGACTTGGCCTTGAGTTTTTGCATGAGGCGTTTTTTGTAGGTGCTCACAGTTTTATTGCTCAGGAACATGCCCTTGGCAATCTCCTTGTTCGTGCGACCTTGGGCAAACAGTTGCAATACCATCAACTCTCTATCGTTGACGGTTTTGAACAGTTCCAGTTCGATACAGCGTGTTTCATCTCCGTGGACGGGGTTCAAGGCCTCACTGGGGAAATAGTTGTAACCCGAAAAGACCGCTTTTATGGAACTCACCAGCTCGCTGATGTCCTCTTGTTTACAGACATAGCCCGATGCACCCGATTGCATGCAGCGAATACCGAAGAGTGTCGGACACTGTGCTGTCAGTACCAGGGTCTTGGGCGGGTTGCTCATGGCATTGAATCGAGACAGCACTTCCAGGCCGTCCAGCTTGGGGATGCTGATGTCGAGAATGACCAGGTCCGGCATGCATTCGCGGACCATTTGCATGGCGTCGACCCCATTGTCCGTTTCGCCGACGACTTTGTAACCTTCATGCTCCAGCAACATTCGAACGGCAAGGCGGATAACAGGGTGATCGTCGACAATAAAAACGGAGTTCATAATCAAGTCCCATGCGAGCTCACAATAAAGCGCGCACCTTAGCTCAGATACTTGAGGGGGCGCATGAACTGACCGGGCTGTAGCGGCAATATAGGAGAAGTCCTACAGATTAAGAAGAATGGGACTACGGGGTAACTGGGTTTCATATTAGGAAGCTCGAAGAAATACCGTCTTCAGAGGCGGTTTAAAACGGCGGTCTCTGTAAGTTTTTCGCTGTGTATTTTTCGACTCCATTGTCTTGTAGTGATGAAGTAATCAATAAGTTTATAAATTCAGATTGTTTCAACGGCTTGATCAAGTAACCCAACAAGGGCAGGCCATGTTCGGCGGCCACTTTTTCAAGCACATCCAGTTCAATGGTGGTCAGGCTGCTCAAAAGAATCGCCTGCCTGATCAGCCCTCGCTGGCTGGCGAACCTGACCAGGTCAAGTCCTGACAGGTCAGGCAGGCATTGGTCGCATAAAAGCACATCGAACGGTTGTACAGCGCCGAGCATCTGCTGCATGGCGCCCTTGGCGCTGTCGGTGGTCGTCAAGCGGCTGAAGCCATAACTTTCCAGCAGGCATTGCGTGGCCATCAGCTGGAAAGGGTGGTCTTCCACCACGAGGATGCGTAGATCGTTTTCGGCCATGGGCACACTTCGTCTGTCGAACAGAAAGAAGGGCGATTGTTTCGCGAGCGTGACGGGCAAGCGATCAGTTCAACTCGCCATGTGCTGTAGGGCGATTCGACGAGGCTTGAGTGTTGTTGGAGGTTGAAGGGTTGATCAGCCATAACGTGCAGCGTAATGGCTGATCAATCGACACATACCTCAATGTCGGGCGCGGCCGGTCATCTCCAGGGCCATGTCACTGGCATAGCTGTCGGTCATGCCGGCGATAAAGTCGATCATGCGCAAAAACGAAGTGTGCAACGGGCCGTGGGGATCCGGTGCACTGTTGCCCAGCAGGTCAAGGACGCGGCGACTCTTGAACGAGGGGGTACGGCCATTGTGTTGTTCCAGCGCTGCCCCGCAAAAGGCGTTGAGCAGGATTTCCAGCGTGGTATAGGCGCCGATCTCGTGCAGGGTCTTGCGCTTGTCCTGGAAGATTTTCTTACGCGCCATGTCCTTGGCATTCAGCACGCAACGCTTGGCGGGACCGTGCATGTGTTCCACCAGATCGCCGGGTAATGTGCCGGCGAGCAGCGCATCCTGCTGCTCGACGAACGCACGGGCGGCGGCATTGGTCAGGTGTTCGATGGCTTTGCCGCGCAGGATCGCCAGTTTGCGTCGACGCGAATCGTCGGGACCGAGCTGGCGGTAAGTTTCCGGCAAGTCATCGCCCACCAGATCCAACAGCAGGGACTCGACTTCGGCGTACTCCAGCAACTCCATTTCCAGGCCGTCTTCCAGATCGATCAGCGCGTAGCAAATGTCGTCGGCGGCCTCCATCAGGTACACCAGCGGATGCCGGGCCCAGCGCTGCTCTTCCAGCTGTGGCAGGCCGAGTTTTTGGGCGATCTGTTCCAATAGGGGCAGCTCGCACTGATAGCAACCGAACTTGTGTTTCTTGTAGCCCAGCGAGTCGGCGTGCCTGGCTGTCCACGGATACTTAAGGTAGGTGCCAAGCGTGGCGTAGGTCAGTCGGGTACCGCCGTCGAACTGGTGATACTCAAGCTGGGTAAGCACCCGGAAGCCCTGGGCATTGCCTTCGAAGTTCAGGAAGTCATTGCGCTCGGCTTCACTCATTGCATCCAGCCAGCCACGACCCGCAGCCTGCTGGAACCAGTGACGGATCGCGTCTTCGCCGGAATGGCCGAAAGGCGGGTTGCCGATGTCATGGGCCAGGCAGGCCGATTGCACCACCATTCCCAGGTCGCTGGGTTCGCACCAGTCGGGCAGGGCGCCGCGGATGGTTTCGCCGACGCGCATGCCCAGCGAACGGCCAACGCAACTGACTTCCAGCGAGTGGGTCAGGCGCGTATGAATGTGATCGTTGCTGGATACCGGATGGACCTGTGTCTTGCGCCCGAGGCGACGGAAAGCCCCCGAGAAGATGATCCGGTCATGGTCTTTGTGAAAAGGGCTGCGGCCGAGTTCTTCAGGGCTGTGCAGAGGTTTTCCGAGGCGTTCGCGGGTGAGCAGGGTTTGCCAATCCAAGGCGAGGTCTCTCCGTCAGGTGACTGAAGGCCTAGCTTCCCGTTTCGCGTCGGCACCTGCAAGCGGAACTACAACCCGGCAGCGTCGATGTCGATGAGCAGCAGGCGTTCACCGTTGTCGAAAAACTGCCCGGCGGTCAGGCAATATTGGTTGCTGGTGCCGTCGCGATAGATGCTCGAAAGCGTGAGGCGGCGCTCCTCCCAGCCCTCCGCCAGCAAGTGATAAAAGTACGGGCGCCAGGACCAGTTGTGGCCCAGGTAACGATTGTCAGCCTCCCAGCGGTTGTTGCGCCATTCAAGGTTCGGGGTCAGTTGCGTGCCGTGCAAAACAGAAAGCCCTGGACGTAGCGTGAACCGCATTCCAGCGCAAAATTCAGCTGAGCTTCGGTTTCCACGCCTTCGGCAATGATCCAGCAGCCGGTTTTTTCCGCCATTTGTGCCAGGGCCTTGACCACGTCACTGCTGGGCCCTCCCAGGGCCGCGGCCTGGAACAGGCGCATATCGAGTTTGAGAATGTCCGGTTGCAGGGCCAGCACGCGATCGAGCTGAGAATACCCGGCGCCAAAATCGTCGATGGCGATTCTCGCGCCGGCTTGGCGATAGCGCGCCACCACCTGCGCCAGGCGCTGGATATCGCCGCCCAGTTCAGTGACCTCGAATACGATGCGCTGCGGGTCGATCCCGTGCCGGCTCAATTGCTGGAGGCTCGGCAGTGGCTGTTCCGGGCGCAAACGGCTGATCCATCGCGGGGATATGTTCAGGCTCAGAAACCACTCGGGCGGCGCTTCGTGCAGGCGGCTCAAGGCATTGTCGCGTACCTGCCGGTCAAGTCGGCGAAGGGCGGCCGCGGGGGTCCGCGGGTCGGCAAACAGAGGTCCTACCGAGGCCATTTGTCCATCGGCCTGAAGCAGGCGACCCAGCGCCTCGACGCCGGCGATGCGGCCGGTGGCGGTATCGATGAACGGCTGGAAACAGGCGAGCGGTTGCCCGTCGATCACGGGGTCTCCTTAGTAGATTCTTGTTTTTGGTGTTGACCGGGTAGGCGAACAGGATTGCGCCCCTCGATAGAGGGGCGCATCCGGTCGATACTGCAAGAATGTGGCCAGCAAGCCAATGATCAGTCTTTGCGCGATGTGCTTTGCGCAAACAGTTTTATCAGCGGCACCAGCGTGGTGCCAAGGCGGGCCAGCCGGGTCAGCGTACCGAGGCCTCCTCCGCTTTTTGCACCCTTGCCGGTCAGGAAACCGAGCAAGGTGACGGCGGCCACGCCCCAGAGCGGCGCGTGTTTGATGCCGAAGCCGTCCTGCAGGTTTTGCGTCATGCCGCGCACGCGCTTCAAGGGTTGCAGCAGTTGCGCGGATTCGTGGCGGATTTCCTGGCGATGCATTTCCATGCGCAGGCGGATCAGCGCCTTGCGCATTTCTGCGCGCGAGCTGTTGCGTGGCAGTTCAGGCAAGCTCATGGCAAGAGGCGCTCCCGATCATTGGCCAGCTCTTCCAGCGTGCCATGGAAGGGCGAGGACTCATCGAAAATCGCCGCTCTCAAGCGCATGCCACAGAAGGCGGCGGCGAGGGTGTAGAACACGCAGAGGCCGATGATGGCGGCCAGGCGATAGGTGTCCCAGAACACGATCAGCACCAGGGTCGACAGCCCCACCAACAACAGCAGGGCAAACACCAGGGCCAGGCCGGCGAACAGCAACAGGCTGACGGTGCGGGCTTTCTGTTCCTGCAATTCGATGCCGAACAATTCGACATGGCTGTGCAGCAACCCGAGGAAAGCAGCACCCAGGCGCCGCGATGAGGAGCTGGTTCCCGTCACGGACGGGTCGGATTCACCGATCGACATATCAGCGCCGGCTGGCCAGCAGGCCGATCAGGAAACCCACGCCAGCGGCGATCCCGACCGATTGCCACGGGTTGGCCTGGACATAGTCTTCAGTGGCAGTGACCGCAGCCTGCCCGCGTTCGCGCAGGGAGTCTTCGGTCAATTTGAGGGTTTCACGGGCTCGCAACAGGCTGTCGTGAATCTGCTCGCGTAACTCGTCCGCCTGGTCACCGGCCAGGGCCGCGGTGTGCTCCAGCAACCGTTCGGTATCACTGACCAGTGTTTGAAAGTCGTTCATCAGGATTTCTTGAGCAGTCTTTGCCTGGATGCGGGCCATGGGGAATCTCCATAAGTGGCTTTCTGATGTGTTCGAGTATGAGCCTTCGGCGAAGGTTCAGTACAAATGACTGGTACAACTTTTGCTGTGTCGTGGTGCGCCGGTACGCGCAGTCGCGCTATTGCCGGGCATGATCTCCATAAAACCAATCAAAAAAACTCGCGCAAACGTCTGGAGCGCATTTTGCCCGGACGGCGCTCGTGCGCCAAAGCGGTTCGGTGCTATCAGGCTACTGATGAATCGACGATGCAACTTGGTGCATGAGCAGATGATCGCGAACTGCTTTGGTGCTTTTTTCATAAGGTCTGCCAACTCCATGGAAAACCTGCAAAGCGCTGTGGACACCCTGGTCCATAGCTCCAACACGCTGTTCATTCTGATCGGTGCGGTCATGGTTCTGGCCATGCACGCCGGTTTCGCCTTTCTGGAAGTCGGGACGGTACGACAAAAAAACCAGGTCAATGCGCTGTCGAAGATCCTCAGCGACTTCGCCGTTTCGACTCTGGCCTACTTCTTTATAGGCTATTGGATCTCCTATGGCGTGACGTTCATGCAACCGGCGGCAGTACTCAATGCCGATCATGGCTATGGGCTGGTAAAGTTTTTCTTTCTGCTGACCTTTGCCGCGGCGATCCCGGCGATCATTTCCGGGGGGATTGCCGAGCGTGCGCGGTTTGTCCCGCAACTGTGCGCCACGGCATTGATTGTCGCGTTCATCTACCCGTTCTTCGAAGGCATGGTCTGGAATGGCAACCTGGGCTTACAGGCCTGGTTGCAGGCGCACTTTGGCGCCGGGTTCCACGATTTTGCAGGCTCGGTGGTGGTGCATGCCATGGGCGGTTGGCTGGCACTGGCGGCGGTGTTGTTACTCGGGCCGCGCAACGGCCGTTATCGCGACGGTCGGCTGGTCGCGTTCGCACCCTCGAGCATCCCGTTTTTGGCGTTGGGCTCGTGGATCCTGATCGTCGGCTGGTTCGGCTTCAACGTCATGAGCGCACAAACCCTGCAAGGTGTCAGCGGCCTGGTGGCAGTGAACTCGTTGATGGCCATGGTCGGCGGCACGGCAGCGGCGTTGATTGTCGGGCGCAATGACCCGGGCTTTCTGCATAACGGCCCGTTGGCAGGGCTGGTGGCGATCTGCGCCGGTTCCGACCTGATGCACCCGGTGGGGGCTCTGGTCACCGGCGCTGTCGCGGGGGCACTGTTTGTCTGGTGCTTTACCGCCGCTCAAGTCAAATGGCGCATCGACGATGTGTTGGGTGTCTGGCCGTTGCATGGCCTGTGCGGCGTTTGGGGTGGCGTTGCCTGCGGCATCTTCGGCCAGAGCGCCTTGGGTGGGCTGGGCGGGGTCAGCCTGATCAGCCAGTTGATCGGTACCGCCCTGGGCGTGACCGTGGCCCTGGCCGGCGGGTTTGCAGTGTATGGCGTGATCAAGGCGCTGCACGGCTTGCGCCTGAGCCAGGAGCAGGAGTATTACGGCGCCGACCTGTCGATCCACAAGATCGGCGCGGTGAGCCAGGACTGATTCAGCTTTTTCCTCCCCCGCAAATCCATGGCTCGACGGTTTTTCGGGGCAGGCCTAGAATGATCGCTTCAATTTCTGGTGGAGCGCTCATGCTTCCTGAATGTCAGTTATTCGGCACCCTGGGCTGCCATCTCTGTGAGGTGGCCGAAGCCATGTTGATGGAGTTCGTCGAGCGAGGCCTGTTGGTGGAACTGGTGGATATCGCTGACGATGAAACCTGGTTTGCCGCCTATAGCCTGCGTATTCCGGTGCTACGACGGGTCGATACCGGCGCTGAACTGGGCTGGCCGTTCGGTGCCGATGAAGTGGTGGCGTTCCTCAGTTGAACGGTTTTGGCGTGGGTGGCATGTCCCGCCTGTCGAACTTTGCGATTGATCCCCTTGGCTAATTCGCTGTTGATCGGATACTGTATGCGTATACAGTTATTCGTGGTGGCTGGCTTCACATTCCCGGTTTTCGGGAACTGTCAGGCGAGCCTCGGCGTGAGAGGGATGAATCGTGGTCAATGTCGAACAATTGAAGAGCAGTGTGAACCGGATGTCCCCGGACGTCGTGCGCGAGGCCGTCCTCGAGTTGCGCCTGGACGGCCTGGTGACCGAGGGGAAAACGCCTTTCAACAAAACCCATTTCAATACCTGTTTCGCAGAAATCGAAGCCTTGTTTCAACGTGCCGGTTATCACCGGCAACTCGATGTCGTCGGTTATCAGGGATTGTTGTACGCCCTTTATGACCCCACTCGCTGGGAGGCAGTCGATGTGCTGCGCTGGCTCAAGGATTACACCGAAGCGGCGGCGCGCGCGTCGATCTCGGCGTGAGGAATCTCTTCTAGGTTCATGCCCTTTGCTGTTGGATAATGCCGCCCTGCACTGAGGGTTAAGCTTTCGTATGTCCACTTCATCTTTTTGCGCGGCACACAGCCAAGCCAGCACGCTCTACTTGCCACCCGGCTCGTGGCAGACCGTCCTCGATTGCCTGTGCGAGCACTTCAGCGCCATCGGTCGCGAACAATGGCTGGACCGTATCGCCCGTGGCCGGGTTCTCGACGGCCAGGGCATGCCAATCAGCCTTGACCTGGCCTACAAGGAAGGTTTGCGGATTCATTATTTTCGCGAAGTGCCGGATGAGAAGCCGATCCCCGTGATCGAGTCGATCCTGTATGCCGACGAGCACCTGGTGGTGGCCGACAAACCCCACTTCTTGCCGGTGACGCCTGCGGGGGAATACGTCGAGCAGACGCTGCTGAGACGATTGATCCGGCGCCTGGACAACCCGCATCTGGTTCCGCTGCATCGCATCGACCGGCATACCGCGGGGCTGGTGCTGTTTTCCGCCAACCCGCAGAGCCGTTCGGCTTATCAGTCGTTGTTTCCAACCCGGCAGATCGAAAAACGCTACGAGGCCATCGCCGCCGCGTTGCCTGATCTTGCGTTCCCGCTGATTCACAAAAGCCGGCTGGTCGACGGCGAGCCGTTCTTCCGCATGCAGGAAGGGCCGGGTACCAGCAATACCGAAACCGCGATCGAAGTCAGGGAGAAACACGGCGAGCTGTGGCGTTATGGCCTGTACCCGGTGACCGGCAAGAAACATCAACTGCGGGTGCACATGGCCGCGTTGGGCGCCGGCATCTGCAATGACCCGTTTTACCCCGAAGTGCTCAAGGATGCGCAGGACGACTACGCTAAGCCCTTGAAGCTGCTGGCGCAGGGGTTGAAATTCATCGACCCGGTCACGGGCCAGGCGCGAGTGTTCGAGAGCGAGATCACCTTGCAATGGTGATCCGGCATTTGCCCCGGAGCGCTGTGTTCCAGGCATGAAAAAGCCCGCATCCAGCGGGCTTTTTGCTATCCGGCGATGCCAGGATTACAACTCCTTGACGGTACGAACCTGATCCTTGTTGATGCGGGTCTGTTTGCCATCGAGCTGTTCGAATTCGTAGAAGCCGGAATCCTTGTCGAATTGTGGCGTGTCGACGGCCTGGATTTCGCGACCGTCATTCAAGGTGATCACTGTAGGCGAAGCGCAACCGGCGAGGGTGGCGAGGCCGAGTGCGAGCATGAAAGTGGCGAGGGTCCGTTGAGTCATGAGTGTGTCTCCGAATTAGAATTCTTTGGTTACTGAGTGTGAGACGTGCACCGTCCGTGCAAGTTCCTGACTAATCTCAGCCTGGTTGTGGTGGATGACCGTTTAACAGTTCCGGGGTGTTGAGATTGGCCAGTCTCGGATCTTGGTCGCGGCATCGCAGCGCTGTCGCACCGAGCTTGCGCATCACCCGTCCAGGGCTGCGTTCCCCTTCGTGCCAGGCACTTTCGAACACGGCCCTGTGTGCGACCGGAATCACACACAACAACGGCTCCCAATGATCGTCGTGCCACACCATCAATGGCTTGTCCGGCTGCAGGTTGGCGGCGTTGCGCATGTCGTCGATCAACTGCGCGTCAATGCCTGGTACGTCACAGGGCAAGACCAGCATGTGAGCATGGCGAGCTGCTTTCAGGCCGGCACGAATACCCGCCAGCGGACCGGGGAAGCCGCTCTCGTCATCGTGCACCAATTGGTCGGCGTAGGGCGCGTACTTTTCAAGGTTGCGATTGCAGGAGATGATCAGGTCATCGGTCAGCGGGCGGCTCATGCGATGCAAGTGTGCAATCAACGGCTCGCCGCGCCATTGCAGCAAGCCTTTATCCTGCCCACCCATACGTTGGCCGCGCCCGCCCGCCAGGAGCAGGATGGAGCAGGGTGGCAAGGGGGTGTTCGGGTTCATGGCAAGTCTCCATGGGGGCGGCGAAAAAACCGAGCGCTGTGATATAACACCGGGCTGTTTCTCCTACAACTGGACGAGCCTATGAAAGCCAAGGCTGATGTACCTTTCGCACCGCTGAACATTGCCGTGCTGACTGTCAGCGATACCCGCACCCTGGAAACCGACACCTCCGGCCAGGTCTTCGTCGACCGCTTGACCGCCGCCGGCCATTACCTGGCTGCGCGGGTGTTGCTCAAAGATGACCTCTACAAAATTCGCGCGCAAGTTGCCAACTGGATTGCCGACGATGTCGTGCAGGTTGTGCTGATCACCGGCGGCACGGGCTTTACCGGGCGTGACAGCACCCCGGAAGCCGTCAGTTGCCTGCTGGACAAGCAGGTCGATGGATTCGGTGAACTGTTCCGCCAGATCTCGGTAGCCGATATCGGCACCTCGACCGTACAGTCCCGCGCACTGGCTGGTTTGGCCAATGGCACGCTGGTTTGCTGCTTGCCAGGGTCGACCAATGCCGTGCGTACGGGATGGGACGGCATACTGGCTGAGCAACTGGATTCGCGCCATCGCCCGTGCAATTTCGTACCCCATTTGAAACAGGCAGAGCCTTGTGAATCCCGTGGGTAAGCCGGGCAAGACCGGCAGCCTGATGCCTGTCGAGCAGGCGTTGGCCCGATTGCTGGAAATGGCTGAAACCTCAAGGATTGTCGAGCGTGAACGCTTGCCGTTGGCGCAGATCGAGGGACGTGTCCTGGCACAAGACCTGGTCTCGACGCTTGACCTGCCGCCGTGGCCCAACAGCGCCATGGACGGTTATGCCTTGCGCGTCGCTGACTGGACGGGCGAGCCGTTGGCGGTCAGTCAGAAAGTCTTCGCTGGCCAGGCGCCTGAACCACTGCAGCCAGGCACCTGTGCGCGCATTTTCACCGGGGCACCTGTTCCCGCCGGGGCTGATTGCGTCGAGATGCAGGAAAACGCCGAGGTTCAGGCGAATGAGCGAATACGCTTCACCGAAAGCATGACCCCAGGCCAGAACATCCGCCCGCAAGGCCAGGAAACCATCGTCGGCGAACTGATTCTGCCGGCGGGTACCCGACTGGGCCCCATCGAGCAAGGGTTGGCCGCCTCGTTAGGCTGCGCTGAGCTGGAGGTGGTTCGTAAAGTGCGCGTGGCGGTGTTGTCCACTGGCGACGAATTGATCGAGCCGGGGCAGCCACTGGGGCCGGGGCAGATCTACAACAGCAACCGGGTGTTGTTGTGCAGCTGGTTGCAGCGTTTGGGCTGCGAGGTCGTCGACGCAGGAATTCTTCCCGACAATCTGGAAACCACCCGTGCCCGATTGGGCGAGTTGAAAGATGTCGACCTGGTCCTCTCGACCGGTGGCGTATCGGTAGGCGAGGCCGATTTCCTGGGCATCGCCTTGCGTGAGGAAGGCGAACTGACGTTGTGGAAACTGGCCATCAAACCGGGCAAACCGCTGACATTCGGACATTTTCGCGGGGTGCCGGTGATTGGCTTGCCAGGCAATCCGGCGTCGACCCTCGTGACGTTCGCATTGTTGACCCGGCCTTATCTCCTGCGCCGCCAGGGTGTGGCCGACGTTGATCCGCTAAAGGTGCAGGTGCAGGCAGGGTTCGACTGGCCAGTGCCAGGCAATCGGCGTGAGTATTTGCGTGGCCGGCTGGAAAACGGCAAGGCAACGATCTACAAAAACCAGAGTTCAGGGGTGCTGCGCAGCGCTGCCTGGGCTGATGGGCTGGTCGAAGTACTGGAAGATTGCACGCTGGTCCAGGGCGACAGTGTTTTCTTCATTCCATTGAGTGAAGTGTTGGGCTGAACTTTCAGTGGCTGTGTCACACAAAACCCGGTCGATTGACCGGGTTTTGTGTGCAGGGCAACTCAATGCGCCAGCAGCAGTGAAATAACCTGTTCGAACCGGCTATTGGCGATCCAGCCCAGCAGCCCAAGAACCACCGCTGTGCCGCCGGCGGAATAGGCCAGCCTGTGCTTGATGGATTTGACGTCACCGCGAACTTCTTCCATGTCCCGGCGGATGTACTTGAGGTGTGTTTCCAGCTCGGTAACGCGAGGTTCCATATTGACTACTCCCGTGGCTTTTTGGCGATCGCTGGATTCAGCCCGAGGGTCCGCACGAGAAACTGTGAGCGGCAAGACCGAAAGGGCCGGTGATCCGAGGTTTTGGCTTTGCATGGCACGTCCTTGTGATGTCTTGCTGATGACTGAAAATCGTAGCCCACGGTCCCCCAATTCAGATTCCCGGTCAATTGAGCCGATTCCTCACGTTTTGTAAGAAAAGTCCTGACTTGCAGGGCGCAAGACCTTCTTCTGTAAAAAAATTGTTTTCTGGCGACTTTTGGCAGGGGCTGGGCGGTCAACATCTTCCAGAGGTCATTCAAACCGGGAGTGAGGTAATGAGCGAACGCAAGGCGCTATTGATCCTGCATGGCAAACAGGCGCTCAACGAGGCGGTCCGCACCGCCGTCGAACAACGACGTAAGCAAGGTTGGGAGCTGGCGGTTCGATTGACTTGGGAAGCCGGGGATGCGCAGCGGCTGGTGGGCGAAGCGTTGGCGGCCGGCTATCGGCAGATCATTGCCGGAGGTGGCGATGGCACCCTGCGCGATATCGCCGAGGCCATGGCGGAACTCGCTACAAAGGCCAGCCTGGTGCTGATGCCACTGGGCACCGCCAATGATTTCGCGCGTGCCGCGGGTGTGTCCCTGGAGCCCGAGCAGGCGCTGGCTTTGCTGGACAGCGTGCCGACGGCGATTGATCTGGGGGAGGTGGGCGGGCAGGTATTCCTGAACATGGCCACGGGCGGATTTGGCAGTCATGTAACGGCGAACACCTCGGAAGACCTGAAGAAAATCCTGGGTGGGGCCGCTTATCTGTTCACCGGCCTGTCACGCTTCAACGAATTGCACACCGCCTATGGCGACTTGCACGGGCCGGATTTTCACTGGAGCGGCGATCTGCTGGCGCTGGGCATCGGCAATGGCCGGCAAGCCGGGGGTGGGCGAGCACTGTGCCCGCAGGCGCTGGTCGATGACGGCTTGCTGGATATCAGCATCCTGCCGGCACCGCAGGAGGTGGTCGGGACCTTGAAAAACCTGCTGACCGAAGGCTTCGGCATCGACAGCCTGTTCGTCCGGGCGCGCCTGCCGTGGGTCGAGATCAAGGTCTCCGAGGGGCTTTACATCAACCTTGACGGGGAACCGCTGCAAGGTGACAACCTGCGGTTTTCGGTGCGACCCGCGGCGTTGTTCGTGCACTTGCCGGCAGATTCGCCGCTGTTACGCGCCAATGAGCCGTCTAGTCATCAAGGCTGATGATTTGCTCACGCACGGCAAACAGCACAAGGCCGGCCACATCGTAGATCTGCAGGCGTTTCATGATCTGCGAACGGTGGGTTTCGACAGTCTTGACGCTTAACCCCAGGCCGTTGGCGATCTCGCGCGTGGACTTACCACGCACGATCAACCGCAGGATCTCCAGCTGGCGTGCCGTCAGGTTGTGCGAGTCGGCAGCTTCGGGCTGGTGCTTCTGGTTTCGGTTGAGTGCCTGGTTAATCACCGTGTGCGCAATGGCCGGGCTCAGATAGCGCTCGTTGTTACGCAGGGCCTCCAGCGCATGTTCGAGTTCGGTTGCCGTGGTGTCCTTGAGTAGGTAGCCATGGGCACCGGACTCCAGCGCTTGCATGATCAGGGCCGGGTCGGTGTGCATCGACAGGATCAGCACCTTGCTCTGCGGGCGCACTCGCTTGAGCTCCTGCAAGGCTTCGAGGCCGCCGGTCTGGCGCATCGAAATATCCAGCAGGACGATATCGGGGGACAGGTGCCCGACCATTTCGAGCAGTTGCGAGCCGTCATTGGCCTCACCGATGACGGCGTAGCCGGGCAGGTCCATTACCAGGGCTCGCACGCCAGCCCTGATCAGCGAGTGGTCATCCACCAGTAGTAAATTACAAGTCAATGCATAACCTTATTCGAACTGGCCCGTTCGAGCGCACGGGGCGCCCAAGGAAAAAGAGCTTCGATGTGTGTACCTTTGCCCGGCTCGCTGGTCACGGTCAGGGTGCCGCCCAGTTGATCGATCCGTTCGGACATCCCGGCCATACCGCGTTGCCCTTCGCGCCCAGGGTCGGTCGCGGGCGCGAAACCCAGGCCGTCATCGCGAATCTGCAACATCAGGCCTTGTGGCAGACGCTGCAGGCTCACCAGCAGGTTTTTCGCCTGGGCATGTCGCAGGATGTTGGTCACCGCTTCCTGGGTGATCCGGAACGCTGCCACGGCCATTTCCTCGGGTATGCCGGTCAGGCGTTGCTGGCATTCCAGGCTCCAGTGCACCGGAGTGTTGGCCAGGGTCTTGAGCAGGTGCCCGCGCAGACTGGCTTCGAGCCCAAGGCTGGTCAACTGCCTCGGGTTGAGAATGGCGGATACGTCACGAACTTTGGCCAGGGTTTCTTCCAGCGTGTCGCACAGAACCGAACATTGCCCCTGGAGCTCTTCGGGCATCCGGCGCTTGAGCCAGTCACTTTGCAGCTTGGCGGCCGTCAGCAATTGACCGATGTCGTCATGCAGTTCACGGCTGAGGCGATGGCGCTCGTTTTCCTGGACCTGTAGCAAGCGGTCGGCCAGTTCTTGTGGCTGGAACTTGATCGACTTGCGCGAAAGGCGATATTGCACGGCAACACTGGTCAGGGCCGCGATGTTAAGCACTAGCAAAGCGGGGGGCAGCGGCATGGCTAAAGCAAAGGCCAGCACATTGCCGACGGTCGAGCAGACGCACAGCAACAAGGTGAATGTGCGTGCATTTTCTCGGGAGGGTGGCCACGTGGCGATTGACTTGAGGCTGGCGTACATAGCGGATGGAGCCAATGGGTGTTCGCTGCGGGCAGACCGTTCAGGCTGGCTGACAGGTCGGTGTTTTTTTATAGGATGCTTCGACTTCAACGGGGTGTACTTTTGGTTGGAGAAACCCGCCAAAACTTGGCTGAGCTATCACACTGCCACTTATTGGCGTCAATTAAACAAGCGGCATAGTAGCACCTTAGTTTCCAGTGGTCGCGTTTGCATGGATGTCCGCGAAGTCAGGAAATTCGGTATCTGGACGATGGTTCCATAACGGAAAAAGTGGAGTTGTTTTGCCCCGCCAAGGCAATGGCATATATCGGTGCGGACATCAGGCAATACCTTACGCACCGTGGGCGAAACGATTTCCGATAGACATTCACGTTTATTTGGATATGTCGTTTATAGCTATGAAATATTCATTAGCGACATGCGCGCACTCAATTGTCAGCGCGCTATTGATAACCTGATGCCAGTTGGCGTAGTTGGGTAAGTTCAGGCCCGTTCCGAGTAGGCTACGAGCGTAAACGGCTTGGAGTTGACCGGGATCTGAAACCGGCTTTGCCCAACCTGGAAGGCAAAGGCTTCGATCAGGGTGGCCTGTTCGCTGTCGTCGAGGCTAAGTTGCCCGGTGGTCTGGTCGATGAGCTCAAGTTGCCAGGCGATCAGCGTGAGGCAGTCTTTCAGGGCATTCAGTGCCTCGTCATGCAGGCTCATCGTGTTCTGCGCATGATTGAGCAGGCCGTGGATGTGCAGGGAAAATTCCGACACGGCCGCCAATGCCAGGGCGTCCGCCTTGTTGGCCAGCTTGAGTAGCGTGCTGAGCATGCAGTCGATGGCGTCCTTGTCATTGCTGATCAACTGCAGATGACTCAGGCATTCCTCGGTCTTGGCCAGGAGCGTTTCGGCCTCGATGAGAAACTCCGGGAGGCGCTGGGCCCACTCTTTACGATCGTTCGGCATACTTATCTCCACAACGTCATGTGAAATGAGGGGATAGCGTGTGTGTCGACGAGGGCGGTCGGGACCCCGGCATGACCGAGTCGTCGGGGGAACGAGCGTCGGCTGGCCCGGAGGCAGGCTGGGGAGCACGAGAGGGTGGTTAACCACTTACTGGCGATCGCACACAAAAGCCTGACTCCATTCATGCAATGAGAATGGCGTCACATTAATGGCTATTGGATATTGCGAATATCAGGTTGCACCTGATTGTTGATAGGGGAATCCCTTACGCAAGGGAACCTTTCACGTGAACGGTGGTCGCGTGGCACAGAAGGGCAGCCGATTTAATGACTGCGCCAGTAAAGCATGATGCTAATGTGACATCAATGCTTTCGCGTGGCATTTTAGCGAGGGTCAAGCTTCGGCAAAAACAGCCGATAACCTTCCTTAAGTGAATTCATCCGAACAAGACCAGGAGTCATTGATGGCCGGCATTCTCGACACGGTAGACCAGCGCACGCAATTGGTGGGTGAGAATCGCCTGGAAATTCTCATGTTCCGCCTCGCCGGACGGCAGTTGTTCGCGATCAACGTCTTCAAGGTGCAGGAAGTCTTGCAACTGCCGAAGTTGACGCTGATGCCCCAGCGCCATCCTTTTGTCTGTGGCGTGGTCAACCTGCGTGGCCAGACGCTGCCGGTGATCGACCTGTCCCAGGCCATCGGGATGCGCCCGCTGGTGCCGGGCCCTGGCAGTACGATTATCGTCACCGAGTACAACCGCTCGGTGCAGGCCTTCCTGGTCGGCGGCGTGGACCGCATCGTCAATATGAACTGGGAAGCCATCCTGCCACCGCCGAGCAGCGCCGGTCGCCAGCACTACCTGACGGCCATCAGCAAGGTCGATGATCAACTGGTGGAAATCATCGACGTCGAGAAGGTCCTGGCCGAGATCGTCCCGTATAGCGCCAAGGTTTCCCGCGAAAAACTCGAGGATCCGCTGCTCGAACGCGCCCGTGGTCGCGAAGTGCTGTTGGTGGATGACTCGAACGTGGCCCTGGCGCAGTTGCGCGATACCCTGGGGCAGTTGGGCGTGAAGATGCACATCGCCAGCGACGGCTTGAAGGCCTTGAACATGCTCAAGGCCTGGGCCGACAGCGGCGTGGACATGACCGAGAAACTGCTGATGGTCTTCACCGATGCAGAAATGCCGGAAATGGACGGCTATCGCCTGACCACCGAGATCCGCAATGACCCCCGCCTGCGCGGCTTGTACGTGGTGCTGCACACGTCATTGTCGGGCAGCTTCAACGACTCGATGGTGAAAAAAGTCGGTTGCGACAATTTCCTCTCCAAGTTCCAGCCGGACAAGCTGGTCGACGTGGTGCGCCAGCGCCTGATGCTCGACGAAGTCCCGGCCTGACCGGTTCACGCCAAGCTGTAGATACTCTGTTCACGGTCAAGCTTTCGCGAGATGTTTTTCGCTGAAAAGCTTGGCCGTATCAAATTCTTTTCCAGAACGCATGCACGCCCATAACCCGGTCAGGTATTTGCGCATCACCGCTCCGATGGCTTGCATTTTCTTCTTGCCGCGAGCTACCAGAGCCTCGTAAAAGGCCTTCACATTCTCATCACAGCGG
>NZ_JAFMPV010000026.1:0-77446 GCF_049132105.1 Pseudomonas sp. NFX15
ATGTACTTGTTGCCAGCCACGGTTCGTCCTTGGTTGCGTCCATCGGCAGCCCCCCGGAAGAGGGCTGCGCGACGTTAACCAAGGTGGTTGAGTGTGGCTGTAGGACGCGTCTGCGATGACGCTAGGATTTGTCGCTGTTTACCGGGAGACCAGTACGGTGCTTTTACGACTGGCCATTGCCGTCACCGCATAACCGATCAGCGCGGCGAGAATCGAACCGGTCAGGATCCCCATGCGGTCCATGCCGGCGAAATCACTCACGCCCGGTTCAAAGGCCAGCGAGCCGACAAACAGGCTCATGGTGAAGCCGATGCCGCAGAGAATCGCCACTCCGAGTATCTGGCCCCAGTTGGCGCCTTGGGGCAGGGCAGCGATACCGGTTTTCACCGCCAGCCAGGTCAGACCGAAGACTCCGACGGTCTTGCCCAGCAACAGGCCGGCGGCGATGCCCATGGGCACGTGGTGGGTGAAGCTTTCGACGGTGACGCCGCTCAGTGACAGGCCAGCGTTGGCGAAGGCGAACAGCGGCAGGATGCCGTAGGCCACCCACGGGTGCAGCGCGTGTTCCAAGGTGAGCAATGGCGAAGGCTCGGCATTTTTCGTGCGCAGCGGAATGCAGAAGGCCAGGGTCACACCGGCCAGCGTGGCGTGGACGCCGCTCTTGAGCACGCAGACCCAGAGAATCAGGCCGACGATCATGTAGGGCCCGAGCTTCACCACCCCCAGCCGGTTCATCCCGATCAGCGTCGCAATACAGGCCGCGGCCAGTGCCAGCGACAGGCTAGACAGTGCGCCGGAATAGAAGATTGCAATGATGATGATCGCGCCGAGGTCGTCGATGATTGCCAAGGTCATCAGGAACAGTTTCAGTGAAACCGGAACCTGCTTGCCCAGCAAAGCCAGCACGCCAAGGGCGAAGGCAATGTCGGTGGCTGTGGGGATTGCCCAGCCATTGAGGGCCGCCGGCGTGTCTTTATTGAGGAACCAGTAGATCAGCGCCGGCACCACCATGCCGCCAATCGCCGCTGCGCCGGGCAGGACGATTTGCGATGGCTTGGACAACTGGCCGTCGAGGACTTCGCGCTTCACCTCCAGGCCAATCAGCAGGAAGAACAGCGCCATCAGGCCGTCGTTGATCCACAGCAGCGCCGGCTTGGCGATTTTCAACGCGCCGATCTGGGCGACCACAGGGGTGTCCAGCAGGCCGGTGTAGAGCCACGACAGCGGCGAATTGTTGATGATTAGAGCCAGAACGGCAGCGGCGATCAGTAACAGACCGCTGGCAGCTTCCAACTGAAAGAAACGCGTGAAAGTGCTACGCAGAGGCAAGGTCGCTCTCCATCTGTGAATTCAAAAGGTGTTACACCCTAACAAGTACTGTTAGTTGTTAAAACAAAAGTTATATTCTTTTTTGTTATATACCGTTACAGACCTGCTTGCCGACATCGACCTGAGCCTAGCAGTTGCCGAGCGTATTGGATCTCAGCTGTATCTGTGCCGGATGCAGGATTTTTCCTAAGCTGATGATATGCGCCTTGCGAGAAGGCGACTCTTGCCCGATTCAACGAGAAAACCATCATGAGCGACAACCGACAGTGGTCCCGCGAAGCGATCCGGATCATCGAAGCCGATTTCCAGCGCAGCGCCGACACCCACTTGATCCCCTTGCCGCTGCCGGGTTTCCCGGGCATCGAATTGTACTTCAAGGATGAGTCCAGCCACCCCACTGGCAGTCTCAAGCACCGCTTGGCCCGTTCGCTGTTTCTGTATGCGTTGTGCAATGGCTGGCTCAAGCCCGGGGCGCCGGTGATCGAGGCGTCCAGCGGGTCGACGGCAATTTCAGAGGCGTACTTCGCGCGCATGCTGGGCCTGCCGTTCATTGCGGTAATGCCGGCGACCACATCCAAAGAGAAGATCGCGCAAATCGCTTTCTATGGTGGCCAAAGCCACCTGGTCGACGATCCGACCCAGATCTACGCCGAGTCCGAGCGCCTGGCCCGCGAACACGACGGCCACTTCATCGACCAGTTCACCTACGCCGAGCGCGCCACCGACTGGCGGGCGAACAACAACATTGCCGAGTCGATCTTCCATCAGCTGCGTTACGAGCAGCACCCCGAGCCGAGCTGGCTGATTTCCAGCCCCGGCACTGGCGGCACCACTGCGACCCTGGGCCGCTATGTGCGTTATCGCCAGCATTGCACCCGCGTGCTGTGTGCCGATGCCGAGCGTTCGGTGTTCTTCGACTACTACCAGAGCGGCGACGCCAGCCTGCGCCTGGACCACGGTTCGCGGATCGAAGGCATTGGCCGGCCGCGTGTGGAAGCCTCGTTTCTGCCCAAGGTGATCGATGCGATGGTCAAGGTGCCGGACGCCCTGTCACTGGCGGCCATGCATTACCTGGCGGCGCGTCTGGGACGGCACGTGGGCGGGTCGAGCGGGACCAACCTGATTGGCGCATTGATGGCCGCGCAGCACATGAAAGCGGCGGGGGAAACGGGGTCGATGGTGGCGATTCTGTGTGACAGCGGCGAGCGTTATGCCACGACTTACTACGATCCAGAGTGGCTCAAGGACCAGGGCTATGAGTTGAGTGGGTTGATGGCGGCAGTGGCGGCGACGGTGGAGCGGGGCGAGCCGTTGCCGGTCTCTGTACTGCGCGCCAATATCTGACACCACAGAAGACTCCTGTCGGAGCTGGCTTGCCAGCGAAGAGGGTGAGTCAGGTGACATTGATGTTGAATGTGATGGACTCTTCGCGGGCAAGCCCGCTCCCACAAAGTCTGTGTCGAGCAAAAATCTGCGGACACCTCGGTAACTGTGGGAGCTGGCTTACCAGCGAAGAGGGCGGCGCATGAGCCACCGCCTTCGCGGGCAAGCCCGCTCCTACAGGGGGATTGCGTAGGGTATCAGGCTTCCAGGCCGAGGATGTCGCGGGCCACGGCCTCGGCAATGCGAATCCCGTCGACACCCGCCGACAGAATTCCGCCCGCATATCCCGCGCCTTCACCGGCCGGGAACAAACCTTTCACGTTCAGGCTCTGCATCGACTCGTTGCGGGTAATGCGCAGCGGCGACGACGTACGGGTTTCGATACCGGTCAACACGGCGTCGTGCAGCGAGTAGCCACGAATCTGCTTCTCGAACGCCGGCAATGCCTCGCGAATCGCTTCGATGGCAAACGCCGGCAGGGCCAGGGCCAGATCACCCAAGGCAACGCCCGGCTTGTAGGACGGCTCAACACTGCCCAATTCGGTGGACGGCTTGCCCGCGATAAAATCGCCGACCAGTTGCGCCGGCGCTTCGTAGTTGCTGCCGCCCAGCACGAATGCGTGGGATTCCAGGCGCTCCTGCAACTCGATACCGGCCAGCGGGCCGCCCGGGTAATCGACTTCCGGGGTGATACCGACCACGATGCCCGAGTTGGCGTTGCGCTCGTTCCGCGAGTACTGGCTCATGCCATTGGTGACCACGCGGTTCGGCTCGGACGTTGCCGCCACCACCGTACCGCCCGGGCACATGCAGAAGCTGTAGACCGAGCGACCGTTCTTGGCGTGGTGCACCAGTTTGTAGTCGGCGGCGCCGAGTTTCGGGTGGCCGGCGTACTTGCCCAGGCGCGCGCGGTCGATCAGCGACTGCGGGTGCTCGATGCGGAAACCCACCGAGAACGGCTTGGCTTCCATGTACACACCACGGCCGTGCAGCATGCGGAACGTATCGCGGGCGCTGTGGCCGAGGGCCAGGATCACGTGTTTCGAATGAATCTGCTCGCCGCCGTTGAGTTCGACGCCGACCAGTTGGCCATCCTCGATCAGCACGTCGGTCACGCGCTGCTGGAACCGCACCTCGCCACCCAGGGCGCGAATCTGCTCACGCATGTTTTCCACCACGCCGGTCAGACGGAACGTACCGATGTGCGGTTTGCTGACGTAGAGGATTTCTTCCGGCGCGCCGGCCTTGACGAACTCGTGCAGGACCTTGCGACCGAGGAATTTCGGGTCCTTGATCTGGCTGTAGAGCTTGCCGTCGGAGAATGTCCCCGCGCCGCCTTCGCCGAATTGCACGTTGGATTCGGGGTTGAGCACGCTTTTACGCCACAGGCCCCAGGTGTCCTTGGTGCGCTGGCGCACTTCGGTGCCGCGTTCTAGGATGATCGGCTTGAAGCCCATTTGCGCCAGCAGCAATCCGGCGAAGATCCCGCACGGGCCAAAGCCGACGACAATCGGCCGCTCGCTCAGGTCAGTCGGTGCCTGGCCGACGGGTTTGTAGCTGACATCCGGCGCCACGTTGACGTTACGGTCATCGGCGAACGTGTGCAGCACCGCCGCCTCATCGCGAACTTCGAGGTCGATGGTGTAGATGAAGCACAGTTCGGAGGACTTTTTACGCGCGTCGTAGCTGCGCTTGAACAAGGTGAAACCGAGCAGGTCATCGCTGGCGAGCCCCAAGCGGTGCACGATGGCAGGGCGCAGGTCTTCTTCGGGATGGTCGATTGGCAGCTTGAGTTCGGTGATTCGTAACATGGCGGGATCCGGTTCGCGGGGCGCACAACTGCGCCAGGGCGTTTGAAGCCCGCGATTATAAGCCCCAATGGCCGGCTCCAGTGAGGCAAAAACCGCATCTCGTCGAATCAGTCGTCGCGTGATCCGCCGAAATAGCCGCAGCCGCGCTGGACCTTGCCGTCAATGCGCAGTTCGGCGCTCATGTGCTGGATGCTGCCGGTGCTGTTGTCGACGCAGCGTTGCGGCGCCACCCACAGTTCGATGTGCTGGTTATTGGCTTCGGTGCTGAGGTTAAAGCGGCCATCGCCCAGTTGCTCTTCGACGTAAGGCACGGCCAGGGGCGGCTGGCCGGCGCGGTCGATGACCATGCCTTTGCCGCTGACTTTCACGTTCCACTCCGGGGTGTGGCCGGCGGCGCGCAGGATCAACAGCTTGAAGTTCGGATCGTCACACGCTGTGCCTGAGCGCTCGACGCGGTACAGGGTTTCCAGGTCGAGTCGGCCCTCGCCACCGCTGCCGGGTACAACTCGCCCGCGCACGTCGGCAAACAGCTTGCCTTGTTTATCCGCAAGGTTGGCGGCCTGTTGCAGGACACTGGTACCGCCCGTGTCGTTGACCACATAGCGGTTGGGCTGATTGCACGGCTGGAACACCAGTTTGCCGTCCGCCGCGATCAACTGGCCTTGCATGCGGGTCTGGCCGACATGGGAAGCGTTCTGCCGCTCGCCATGGAACAACTGGCAAGCGGCAAACAACGGGAGCAGGGCAACGAGGACTAAGGAACGGGCAGCACGCATCTTGGGGTCTCCTGACAAGTGCCGTCACGTTACTCAGCCTGACCGTTCATCACAACCGGCGCTGCGAACTTTTGCGTATCAAATATGAAAGGTCTGACCGGTTTGCAGGCCTTCCACGCTCTTGGCGTAGGCCAACGCCACATCCGCCGCAGGAACGGGTTTGAAGCCACGGAAATAGGGCGCGTACTTGCCCATGGCTTCGACAAGCACATTAGGGCTGATCGAATTCACCCGCAGGCCGCGTGGCAGCTCGATGGCGGCGGCGCGGACAAAGCTGTCGATGGCACCGTTGACTAGCGCGGCGGAAGCGCCGCTGTAGATTGGGTCGTGGCTCAACACACCAGTGGTGAAGGTAAACGACGCGCCATCATTGGCGAACTCGCGGCCGATCAGCAGCAAGTTGACCTGGCCCATGAGCTTGTCTTTCAGACCCAGGGCGAAACTCTCTTCGCTCATCTCATTGAGCGGGGCGAAGGTCACATTGCCGGCCGCGCAAATCAGCGCATCAAACTTGCCGGTCTGTTCGAACAGTTTGCGAATCGAGGCGCTGTCGCTGATGTCGACCTGCAAGTCACCGCTGTTGCGACCGATGCGGATGATTTCGTGGCGCTGTGACAGTTCTTTATCCACTGCCGAACCGATGGTGCCGTTTGCGCCGATCAAAAGAATTTTCATGGGGCTGATCCTCTTGGTGGGTTGAGCGAGGTTTCAGTTTAGGGTGGTTTTTTACGGAGATAAGCGCACTAATAGGCAACCTTTGGTTTTCAAATGGAAACAATCCATGAGCGAGATGGATGACCTGGCGGCGTTCGCTGTATTGATCGAGGCCGGCAGTTTCACCCTGGCGGCGCAGCAGCTCGGTTGCAGCAAGGGCCAGCTGTCCAAGCGCATCAGCCAGTTGGAGGCGCAGTTTTGCGTGGTGCTGTTGCAGCGCACCACGCGGCGCCTGAGCCTGACGGCGGCGGGTGCAGCGTTGTTGCCCCAAGCCCAGGCGCTGGTGGTGCATGTCGAACGGGCGCGCCAGGCATTGGCGCGCTTGAAGGACGACATGGCCGGCCCGGTGCGAATGACGGTGCCGGTGTCGCTTGGGGAGACCTTCTTCGATGGCCTGTTGCTGGAGTTCTCGGCCAAATACCCCGAGGTGCAGATCGAACTGGAACTCAATAACAACTACCGCGAGTTGTCCCGAGACGGTTTCGATCTGGCGATTCGCTCCGACGTGGCGCTCGACCAGCGATTGGTAGCGCGACCGCTGTTGGCGTGGCAAGAACTGACCTGTGCCAGCCCGGCGTATCTGCAGCGCTACGGCGAACCGCATTCACCTCAGGAGCTGGCTGAACATCGCTGCCTGCTCAACAGCCATTACAGTGGGCGCGAAGAATGGCTGTATCACCAGCAGCACGAATTGTTGCGGGTGCGCGTCTCGGGGCCGTTCGCCAGCAATCACTACAATCTGTTGAAAAAAGCCGCACTGGTCGGCGCCGGTATTGCGCGCCTGCCATCCTACTGTTTGCCCGCCGAATTGGCTGATGGACGTTTGCGATGGCTCCTGCGCGATTATCAGACTCGCAGCATGCCGATGTACCTGGTGCACCCGTACCAGGGTGGCTTGCCCAAGCGCACGCAGGTGCTGGCGGATTATTTGATGGGATGGTTCAAGCGTAGTGGCGAGGTGTTGGATCGGCTTTAAACCCAACGCAACCTTGTAGGCGCTGGCTTGCCAGCGAAGACTTTTCATCAGGCGACATTGATGCTGAATGTGGTGGCCTCTTCGCTGGCAAGCCAGCGCCTACAACGGCCTTGGTGTTTCAGGGGGTATAAAAAACGGCCTGCAAAGGCCGTTTCTGTTGTTACCGCAAAGGCTTAACCACCAAGGTACGCTTCACGCACTTTCGGGTCGGTCAGCAGGGCTTCACCGGTGCCTTGCATCACTACCCGGCCGTTTTCCAGCACGTAGGCACGGTCAGCGATTTTCAGCGCCTGGTTGGCGTTCTGCTCCACCAGGAACACCGTCACACCGTCCTTGCGCAGCTGTTCGATGATGTCGAAGATCTGCTGGATGATGATCGGTGCCAGGCCCAGCGATGGCTCGTCGAGCAGCAACAGCTTGGGCTTGCTCATCAGCGCACGGCCGATGGCGAGCATTTGCTGTTCGCCGCCGGACATGGTGCCGCCTCGCTGGCTGAAGCGTTCTTTCAGGCGTGGGAAAAGTCCGAGGACCTTGTCCATCTGCTCCTGATAGTCGCCTTTGGCGGTGAAGAATCCGCCCATGGACAGGTTTTCTTCCACGGTCAGGCGGGAAAACACCCGACGACCTTCCGGCACAACGGCGATGCTCTTGCGCATGATCTGCGAAGAGTCCTGGCCGACCAGTTCCTCACCCATGTAGCGGATGCTGCCGCTGTGGGCCCGCGGCGAACCGCAGAGGGTCATCAGCAGCGTGGATTTACCGGCTCCGTTAGCGCCGATCAGCGTCACGATCTCGCCCTGGCGGACTTCGACGTTGACGCCGTGCAGGGCCTGGATCTTGCCGTAGAAGGTGGAAACGTTTTCGAACTGCAGCATTTACGCTTCCCCCAGGTAGGCTTTGATCACTTCAGGATTGTCGCGGATCTGTTCCGGCGTACCGTCAGCCAGAGGCGTGCCCTGGTTGATCACGACGATGTGGTCGGAAATGCTCATGACCAGTTTCATGTCGTGTTCGATCAGCAACACAGTGACGTTGTGCTCTTCGCGCAACATGCTGATCAGCGCCTTGAGGTCTTCGGTTTCCTTCGGGTTCAGGCCGGCGGCCGGTTCGTCGAGCATGAGGATCCGCGGACGGGTCATCATGCAACGGGCGATTTCCAGGCGGCGTTGCTGACCATAGGCCAGAGTGCCGGCCGGCCGGTTGGCGAACTCCTTGAGGTGGACCTTGTCCAGCCAGTACTCGGCGAAGTCCATGGCCTCGCGCTCGCTCTTGCGGAACGACGGGGTCTTGAACAGACCGGCCAGGAAGTTGGTGTTCAGGTGACGGTGCTGGGCGATCAAGAGGTTCTCGACCGCAGTCATGTCTTTGAACAAGCGCACGTTCTGGAAGGTGCGCACCACGCCTTTGAGGGCGATCTTGTGGCCCGGCAGGCCCTGGATCGGCTCACCATCGAGCATGATGCTGCCGCCGCTCGGCTTGTAGAAACCGGTCAGGCAGTTGAACACGGTGGTCTTGCCGGCGCCGTTAGGGCCGATCAGTGCCACCACTTGTTTTTCCTTCACGGTCAGGGCCACGCCATTGACCGCCAGCAAACCGCCGAAGCGCATGCTCAGGTTTTCGACTTTCAGGATCTCGCGGCTCATTTTCGCAGCTCCATGTGAGGACGTTGCATGGGCAGCAGACCCTGAGGGCGCCAGATCATCATCAGTACCATCAAGGCACCGAACATCAACATGCGGTACTCACTGAACTCACGCATCATTTCCGGCAGCAGGATCATCACGACGGCAGCCAGGATCACGCCCAGCTGTGAGCCCATGCCACCCAACACCACGATAGCGAGGATGATCGCCGACTCGATGAAGGTGAACGACTCCGGCGTCACCAGGCCCTGGCGGGCGGCGAAGAAACTGCCGGCGAAACCGGCGAAACTCGCGCCCAGGGTGAAGGCCGATAGCTTGATGACCGTAGGATTGAGACCCAGTGCACGGCAGGCGATTTCGTCTTCACGCAGTGCTTCCCACGCACGGCCGATCGGCATGCGCAGCAAACGGTTGATGACGAACAACGCGGCGAGGGCCAGCAACAGGGCAACCAGGTAGAGGAAAATCACCTTGTTGATCGAGTTGTATTCCAGGCCGAAGTACTCATGAAAGGTTTGCATGCCTTCCGCGGCTTTACGTTCGAAGGTCAGGCCGAAGAACGTTGGTTTCTCGATGTTGCTGATGCCGTTTGGACCACCGGTGAGGCCGGTCAGGTTACGCAGGAACAGACGGATGATTTCACCGAAGCCCAGTGTCACGATCGCCAGGTAGTCACCGCGCAGGCGCAGTACCGGGAAGCCCAGCAGGAAGCCGAACGTGGCCGCCATCAGGCCGGCGATTGGCAGGCAGATCCAGAAGCTCAAGCCGAAGTAGTGCGACAGCAGCGCATAACTATAGGCGCCGACGGCGTAGAAACCGACGTAACCGAGGTCGAGCAGACCGGCCAGGCCGACCACGATGTTCAGGCCCAGACCGAGCATCACGTAGATCAGCACCAGGGTGGCGATATCCACCGCACCGCGAGAGCCGAAGAACGGCCAGACCAAGGCGCCGGCGATCAGCGCGATAATGATCCAGCGTTGCGTGGTCGGCAGGGTCAGGAAGTTACTGGCCTTGGCCGGAATCAGCGGCATGCTGGGCGACTTGCGCCAGGCCGAGCTGATCTGCTGATCGAACAGCACACGCAGGAACATCAACACCGAACACACCGCTATGGTGATCAGTGTGGCGTCGCTGGTGCCATGAACTTCGAGGTTGATGCCGACGATGGTCAGCTTCAGACCGAGTACCGGGTAGGCCACGGCCCACACCAGCAAGGCGCTGAACAACGCCTGTTTAAGATTCCTAGTCATACCTTCTCAACCTCCGGACGGCCCAGCAGGCCGGTTGGCCGGAACAACAGCACCAGAACCAATAGGCCGAACGCGACGACGTCCTTGTATTGGTCACCGAAGACATCGGCACCGAAGGCCTCCGCCACGCCCAGAACCAGCCCGCCGAGCATGGCGCCGGGGATGCTGCCGATACCGCCCAGTACAGCAGCGGTGAAGGCCTTGAGGCCTACCAGGAAACCGGCGTTCGGGTTGATCACGCCGTACTGCATGCTCAGCAGGACGGCGGCAATCGCTGCCAGTGCCGCACCGATGACGAAGGTCAGGGCGATGATGTTGTTGGTATTGATACCCAGCAGGTTGGCCATCTTGATGTCTTCGGCACAGGCGCGGCAGGCGCGACCCAGGCGAGAGCGGGAGATGAACAACGTCAAGCCGAGCATGGCGACCAGGGTCACCACGAACACCACGATTTGCATGTAGGAAATCAGCACTTCATGTGCGCCACCTGGCCCGATGGAGAAGTTGCCCGGGATCAGGTTGGGAATGGATTTGTCCTTGGAGTCTTGCGCCAGCAGAACCGTGTTCTGCAGGAAGATCGACATGCCGATGGCGGAAATCAGCGGGATCAGACGGTTGCTGCCGCGCAAGGGGCGGTAGGCGATCCGTTCGATGCTGTAGCCGTAGGCACTGGTGACGACGATGGTTGCCAGGAAAGCAGCGGTCATCAACAGCGGAACGCTGTCGAGTCCCATCATGGACAGCCCGGCGATGGCGATGAACGCCACATAGGAGCCGATCATGTACACCTCGCCGTGGGCGAAGTTGATCATTCCAATGATGCCGTAAACCATCGTATAGCCGATGGCGATCAGGGCATACGTGCTGCCAATGGTCATGCCATTAACCAGCTGTTGGAAAAAGTGATAGATGTCAGGCATTACAGCGCTCCTAAAAACCTGATACGCATTTCACTGGTGGAGTCATTTTCCCGCCCGGGCCCCGTGGATCTGCATCCACTTCGAATCCGGGGTTTGCCAGCGAACCGCTGATGACGGTTTTGAGATTTTCAGGTGGGGAGACTGGCGGATCACGCCAGCGCGGCCCAAAAACGTTCGTAAAACAAAGCCCACGGCACGCCGTGGGCTTTGTTGGCAGTCAGTCAGGCAGCGCCTTACTGAGGCGAAGCTTCAGTTTTTGGTTTGCCGAAGTGCCACTCGTAAACCACAAATTTGAAGTCTTTCAGGTCGCCCTTGGCGTCGAAGCTCAGGTCGCCAGTCGGGGTCTTGAAGGTGCCGGCGTGGATGGCTTCAGCCACTTTGGCAGGGTCTTCGGACTTGGCAGCAGTGATGCCGCCAGCGATGACTTCAACAGCGGAGTAGGAAGGGAATACGAACGGACCGCTCGGGTCTTCTTTCTTGGCTTTGAACGCGTCAGCCAGGGCAATGTTGGCAGGATCCTGGTCGAAGGACTTCGGCAGGGTCACCAGCAGGCCTTCGGAAGCGTCCTTGGCGATCTGCGAAATGGAGTCGTTACCCACGCCTTCCGGACCCATGAACTTGGCTTTCAGGCCTTTTTCCTGGGATTGACGCAGGATCAGGCCCAGCTCTGGGTGGTAGCCGCCGTAGTAGACGAAGTCAACGTTGGCTTGCTTGAGCTTGGAGATGATCGAGGAGAAGTCTTTGTCGCCGGCGTTGATGCCTTCGAACACAGCGACTTTCACGCCGTCTTTTTCCAGGGTCTGTTTAACGGCGGTGGCGATGCCTTCACCGTATTGCTGTTTGTCGTGCAGAACAGCAACGATTTTCGGCTTGACGAACTTGGCAATGTAGTTACCGGCGGCAGGGCCTTGGGCGCTGTCCAGACCGATGGTGCGGAACACCATTTTGTAACCACGGTTGGTGATGTCCGGGCTGGTGGCAGCCGGGGTGATCATCACAATGCCTTCGTCTTCGTAGATGTCCGAAGCCGGTTGAGTGGAGCTGGAGCACAGGTGGCCGACCACGAACTTGACGCCGTCGTTGACGACTTTGTTCGCGACCGCAACAGCTTGTTTTGGATCACAGGCGTCATCGTATTCAACGGCTTCGAGTTTCTTGCCGTCTACGCCGCCCTTGGCGTTGATTTGTTCGATGGCCATTTTGGCGCCACTGAACTGCATGTCGCCGTATTGGGCTACAGGGCCGGTTTTAGGGCCGGCGATGCCGATCTTGATGGTGTCAGCTGCGAACGAATGGCTGGCAACCCCGGCCAGAACCATAGCGGCAAACAGTTTGGAAATCTGCTTAGTAGCCTTAGTCATAGTGCTCCACTCTTACTGTTGTAGTTTTTATAGTCCTGGCGCCGAAGGCAGCAGAACCGGGTCAGATGTCTGCGACATTCCCCGGAAAAGTCCCTCGGCAACTGTACCGGTACAGTGTAGAGCGCCGATTGTCAGCCTGGGAAGGCAGCGCCGGGGGACAAAACCTGCAAGTGTCGCTTTATTGAACGAAAAAGACAGAATTGCGGCGGGGTGTCGAGGGGCTTATAGCCTGATTCAATGCATTCCCTGGCATTCCTGCGCTTTTCATTTCAGTCACTCAATTGCATCCGGGTTTTTCTGCCAGACCACCAACGTTATCATTGCGTCGATTTCTTTTCCGGACAGTCCCATGAATCAAGAACCTAGCACCCTCTATGCCAAGCTGCTTGGTGAAACTGCATCTATTACCTGGAAAGAGCTGGAGCCTTTCTTCGCCAAGGGTGCCCTATTGTGGGTCGATCCTTGCCTGGACTTGATCGCGGCCGCCGAGGCCGTGGCCCAGGACGAAGGGGAGAAAGTGGCTGCCTGGCTGGCCGAAGACAAGCTCGGCAAGCTGTCTGAAACGCGGGCGCTGGATCTTTTCGAGCGTGATCCGCCGATGTGGGCGGTGGTGGTCAAGCCATGGATTCTGGTCCAGGAAAGAGCACAGCCCTGAAAGCTTGCACCTTCTTGGTGCGACACTTTCTGTAGGAAAAGTGTGTAGCCGAGTAGCGTGATGGCACGTTGCCGTAGAGAAAGGCCACAGCCTCACGGTGACGTAAACGTAACGGGAACAGTTGGGCGGGCAATTGAACGCTTGCTCAATTGTTTCTGGATGTTGAAGGGTGCTGTTTTCGAGGCCTCTTCGCTGGCAAGCCAGCTCCTACACATATTTTGTGAACGACACAAAACCCTGTAGGAGCTGGCTTGCCAGCGAATGAAGCAACTCGGTTCCGAGTCAGCCTGAAAACGTCTTGCCGGTATGGTTATTCAGCGAAATAACCTTGGTCTTGCCAATGCGGTGACGGTAGATCTCGCGCAGGTACTTGATCGATTTCTTCACGCAATCGCGTGAGAGGCGGATGTCGTTGATCGAGACAAACTTGTCCTTGTCGTTGATCAACTCGCGGTACTTCTTCTCGTACATCGGCTTGATCGCGTACCAGTTGGTGTCGAGGATCTTCGCCGGGTTTTCGAATTCATTTAGCAGGTCGTCGATGCGGTCTTCATCGAAGTGTTCGTTGATGATGAAGTCGAGAATCGAGTTGTCCAGGGTCTCGTCGAAGCGGTACGGGTTTTTCGCGAAGCAGCGCTTGATGAAGGCCACGATCAACGTCAGGAAATCGTCCGACAGGCACGGGCTCTTGGCGATCAACGTGGTCAACGACAGGTTGGCCGAGGCGCCGATGACCAGCGCGTAGCGCTTGAGCGTGGTATTAGGGAACAGGCTGTTGAGGTGCGTCTTCAACCGGTTCAGGTCCATGTAGGACAGCTTGTAGTCCTTGGGCAAAGACACAATGGACACCACCGATGAGCAATTCTTGAAGAAGTGCAGGTCGTGCAGGGCCGCCGCGTCGTAGCCGGAATTCTTGTACTGCTCCAGCGACGCGCGATAGCGCTTGGACTCAATCGGCAACAGGCTGATGCCTTCGATGGCTTGGGTAACCTTATTGAAGTGCGGCAGGTCGATGGAACGGAAAAACAGGTCGTCGATGTTCAGGCGCTGCGGCTCTTTCTCGAACACCTTGAACTTGTCGCTGCTCGGCGGCGGGGTTTCCGGCACCACGGATTCGGCGTAGGCAATCGCCACTGGGCCGGCCAGGCTCATGAACAGGTCGTTAGCGTCCAGGCGAATGGTTTCGCCGATGTCGATGCCGGCGCGACGGAAATAATTCTGGTCGTAGTCAGTCGTCACCGCCTGCGCCGTCAGAATGTTGAATATCTGTTGCGAGATGTATTGGTTGGCGTGTTTTTCCATGGCATTGACATCAATGTTCTGGATGTTGCCGTCATCGTTTTCTTCGGCGTAACGCATGATGTCGTTGGAGATCAGCATCATCGCGTTCCATGGGCGGATACGGCCCATGACGCTGGCTTCGCTGCTGTCTTCGTTGGCGAAGTTGTAGGAGAAGTCCCACTCTTCCGACAGGTATTTGCACAGCAGGCGACCGGCGTTGATGTGCAGCGCCTCGGACATTTCACTGCGATGATCGGAAATGTTCGGCAGCACGCAGATGCCGCTGGTGAAGATCGGTTCGAAGACGAAGGCGTGGCCGCTCTTGCTGTCGTGCTCGTCCATCGGCTTGGTATCGAACGTCTTGTTCATGTACGAGTGCTGCTGGGCCAGGCCGAATTCCGAGGCCATGCCCGAACCCGTACCGCCGCCGGCACTGAAGATCGAGAAATACAGGCGCGACTGGTTGGCCTTGATGCCGCAGCTGTCGATCAGGTACGAGTGGATCATCTTCCAGTCCGGGCTGGAGAACCGCTGGGTGTCCTTGTTCAGGATGATCTTGGCCAGGTACTGGCCGAGGATCGGCGCGTTACCGGCACCACCGGCATGGACTTCCGACAAGTCCATGATCTTCATCTTGCTGTAGTCGCGCAGGAAACCGCTTTTTTCGCCCTTGCGCGAGAAGCGAATGCGTCCGGCGATGTCCTTGTCCAGGTCGCCGAGCATTACCAGCGGCTCGACCAGGAACACCGGCTTGGTGTTCTTGTTCTGCCCCAGGCGCAGGTTGTTGCGAATCCACTGGGCCGGGCTGTAGCCCTTTTCGGCATAGCGCTTGTCCGGGGACAGGCGATCTTCGTTGTTGAATTCGTTGAGGTAGAACTTGCGGGCGTTGTACACCAGTTCCGCCACGTCCAGGGCAATGTTCGAACCGCAGCGGCCCAGGCCGATCAGGCACACCGAGGGGAATTCCTGGTCGTTGTGCTGTTCGCTGTCGCCGTCCAGGTGCGGTGGGCGCGGGAACACCATGTCGCGCAGGCCGTCGAGGTTGTCGAGGATACGGTCGGTGTTGGTCTCGGTGAAGTACAGGTATTGCTGGCTCGCCAACGGGCGGGAATGGATCAATGGCTTCGGTGATGACGGGCTGTTGGCCGCTGGGCTCAACGTCAAATCGGTTACCGCAGTGGCCGGGTTGTTTTTAGAAGTCATTGTTCGCCATCTACCTGGGCTGATTGGTTGTCCGACTGACTGTCGTCGAACCGTCACGGAATAGAATCGCGTCTTTTTTCAGCGCGTATTGGGACCATGCCTTGGTCGTTAGCCGGAGCATTGCTCGGGGTGAATCCTTTCCTAAGTCATGATGAATCGGCCAATATTCGGCGTTCTTTAATCAAAGGGAGGCAAAATGATGTCATTGCTACCTTCGCTGGGGTTCGCCGGAATCGGCCTGATGGGCTTGCCGATGTGTCGGCGTCTTTTGGCCGCGGGCTATCCGCTGACGGTGTGGAATCGCAATCCGGATAAATGCAAACCATTGGTGGAAGCGGGTGCGCGGCAGGTCGCTAGCCCGGCCGAACTGTGCCAGCACGCTGACGTGGTGATGTTGTGCCTGGCCGATACGGCGGTCGTGGGCGAGGTGGTGTTTGGTCCGGCAGGTATTGCCGAGGGTGCGAAAAGCGGTCAGTTGCTGGTGGATTTTTCCAGCCTTGAGCCCAACGCCACGCGGGAAATGGCCGCGCAGCTCGCCGCAAAATCCGGCATGGCCTGGCTGGACACTCCAGTGTCCGGTGGTGTGGTGGGGGCCGAAGCCGGCAGCCTGGCGATCATGGTCGGCGGTGAGGCGCAGGACCTGGAGCGGGTCCGCTCCGTACTGATGAACCTTGGGCAGCGGGTGACGCACATGGGCGGTGTCGGTGCCGGGCAGGTGACCAAGGCGTGCAATCAGATGATCGTCGCCTGCAATGCCCTGGTGATTGCCGAAGTGGTGGCGCTGGCGGAGCGTTCCGGGGTGGATGCCAGCCTGATCGCCGAGGCGCTGGCCGGAGGTTTTGCCGATTCGAAACCGTTGCAGATCCTCGCCCCGCAAATGGCCGAAAACCGCTTCGAGCCGGTCAAGTGGCACGTGCGCACCTTGCTCAAGGATCTGGACACTGCGGTGAAATTTTCCCGTGAGCAGGGTTCGGCGACACCCATCAGCGGCCTGGCGGCGCAATTGATGCGCCTGCATGGCAGCCAGGGCTTCCTCGAAAAAGACCCGTCTACATTAGTGCAGTTGTACCGTGAGCCAGACTCAACGTCGTGACGGTGTAGGCATGCTTGCGCTGGTTGATTTCGTTCAGCACCGGATGCAGATCGGCCAGCGGCACCGGCCGGCTCAGCAGGTAGCCCTGGACGAAGTCACAGCCGTGGTTTTCCAGGAACTGGTATTGCTCGAAGGTTTCGACGCCTTCGGTGACCACTTGCAGGTGCAGGGTATGGGCCATGACGATAATCGCCTGGACAATTTCCATGTCCTGGGTGGCCTTTGGAATGTCCTGAATGAACGAACGGTCGATTTTCAGCGTATTGAGCGGCAGGCGCTTGAGGTAGGCCAGCGATGAATAGCCGGTGCCGAAGTCATCGATCGACAGCGACACGCCGAGGGCGCGTATCTGGCGCAGCAATATCAGCGTGTTGGCGATATTGCCCATCAAGGCATTTTCGGTGACCTCCAGTTCCAGTCGGTGCGGCGCCACGCCGGCGGCGCGCAATGCGAATTCGATCTCGTCGGCCAGTTCCTCTCGCGCCAGGTTCAGTGGCGAGCAGTTCACCGCGATCTTGAGGTCTTCACAGCCCTGGCGCGACAGCTCGGCCAGATCCTCGCAGGCCTTGCGCAATACCCAGTTATCCAGCTCGGCGATCAAGCCGTTGGCTTCGGCGATGGCGATAAAGCGATCCGGCACCAAGAAACCGTGGACCGGGTGCTGCCAGCGAATCAAGGCTTCGAGTTTGCTGACCTGACCGGTCTTGAGGTCATAGATCGGTTGGTAATAGAGCATCAGGCCGGTGTCTTCACGCAGGGCGTGGCGCAGTTCTTCTTCCAACTGCAGCTCGAGGGTGGCGCGGGTCTTCAGGTTGGCGCTGAAAAAATTCAGGCCGTTGCGGCCGCTGCCCTTGGACTGATAAAGCGCCAGGTCGGCGTTCTTCAGCAGTTCCTCACAGGTCTTGCCGTCTTCGGGAAACAGGCTGATGCCAATGCTGGTGGTCATGACCATGCGCCGGCCGGCCAGCTCGATGGGTTCCTTCATTTTCTGCATGATGCGCTGGGCCATCTGCCGCGCTTCGTCACGGTCGTGCAGGTCGATGAGCAGGCAGAACTCGTCGCCGCCGAAGCGGGCCACTACATCTTCGTGGCTGCGGATCGAACTCTTGATATGCCCGGCGAGCACCTTGAGCAGTTCGTCGCCGGCGTCGTGACCGAGGCTGTCGTTGATCCGCTTGAAATGATCGATGTCGAGGAACAGGACGGCCAGCATCCCGCCTTCATTGGATTTCTCGATCAGTTTTTCGGCGAAAATCTGGTTGAACCCGCGCCGGTTGAGCAGGTTGGTGAGGGCGTCGTAATGCGCCACCTGTTGCAGCGACATGCGCGCCTGGTCCAGTTGGCTGAGCAGCGAATTGACCCGCTGCAGGTCGTGGTCCTTGTGTTGCAGCTTCTTGTCCGCCAGTGCCGCGCTGATGCTGCTGCCGATGATCAGCAGGGTCATCACCGTCACGGTCAGGGCCAGTTGCAGGTGACTGTGTTCAGCGGGTTGCGCGGGCAGGGTGCCGCCGGGCAGCACCAGGTTGAAGGCGGCCATGGCGGTGAAGTGCATGCTGAGGATGCCCGCCCCGAGCATCAGGCTGGCGCAGTATTTGAACAGTTGATGCAGCATCCCGGCGCCGTTGCGCAAGTACCAGGCCAGCAGCAAGGCTGCCAGTGCAGCGCCAATGGCGATGGCGATGGACAGGGCAAACAGGCCCGGGTGGTAGTAGATGCTGGCATTGGAATGCATTGCCGCCATGCCCACGTAATGCATGGTCGCGATGCCCAGGCCGATCCCGACAGAGGCCATGAGGCACCTTTGAACATTCAGGTGCGGGAGACTGAGGGTGTGCATCGCCAGCCAGGCTGCCAGCAACGCGATGGATAGCGAGAGCAGCGTGACAGGGAGTTGGTAGTGAAGATCGACTGGCGCCTGGAAGGCCAGCATGCCGACGAAGTGCATGGCCCAGATCCCGCCCGCCAGGCATCCGGCGCCCACCCAGCGCCAGCGCGTCTGGGAAGCCGACCTTTCGGCGTGAGCAACCCGTTCGGCCATGTCCAGTGTCGCGAAGCAGCCGACACAGGCGACCAGATACGCCAGCAGCACCAGAAACGGGTCATGGGTGCAATTGAGTATGACCTGCCCACTCTCTGGTAGCTCGGTAATGAAATGCAAACCAAGCCACTCCATAGCATGCCCCATCGTTATCCCTCAGGCCGGCGCAAGGAGCGCCAACGAACGCCTTGGAGTATAGAGGGCGTGGGTGGAGTGCAAGCGGTAGTGGCATATTGGTGCCAATGATTTCGACATTAGGCTAATAGCGATTAGTGCTAATGCTTAGGCGATTTGCCTCTGAGGCAGCTCGAACGCTGGTTCCAGGGGGGGCAGGCCGAAAGCGGCACGGGCTGCATCGCAATCGGGGTTGGCCAGGCCGTCGACCCATGAAGCTTCGAACTCGCGGCAAGTGCTGGAGCGTTTTTCGTAGATCGAGCACTGCACTGCGCTGCCCACGTCGCCCACCAGGCTGGCGCAGCGCACGGGTTTGCAGCCGGTGCCGAGCATCGCGACCCGGCTGGGGCTGATCTGTTCGACCAGCTCATCGGGTACCGTCCCCCCGGACGAGGCGCATTCACCCCAGAAAAATGACACGCGAAAATGAGAACAGCAGGCACCGCAATTCAGACAGGGACTGACTTCGGACATGGGCGATTATCGTATGGAGGAGTGGAGACGCAGGGGGAAACGAGGGCGCTATTCTAGGCTTCGGCAACGGCTTGGGAAGGGGGGGCGAGCGGTATTTTTCAACCACCGGACGGACTGCCGCAGTCCCCGTCCCCCTGTAGGAGCAAGCCTGCTCGCGAAAGCGCCGTATCAATCACCCTCATTGCCCAATGACACACCACTTCGCGAGCAGGCTCGCTCCTACAGGTCGTGCGTCATGGTCAGGTATCAGCCGGGCGAATAATGACAGACAGTTGGCGCAGGCCTGTCTAGATTGCATAGTCCGGGAGCAGTGACGCTCCGACAACAATAAAAGAGACGGACCCATGCAGAACTCGACCCAAGCGGCCAATGCCTGGCGCATTCTGTTCCTGTTGTTCCTGGCCAACCTGTTCAACTTTTTCGACCGGACCATCCCGGCGATCATCATCGAGCCCATTCGCATGGAATGGCATCTCAGTGACTTCCAGTTGGGCATCATCGGCACCGCGTTTACCCTCGTCTATGCCATTGCCGGTCTGCCATTGGGGCGCATGGCCGATACCGGCTCGCGCAGCAAACTGATGGGCTGGGGGCTGGCAGTGTGGAGCGGTCTGACCGCCGTCAATGGCATGGTCGGCAGTTTCTGGAGTTTCCTGCTAGTGCGCATGGGCATCGGCATCGGCGAAGCCAGTTATGCGCCGGCGGCCAACTCGCTGATCGGCGACCTGTTTCCAGCCCACCGTCGGGCGCGGGCCATGGGCATCTTCATGCTCGGCCTGCCGTTGGGGCTGTTGCTGGCGTTCTTCACCATCGGGGCGATGGTCAAGGCATTCGATAGCTGGCGCGCACCGTTCTTCATCGCGGCGGTGCCGGGGCTGATCCTCGCGATCTTCATGTTTTTCATCAAGGAGCCCAAGCGCGGGGCCGCCGAGAGCGTCCAGGTGTCGCAGGAAAAGATCGATCGGCCTATTCGTCGGGTGCTGGCCGTACCGACCTTTCTCTGGATGGTGATGGCCGGCCTGTGTTTCAACTTCGCCACCTATGCCTGTAACTCATTCATGGTGCCGATGCTGCAACGGTATTTCCTGATGCCATTGCAGGAAGCGGCCGTGGCTACCGGGGTAATTGTTGGTATTACCGGGTTGGTAGGCCTGACGCTCGGTGGCTGGATTGCCGACAAGATTCACCAACGGGTCGCCAATGGGCGACTGCTGTTCGCGGCTTTCAGCCTGGTGATATCAACGGTGTGCACCGCGTGGGCCCTGCATTCCGGGCGTATCGAGATGGGTGTGTTTGTCGCCGTGTTCAGCGTCGGCTGGCTGTTTGCCTACAACTTCTACACCTGCGTATACACGGCCATGCAGGACGTGGTCGAGCCGCGCCTGCGCGCAACGGCCATGGCGCTGTTTTTTGCCGGGCTATACCTGTTGGGTGGCGGCCTGGGGCCAGTGGTGGTCGGGGCCTTGTCCGATCACTTTGCCCACACGGCGATGCTCGCCGCGGGCACCGAGCAGATGACTGAGGCGTTTAAAGCGGTCGGCCTGCACGATGCGATGTACCTGATTCCGGTGGCGCTGTTGTTTACCGTAGTGTTTTTGTTTTTGGCGTCGCGCAGTTTTGTGCGCGATGCCAAGCGGATGAAGGATGGGTTGTCGGCGGTGGTTGAGCAGGAGGCTTCTGTGGCGACTGCATAATTGCCTTCGCGAGCAGGCTCGCTCCTACAAGGGATCTCGTGTTACCCAAGATCCATTGTAGGAGCGAGCCTGCTCGCGAAGAGGCCATGGGCATCACTGCAAAAACCAGATCAACAAAAAAGGCCCGCATCACGGCGGGCCTTTTGTTTTTACCGGGAGGCAGAGGGGATCAACCCGCCACCAACACCCGAATCGCTTCCAGTCGCAGCGCAGCCTTGTCGAGCATGGCCAGGCCTTGTTCGCGTTGTTTGCGCAGGGCCACCAGTTCGCTGTCGCGTACGGTCGGGTTGACCGCTTGCAACGCGCTCAGGCGTGCCAATTCTTCGTCGGTATCGGCGGCCAGGCGACGCTGCGCCTCGGCGACACGCTCGGTGTGGCGCGGCAGGATCTTCGCTTCACCGGCGTTGATCCGTGGCGTCAACTGGTCACGTTGGGCCTGGATGAACTTGTTCGCGCTGGCACGCGGCACGCTTTCGAGCTGGTCGTTCAAGGTTTCGAACGCGACACGGGCCGACAGGTCGTTGCCGTTGGTGTCGAGCAGGCAGCGCAGGGCAGCCGGCGGCAAGTAACGGCCCAGTTGCAGCGAGCGCGGGGCAACCACTTCACTGACATACAGTAGCTCCAGCAATACGGTGCCCGGTTTCAGCGCCTTGTTCTTGATCAGCGCCACGGCGGTGTTGCCCATGGAGCCGGACAGCACCAGGTCCATGCCGCCCTGCACCATCGGGTGCTCCCAGGTAATGAATTGCATGTCTTCGCGAGACAGCGCCTGGTTGCGGTCGTAGGTGATGGTCACGCCTTCGTCGTCGCCCAGCGGGAAACTGGCGTCGAGCATTTTTTCGCTCGGCTTGAGAATCAGCGCGTTTTCCGAATGGTCTTCGCTGTCGATGCCGAAGGCGTCGAACAGGGTTTCCATGTAGATCGGCAGGGCGAACTGATCGTCTTGCTCAAGAATGTCCTCGACCAGCGCATCGCCTTCGCCCGCACCACCGGAATTCAGCTCCAGCAAGCGGTCACGGCCGGTGTGCAGTTCGGCTTCCAGGCGCTCGCGCTCGGTGCGCGCTTCGTCGATCAGTGCCTGCCACTCGCCATCGTCGGCTTCTTCGAGCAGCGGCAGCAGGCGCGGACCGAACTGGTGCTGCAAGGCGTTGCCGGTCGGGCAGGTGTTGAGGAAGGCGTTCAGCGCTTCGTGGTACCACTGGAACAGGCGCTCTTGCGGGCTGGTTTCCAGGTACGGCACGTGCAGTTCGATGATGTGCTTCTGGCCGATCCGGTCGAGACGACCGATACGTTGTTCCAGCAGGTCGGGGTGCGCCGGCAGGTCGAACAGCACCAGGTGATGGGAGAACTGGAAGTTGCGGCCTTCACTGCCGATTTCCGAGCAGATCAGCACCTGCGCGCCAAACTCTTCGTCGGCGAAGTAGGCGGCGGCGCGGTCACGCTCGAGGATGTTCATGCCCTCATGGAACACCGTGGCCGGAATGCCGGAACGCACGCGCAGGGCGTCTTCCAGGTCCATGGCGGTTTCGGCGTGGGCACAGATCACCAGTACTTTGGTGCGCTTGAGCATCTTCAGCTGGTCGATCAGCCATTCGACGCGCGGGTCGAACTTCCACCAGCGTTCTTCTTCGCTGGCGTCCGGTTGGGCCTGGAAGCTGACTTCCGGGTACAGCTCGGCGTGATCGCCCAATGGCAGTTCGAGGTATTCGTCCGGGCACGGCAGTGGGTACGGGTGCAGCTTGCGCTCCGGGAAACCCTGCACGGCGGCGCGGGTGTTACGGAACAGCACGCGGCCGGTGCCGTGGCGGTCGAGCAGTTCGCGCACGAGACGGGCGCTGGCTTCGGTGTCGCCATCGTTGACGGCGGCCAGCAGGGCTTCGCCTTCGTTACCGAGGAAGCCGTGGATGGTCTTGTGGGCTTGCGGCGACAGGCGCCCTTGGTCCAGCAGTTCCTGGACGGCTTCGGCCACCGGGCGATAGTTCTCGCTCTCGGCGCGGAAGGCTTGCAGGTCGTGGAAACGGTTCGGGTCGAGCAGGCGCAGACGAGCAAAGTGGCTGTCCTGGCCCAGTTGTTCCGGGGTCGCGGTCAACAGCAGTACGCCCGGAATGGTTTCGGCGAGTTGCTCGACCAGGGAATACTCAGGGCTGACCTGATCTTCGTGCCATACCAGGTGGTGAGCCTCGTCGACCACCAGCAAGTCCCAACCGGCCGCGAACAACGCGTCCTGGGCCTTCTCGTCGTCCACCAGCCACTCCAGCGCAACCAGTGCCAGTTGGGTGTCTTCGAACGGGTTGCTGGCATCGCTTTCGATGAAACGTTCTTCGTCGAACAGCGCGACTTGCAAGTTGAAACGGCGGCGCATCTCCACCAGCCACTGGTGCTGGAGGTTTTCCGGCACCAGGATCAACACGCGGTTGGCGCGCCCGGACAGCAGTTGGCGATGGATCACCAAACCGGCTTCGATGGTTTTGCCCAGGCCCACTTCGTCGGCCAGCAAAACCCGCGGCGCGATACGATCGGCGACTTCACGGGCAATGTGCAACTGGTGCGCGATCGGTTGCGCACGCACGCCACCCAGGCCCCACAGCGCCGACTGCAACTGGCGGCTGGTGTGTTCCAGGGTGTGGTAACGCAGGGAGAACCAGGCCAGCGGGTCGATCTGGCCGGCGAACAGACGGTCGCTGGCCAAACGGAACTGGATGAAGTTCGACAGCTGGGTTTCCGGCAGGGTGACCACTTCGTTTTGCGCGTTGAGGCCGTGGTAGACCAGCAGGCCATCGACGTCGTCGACTTCGCGCACGGTCAGTTTCCAGCCTTCGAAGTGCGTGATGGAGTCACCGGGCGAAAACCTCACACGGGTGAGGGGCGCATTCCGTAGCGCGTACTGGCGGGTGTCGCCAGTGGCCGGGTAGAGCACGGTCAACAAGCGGCCGTCCTGTGCCAGAACGGTGCCTAAACCCAGCTCGGCTTCGCTGTCACTGATCCAGCGTTGCCCCGGTTGATACTGCTGCGCCATGCTGCCTGACTCCCACCTTGAAAAAGCGGGCTATCTTAACGGAATGAGGGCTTCAGGGCCAAAGGACTCTCAGAAAAACTCACAGCCTTACGTTAGCCCACCTGTGCAGGGATCGCCTTGAAGTGCACCTTTGAGTGCCAATTGAGTCACAGTTTGCGACCGATGGCTCAAGTCGCCATCCGCGCAGCCGACAGCCTGCTGACAGGAGACCCGCTACCATGCTGATACCGATGCTCCCCTTGAGCGCCGTACCGATCACCTCACAGACTGACCCGATCCGCCAGCGCCCGGACATCCCGCCGGTGGTGCCGGTGCAGGAAAGCGCCAGTGAAAGCACCATCGACCTGCAACAGCGCAATCCCGAGGAGGATGGCCTGGTGCTGCGCGAGGAACAACGCCGCCGGCAGGAACAGGAACGACGTCGCCACGAAGCCGACAATGATCCCGAGGCGCACCTTGCGATTCCCGGCGATGAACTCAATGCCGACAACACCGTGCCTGTGGCGCCGCTGATGGAAGATCAGCCGCGACAGGGGCTGTGGGTCGATATCGAGATTTGAGCAGGCTGGTCAGCGCGGCCGTCTGGCCGCATTATTGGCGCAGGGAACGCCGAACGTTACGGCGGCTGACACTCATTTCAAGCGATGCACTGACCGCCATGAGCCAAGACGACAAGCTGATCGACCTTAACGCCGAACGCGCCAAGCGTGTTCATGACCTCAATGACAAACGGCTCAATGAAGTTCGCCAGGCCTTCGAGCAAGCCATGCCGCTGGGCAAGGCCAAGAAGAAGCCGAAGAACAAACCGAAAAAACGCTGAGCCTTCCCCCGCATTCATCGATGCGGGTCAAACTTTTCCCTTCCTTTTGCCCAATCTCGGGCGACATTGACCCCGGTCAATATTTTCTCCTGCCCGTTTGGTTAACTTAGCCCCATCGCAACAGGGCAATTTCAGGAGACGCGTCATGTTTTTCGACAACGTGGTGTTCGCCGGAGTGCTGACTGTCAGCCTCATGTTTGTATTTTTCGCAGGGTTCGGACTTTTTATCTGGAAGGATTCGCACAAGCGGAAATAAAACCGCCGCTCTTTCTGGATGCAATGAGCACGCAAGGCATTTTGGGCAACTTCGGTTGCCTTTTTTTTGCCTGTTATTCGAGCATTGCACACGGTCAATGTCGGCGCTGGCTTGCCAGCGAAAATGATCTATCAGCCCACATTAATGTTGGATGTGCCGGCCTCTTCGCTGGCAAGCCAGCTCCTACAGGATTTGTGGTGTGGCGAAGAATTGGATAATAAAAAAGGCGCGTTCCTCACGGAGCGCGCCTTTTTTGTTTGGCTTTTAATTAGCTGCCAAGTGCCTTCGAGGCCAGCCAGAACAGCCCGGCCGACAGCGCCACGGTGGCTGGCAGCGTCAATACCCAGGCCAGCAGGATGGTTTTGACAGTGCCGCCCTGCAGGCCGCTTTTGTTGGCGACCATGGTGCCCGCCACGCCCGAGGACAGTACATGGGTGGTGGAAACCGGCAGGCTGAAGATGTTCGCCAGGCCGATCAAACTGGCGGTGGTGATCTGCGCCGACATGCCCTGGGAGTAGGTCATGCCTTGCTTGCCGATCTTCTCGCCAATGGTCAGTACCACGCGTTTCCAACCGACCATGGTGCCTAGGCCCAAGGCCAGTGCCACGGCCAGGATGACCCAGAACGGTGCGTATTCGGTGGTGGTGGTCAGGTCTTTGCGTAGCTTGTCCAGGTCAGCCTTTTCACGGGCGCCGAGGCTTGGCAGCTTGCTGACTTTCTTCGCCGTGTCGTCCAGGCAGAGCAGGTAGCGACGGATCTCTATGCGGCTTTCGGCCGGCAGCGAGTGGTAGTCGGCGACACCCTTGAGGGTACGCAGCAGTGCAGCAATGGTCGGTTCGGTCTGTTGCGGGTTGCAACGGAATTTCTCCGGCAGATCGCCTTCAACGCTCTTGCCCAGGGCCAGGAACTCGCCCAGGTTGTCAGTGTTGCGCTGATAAAACTGGCTCAGGTGCAGGGTGGCGTCGCGGGTACGCTCGATCTGGTAGGTCGTGCTGTTCAGGTCGAGAACGAACTGCGCCGGCACGATACCGATCAGGACCAGCATGATCAGGCCGATACCTTTCTGGCCATCGTTGGAACCGTGCACGAAGCTCACGGCCATGGCCGAGATCACCAGGACCAGGCGATTCCAGAACGGCGGGTGCTTCTTGTCGTCAAGCTTGCGGCGCTGTTCCGGCGTCTTGTGCATCTTCGACAGTGGACGCCACCATTTAAGACCGATCAGGATCAATGCAGCGATCAGGAAGCCGGCCATTGGCGAGAATACCAGCGAGGCGCCGATATCGATCGCTTTCTGCCAATTCACCCCGTCAGCCAATGGAATGTCGTTGATCAGGGCGTTGGCCAGGCCAACACCAAGGATCGAACCGATCAACGTGTGGGAGCTGGATGCCGGAATACCGAAGTACCAGGTACCCAGGTTCCAAGCGATGGCGGCGGCGAGCAACGAGAACACCATGGCCAGGCCATGTCCGGTGTTCACATTGATCAGCAGTTCCACCGGCAGCAGGTGGACGATGGCATAAGCCACGCCGACGCCGCCCAGCAGCACGCCGAGGAAGTTGAACACCCCGGAAAAGAACACCGCCAGGTGAGGCGGCATGGCTTTGGTGTAGATAACAGTGGCCACCGCATTAGCGGTGTCATGAAAGCCGTTGATGAACTCGAAGGCGAGGACAAAGGCCAGGGCGAGGAAGAGGCTCACAAGCACCCAAGCATCCAGTCCGCTGAATAAATCGATCATGAAGGTTTTCTGACCCGGTCATAAGGGGGCGCGATTATGCCAGAAAAGACTGCCAATCAATGCACTAGCTGCTCATCGGTAACATTCTTCAACGAAATTTTTTGCCTCGACGGCGTAAACCCAAGGGTTTTGCTGTGTTTTTTAACTCATTGATTTTATTTAAAAAACCAAGATTCAAAAAACCGTCATCACCCGGTAATAGGGGTTTGAATGCTTGTGTGAAAAATCTGAGAAATGGGTCAGATATCAGAAATGTGCCGGATTCGACGACGGTATAGGACGGCATGGGCCGCTGCCCGCTTGTAGCGGGCGCGCAAGGCAACCTCGGTACAGCCCGCTTTTAGCGGGTGCAGAGACCAGTCCTTGTAAGGGTCAGGCCGAAGCGGTCAAGGCTCTTCGGCTTTGAGTTCCTTTTCCATTTTCTGAAGTTCTTGCTGGAAAACCTGGTCCTGAACGGTGGCGCGTTTACGCCAGGGTTTGCGTTCCGGTTCGGCTTGGGCGGCGTAAGTGGTGACTTCCCCGCCGTAAACGTCCTTGTAACGTTGTTCCTGGCGCTCTAGTTCTGCGCGCAGTTCGTCTTTCGTCACAGTGCTACCTGTTTGAGTTGAGATAAATTCTGGTGAAAACGCGCTGCATCAAATCGATTGATCACGCTCGTCGAAGGGCAATGCCCGACAAGGGCATCGTTCTGGCAACAGTGTGATCAACAGTTCCATGTCGCAGGCGGCCACGGCACCAGAGATAAATTGCTGACGTAGCTTCAGTTTCCTGTTTCGGCAAGCGTCCGGGCATTGCTGTGCAATGCGGGTCTGGCGCTGACCAGGGGCAACGGCGATTGAACATCGTGTTGCCGGGTAACGGGGGTCGGCAAGTAAAAACTCCGAAGCGCTACTGAATCGTATTATAGCGGCCGATTTGAAGAACACTATCTCCGAAGAGTTAAAAGTAAATCTAGGTATGTGACTTTTTTTTTGCCACAAACTTTGCCTTAACTAGGGCGATGCCTTTCTGACGTCATTAAGTCGAACAAGTTACGCTAACTACATGGCGCCCTTAAGACCTGTCTCAAGTCGATGCAAACAAGCCCGCCGTCGCTGAATAACCGGGAAAGCGACGGATCTGACGGCTTGCGCGGCAGATTGCGATTATCGGTCGATCGTTCGATAATCGCCCGAAGTCGCTCGGCCGGGCTTGAGTGCCAGCCGCCAGCCCTTTGTAATAGCTGCTGATCCGAATGGGAAAAAGGACCTTGTATGAACGATCAAATGCGCAACGCCTTCGCTTCAGTGGCTCCACCCATCGTGGCTTCACCGGCCAAACGGATCCAGGCGATGACCGGTGACCCGGATTTCATGACCTCCCTGGCGCGCGGCCTGGCCGTGGTGCAGGCCTTTCAGGAACGCAAGCGGCACCTGACCATCGCCCAGATCAGCCATCGCACGGAAATCCCTCGCGCCGCCGTGCGCCGCTGCCTGCACACCCTGATCAAGCTTGGCTACGCCACCACCGACGGGCGTACCTACTCGCTGCTGCCCAAAGTGCTGACCCTGGGTCATGCCTATGTGTCCTCCACACCGCTGGCGGTGTCCGCCCAGCCTTACCTGGACCGCATGAGCGAGCAATTGCACGAGGCCTGCAACATGGCCACGCTGGAGGGTGACGACATTTTGTACATCGCCCGCTCGGCAACCACCCAGCGCCTGATTTCCGTGGACCTGTCGGTGGGCGGGCGCTTGCCGGCCTATTGCACGTCGATGGGGCGGATCCTGTTGGCCGCGCTGGATGACACGTCGCTGGGCGAATACCTCGATCATGCCGAGTTGCAGGCCAAGACCAGCCGCACGATTCATACCCCCGAGGCGTTGCTCGAATGCCTGCAAGAGGTGCGACAGCAGGGCTGGTGCATCGTCGATCAGGAATTGGAGCAAGGCCTGCGTTCGATTGCCGTGCCGGTGTATGACGCCTCGGGCCAGGTAGTGGCGGCCCTCAACGTCAGCACTCACGCCGGGCGTGTCAGCCGCAGCGAACTGGAGCAGCGGTTTCTGCCAGGCCTGCTCAGTGCCAGCCGCGACCTCAGTACCCAGTTGTTCTCCTAAGCTGTTCGATAATCGCACAGAGTCGCGCCGAGTGAATTGACGCTGTTTCCCATGGATCTTTACTGTCGCGACTGCGTCAGCCCTGCTGACAATTTTTCGACTGTGATCCATGGAATAAAAATAATGAACCAGCCCCAGTCTGCTGTCGGTCAGTGCCTTGACGTGCAGTCCTTCATCAATGCCCAACCCATTTCGCGCTACCAATGGCGGGTGGTGATCCTGTGTTTCCTGATTGTCTTCCTCGATGGCCTCGATACCGCGGCCATGGGCTTCATCGCGCCGGCGCTGTCCCAGGATTGGGGGATCGACCGCGCCAGCCTCGGCCCGGTCATGAGTGCGGCGCTGATCGGCATGGTCTTCGGTGCATTGGGTTCCGGCCCATTGGCGGATCGTTTCGGGCGCAAAGTCGTGCTGGTCGGTGCGGTGCTGTTGTTCGGTGCCTTCAGCCTGGCGTCGGCCTACAGCAGCAACGTCGAGCAGTTGCTGGTGTTGCGCTTTCTGACCGGGCTGGGCCTGGGTGCCGGCATGCCGAACGCCACGACTCTGCTGTCGGAGTACACCCCGGAGCGCAAAAAATCCCTGCTGGTGACCAGCATGTTCTGCGGTTTCAACCTGGGCATGGCGGGCGGCGGATTTATCTCGGCCAAGCTGATACCGGCGTTTGGCTGGCACAGCCTGCTGCTGATCGGCGGGGTTCTGCCGCTGATCCTCGGCGTCGTTTTGCTGCTTTGGTTGCCGGAGTCGGCGCGCTACCTGGTGGTGCGCAACCGCGGTACCGACAAAGTGCGCAAGGCGTTGGCGCCGATTGACCCGACGGTGGTGGCCCAGGCCTCCAGTTTCAGCGTGCCGGAACAGAAAACCGTGAAGGCGCGCAATGTGTTCGCGGTCATTTTCTCTGGCACCTACAGCGTAGGCACCTTGTTGTTGTGGCTGACCTACTTCATGGGCCTGGTGATCGTTTACTTGTTGACCAGTTGGTTGCCAACGCTGATGCGCGACAGTGGCGCGAGCATGGAGCAAGCCGCGTTTATCGGCGCGTTGTTCCAGTTCGGTGGCGTGCTGAGCGCGGTCGGTGTGGGCTGGGCGATGGACCGTTTCAATCCGCACAAGGTCATCGGCACGTTCTATTTGCTGGCCGGGGTGTTTGCCTACGCAGTGGGGCAGAGCCTGGGCAACATCACCCTGTTGGCGACGCTGGTGCTGGTGGCAGGGATGTGTGTCAACGGTGCGCAATCGGCGATGCCGTCGCTGGCGGCGCGATTCTATCCGACCCAGGGGCGCGCCACCGGGGTGTCGTGGATGCTCGGTATCGGCCGCTTCGGCGCGATTCTCGGGGCGTGGATGGGCGCGACGTTGCTGGGGCTGGGCTGGAACTTCGAGCAGGTGCTGACGGCGTTGGTGATTCCGGCGGCGTTGGCGACTACGGCCGTTGTGATCAAAGGCATGGTGAGTCATGCGGATGCGACCTGACGGGCTGAGCTGGATACTTTTGTGGGGTTGATGGCTTCTTCGCTGGCAAGCCAGCTCCTACAAGGGCAGCGTATGACTCTGTAGGAGCGGGCTTGCTTGCGAAGCTTCCGGGATTGTTAGCCAAGCAACAATATGTTCGATTATCGAACGCTTAGTCGATTATCGGATTGTTTGGCGTTTTGCACGGGCTTAACCTTCAGGCATTGCGGCGCTGCGCATCGGCGCCTTCTTCCACGGTCGGTTAATAACAAACGGGAGCCTGCCCCAATGGCTGAAATTCTTTCGCTGCACGACGCGGTGAAGCAATTCGTAAACGACGGCGATACGGTCGCGCTCGAAGGCTTCACCCACCTGATCCCAACGGCGGCGGGTCATGAAATCATTCGTCAGGGCAAGAAAGACCTGACCCTGGTACGGATGACCCCTGACCTGATCTACGACCAGTTGATCGGTGCCGGTTGTGCCCGCAAGCTGATTTTCTCCTGGGGCGGCAACCCGGGTGTCGGCTCCCTGCATCGCCTGCGTGACGCCGTTGAGAAACAGTGGCCGCACCCGCTGGAAATCGAAGAACACAGCCACGCCGACCTGGCCAACGCCTACGTCGCCGGCGCGTCCGGCCTGCCATTCGCCGTACTGCGTGCCTACGCCGGTTCCGACCTGCCGAAGGTCAATCCGCTGATCAAATCCGTGACCTGCCCGTTCACCGGCGAAGTGTTGGCCGCCGTGCCATCGGTACGCCCGGACGTCACCGTGATTCACGCACAGAAAGCCGACCGCGAGGGCAACGTGCTGCTGTGGGGCATTCTCGGCGTACAGAAAGAAGCCGCACTGGCTGCCAAGCGCTGCATCGTCACCGTTGAAGAGATCGTCGACGACCTCAAGGCCCCGATGAACGCCTGCGTATTGCCGACCTGGGCCTTGAGCGCGGTTTGCCACGTGCCTGGCGGTGCGCATCCGTCCTACGCCCACGGCTACAACGAACGCGACAACCGCTTTTACCAGGCTTGGGACCCGATCGCTCGCGACCGCGACACCTTCACCGCGTGGATCAACGAATACATCCACGGCAGCGCTGACTTCAGCGAGTTCCAGGCCAAACTGGCCGCCGCTTCGGAGGCGAAGTAATGACTTACACCACCAATGAAATGATGACCGTCGCCGCCGCTCGCCGCCTGAAGAACGGTTCGGTGTGCTTCGTCGGTATCGGCCTGCCCTCGAAAGCCGCCAACCTGGCGCGCCTGACATCCTCGCCGGATGTGGTGCTGATCTACGAATCGGGTCCGATCGGTGCCAAGCCAAGCGTGTTGCCATTGTCGATTGGTGACGGTGAACTGGCGGAAACCGCCGACACCGTGGTCCCGACCGGTGAGATTTTTCGCTACTGGCTGCAGGGTGGTCGCATCGACGTCGGTTTCCTCGGTGCGGCGCAAGTCGACCGTTTCGGCAACATCAACACCACCGTGGTCGGTGACTACTTCTCGCCAAAGGTCCGCCTGCCGGGTGCTGGCGGCGCGCCGGAAATCGCCGGTTCGGCCAAGAGCGTACTGATTATTCTCAAGCAGTCGGCGCGCTCCTTCGTCGACAAACTCGACTTCATTACCTCGGTCGGCCACGGCGAGGGCGGCGATTCCCGCAAACGCCTGGGCCTGCCGGGCGCCGGTCCGGTCGGAATCATCACTGACCTGTGCACCATGGAGCCAGAAGCTGGCACCCACGAGTTCGTGGTCACTGCACTGCACCCGGGCGTAACCCGCGAGCAAGTGATTGCCGCCACCGGTTGGCCGATTCGTTTTGCCGACAGCGTGGCCACCACCGCCGAGCCTACCGATGTCGAGCTGACCGCGCTGCGTGACCTCGAAGCCCGCACGGCCGCCGCCCATGGCCAAGCCCCCGGAGAAGCGTGATGCGTGACGTTTATATCTGCGACGCGATTCGTACCCCCATCGGCCGTTTTGGCGGTGGCCTGTCGACGGTGCGTGCCGACGACTTGGCCGCGGTGCCGATCAAGGCCCTGATGGAACGCAACCCGTCGGTGAACTGGAACGCAGTGGACGAGGTATTCCTCGGCTGCGCCAACCAGGCCGGTGAAGACAACCGCAACGTGGCGCGCATGGCACTGCTGCTGGCTGGTTTGCCGGAAACCATTCCCGGCGTGACCCTCAACCGTCTCTGCGCCTCGGGCATGGATGCCATCGGCACCGCATTCCGCGCCATCGCCAGTGGCGAGATGGAGCTGGCGATTGCCGGTGGCGTCGAGTCAATGTCCCGCGCGCCGTTCGTGATGGGCAAAGCTGATGCGGCGTTTTCGCGCAACCTGAAACTCGAAGACACCACCATCGGCTGGCGCTTCATCAACCCGTTGATGAAAGCCCAGTACGGCGTGGATGCAATGCCGCAGACTGCCGATAACGTGGCCGACGACTACAAGGTCTCCCGCGCCGATCAGGACGCCTTCGCCCTGCGCAGCCAGCAACGCACCGCTGCCGCGCAAGCCGCCGGGTTTTTCGCTGAAGAAATCGTCGAAGTGCGCATTGCCCACAAGAAGGGCGAAACCGTGGTCAGCCAGGACGAGCATCCTCGCGCCGACACCACGCTGCAAGCCCTGACCAAACTCAAACCGGTCAACGGCCCGGACAAAACCGTCACGGCCGGCAATGCCTCCGGTGTGAACGACGGCGCAGCGGCGCTGATCCTGGCGTCGGCCGAAGCGGTGGAGAAACACGGCCTGACCGCCCGTGCCAAAGTGCTCGGCATGGCCAGCGCCGGCGTGGCGCCGCGAGTGATGGGCATCGGCCCGGTGCCGGCGGTGCGTAAACTGATCGAGCGCCTCGGTGTGGCAGTCAGCGATTTCGATGTGATCGAACTCAACGAAGCCTTCGCCAGCCAGGGCCTGGCGGTGCTGCGCGAACTGGGTATCGCCGATGACGCGGCCCAGGTCAACCCGAACGGTGGCGCGATTGCCTTGGGTCACCCGTTGGGCATGAGCGGTGCGCGACTGGTGTTGACTGCGTTGCATCAGCTGGAAAAGACCGGTGGCAAGAAAGGCCTGGCGACCATGTGCGTCGGCGTTGGCCAAGGTCTGGCATTGGCGATCGAACGGGTCTGACCCGCCCGTCGGCTAATAAGAACTGAGGAAAGTGTAATGACTGACAAGCCTGGATACCGTCGCCCGCAGACGGGCACTCAGCCCGACTACCTGCACCCGACCTATCAATCGACCAACCTGCGCTCGCCGTCCAAGCCGTTGGTGTTTTTGCCGCATTCGTTGTCGGAAATCACCGGGCCGACCATCGGTGCCGAGCGTATCAACGAGAAGGACAACGACCTGACCGCCCAGCACGAAGGGCAGCCACAGGGCGAGCGGATCATCATTCACGGCCGTGTGCTGGATGAAAACGGTCTGCCGGTGCCGGGGATTTTGGTAGAGATCTGGCAGGCCAACGCCGCCGGTCGCTACGCCCATGCCCGCGACCTGCACGATGCACCGCTGGACCCTAACTTCAGCGGCACCGGCCGCACCGTGACCGACGCCGATGGCTGGTACCAGTTCCAGACCATCAAGCCCGGCGCCTACCCGTGGGGCAACCACCACAATGCGTGGCGCCCGGCGCACATCCATTTCTCGCTGTTCGGGCCGAGCATCCTCACGCGCCTGGTCACGCAGATGTATTTCCCGGGCGACCCGCTGCTGGCGCATGACCCGATCTACAACTGCGTGCCCGACACCCGCGCCAAGGAACGCTTGATCGCCACGTTCGATCTGGAAAAAACCATCCCTTCCTATGCCCTCGGCTATCGCTGGGACATCGTATTGCGCGGCCGCGACGCCACGCCGATGGAGAAATAAGATGACGCTGACTGCGACCACGTCCCACACCGTCGGGCCGTATTACCACATCGGCTTGACCTGGCTGAACCGCGAGAACCTGACTGTCGAGCAAACCCTGGGCGAGCGCGTAGCGATCACCGGGCAAGTGGTCGATGGCAACGGCGATGTCGTCAACGATGCCATGCTGGAAGTCTGGCAGGCCAATGCCGCCGGAAAGTATGATCACCCGGAAGACGAACAGGACAAACCCCTGGACCCGAATTTCGAAGGCTTTGGCCGGGTACCGGTGGATGCCGAAGGGCGTTTCCGTTTCACCACGATCAAGCCGGGCACGGTAGAAGGCCTCAAAGGCACGACCCAGGCGCCACACCTGGTGGTGCTGGTGTTTGCCCGTGGCCTGGTCAAGCATTTGCTGACGCGGATTTATTTCGAAGGCGAAGTGGCCAATGTGAATGATCCGTTGCTGGAGTGTGTACCGGCGGATCGTCGCGATACGCTGCTCGCCAAACCGGATGTGTCGGGCGTTTATCAGTGGAACGTGATTTTGCAGGGCACCGATGCCGAGACGGTGTTCTTCGATTATTGAGAACACCGAAACCCTTGTAGGAGCTGGCTTGTCGGGTCGCCGCATTGCAGCGATAGTCGTCAACGATTACGCGTATCGATGGGTTAACCGTGTCGCTCTTGCGTTCTTCGCTGGCAAGCCAGCGCCTACAAGGGAAGTGTGTTGCTGATCCATCTGCGGAACGGGGCTGTTGCAAAGTGTGTCTAGACTCTCACTGTCCCTATAGAGTGAATAACAATGACAACCAACACCGCTACACAACCGCTGTACACCGGTGAGGAGCGCAGCAAGCGGATCTTCGCCATTGTCGGTGCTTCATCCGGCAACCTGGTCGAGTGGTTCGACTTTTATGTCTACGCCTTCTGCGCGATATATTTTGCCCCGGCGTTTTTCCCCTCCGATAACCCCACGGTGCAGTTGGTCAACACCGCAGGCGTATTTGCCGCCGGGTTCCTGATGCGGCCAATTGGTGGCTGGATTTTCGGTCGGGTCGCGGACAAGCACGGACGCAAGAACTCGATGCTGATCTCGATTCTGATGATGTGCTTCGGTTCGTTGCTGATCGCTTGTCTGCCGACCTACAACAGCATCGGCGTCTGGGCACCGGTCCTGCTGCTGTTCGCCCGTTTGCTGCAAGGCTTGTCGGTAGGCGGTGAGTACGGCACGACCGCGACCTACATGAGCGAAGTAGCGCTCAAGGGTCAGCGCGGTTTCTTCGCGTCGTTCCAGTACGTGACGCTGATTGGCGGTCAGTTGCTGGCGGTGTCGCTGGTGGTGATCCTGCAGCAGTTCCTGACCGAAGATGACCTGCGCGCCTACGGCTGGCGAATTCCGTTTGTGGTCGGTGCGATAGCGGCGCTGATTTCATTGTTCCTGCGTCGTTCGCTGAAAGAAACCTCCAGTAAGGAAATGCGCGAGAACAAGGACGCCGGCAGCATCAGCGCATTGTTTCGCGACCATAAAGCCGCGTTCATCACCGTGCTGGGCTACACCGCCGGTGGTTCGCTGATTTTCTACACGTTCACTACTTACATGCAGAAGTACCTGGTGAACACCGCCGGCATGCCGGCCAAGACCGCCAGCTACATCATGACCGGCGCGCTGTTCTTCTACATGTGCATGCAGCCGATTTTCGGCATGCTCGCCGACAAGATCGGTCGGCGTAACTCGATGCTCTGGTTCGGCGCCCTTGGCACGCTGTGCACGGTGCCGATCCTGCTCAGCCTGAAGAGCGTCAGCAGTCCGTTCCTGGCCTTCGTGCTGATTACCCTGGCGCTGGCGATCGTCAGTTTCTACACCTCGATCAGCGGCCTGGTAAAAGCCGAGATGTTCCCGCCGGAAGTGCGCGCCCTCGGCGTGGGTCTGGCGTATGCGGTGGCGAATGCGATCTTCGGCGGTTCGGCGGAATACGTCGCCCTGAGCCTCAAGGCCGTCGGCATGGAAAACTCCTTCTACTGGTATGTCACGGTGATGATGGCGGTGGCGTTCCTGTTCAGCTTGCGCCTGCCGAAACAGGCGGCGTACCTGCATCACGACCTTTGACCTACCCGCGCGGGCCGTACAGGCCCGCGCTTTCAGGAACTGTTTATGAACCAGCGACCGGGCAATCAATTGTTCGATGCCTATTTCACTGCCCGCGATATGCGTGAGGTGTTCTGCGATCAGGGCCGGGTCCAGGCCATGCTCGATTTCGAAGCCGCATTGGCCCGGGCCGAAGCGCGGGTCGGGTTGATTCCATTGAGTGCTGTCGCGCCGATTGAGGCTGCTTGCCACGCCGGGCTCTACGACTTTGCGGCGTTGGGCGAGGCGATTGCCACGGCGGGTAACTCGGCGATTCCGCTGGTCAAGGCACTGGGCAAACAGATCGCGGCCACCGATGCCGACGCCGAGCGCTTTGTGCATTTGGGCGCGACCAGCCAGGACGTGATGGACAGCGGCCTGGTGCTGCAATTGCGCGAGGCGCTGGCGCTGATCGAAAGTGATTTGGCGCAACTGGGGGAAACCCTGGCAATCCAGGCCCAACGCTATGCGGCGACTCCATTGGCCGGGCGCACTTGGTTGCAGCATGCAACGCCGGTCACCCTCGGCATGAAAATCGCCGGTTGGCTGGGGGCGGTGACGCGCAGTCGCCAGCGCCTGGCCGAACTCAAGCCACGCCTGCTGGTGCTGCAATTTGGCGGCGCGTCCGGAACCCTCGCGGCCCTTGGCGAACAGGCGATGCCCATTGCCCGGGCGCTGGCCGAAGAACTGCAACTGACGTTACCCGACCAGCCCTGGCACACCCAGCGTGATCGCGTGGTGGAGTTTGGCGCGGTGCTGGGTTTGATCGCCGGCAGCCTTGGCAAGCTCGGTCGCGACATCAGCCTGCTGATGCAGACCGAATCCGGCGAAGTGTTCGAACCGTCGGCGCCGGGCAAGGGCGGTTCCTCGACCATGCCGCACAAGCGCAATCCGGTCGGCGCGGCGGTGCTGATCGGCGCGGCGACGCGTGTACCGGGTCTGCTATCGACACTGTTCAGCGCCATGCCCCAGGAACACGAGCGCAGCCTCGGCCTGTGGCATGCCGAGTGGGAAACCCTGCCGGAAATTTGCTGCCTGGTGTCCGGCAGCCTGCAGCAAGCGCTGCTGATTGCCCAAGGGCTGGAAGTGGACGCCGAACGCATGACGCGCAACCTCGACCTGACCCAGGGCCTGGTGCTCGCCGAAGCGGTGAGCATTGTGCTCGCGCAACGGGTGGGCCGCGAGGCGGCACATCACCTGCTGGAACAATGCTGCAAACGCGCCGTGGCCGAACAGCGTCATCTGCGTGCAGTGCTGGGCGACGAACCGCACGTGACCGCCGAACTGTCGGCGGCTGAACTCGATCACCTGCTGGACCCCGCCCATTACCTTGGCCAGGCCAACACCTGGGTCGAGCGGGCGGTGGCTGAACATTCTGCATTGACTGCCTGAAGGAGACTTGCTGTGGCTTTTGTACAACTCGCCGAGGGCGAACTGCACTACCAACTCGATGGCCCGGCCGATGCGCCGGTGCTGGTGCTGTCCAACTCCCTGGGCACCGACCTGCACATGTGGGACGCGCAGATCCCGGCGTTCAGCCAACAATTTCGCGTACTGCGTTTCGACACCCGAGGCCATGGCCAGTCCCTGGTGACGCCGGGGCCTTACAGCATCGAGCAACTGGGTCGTGACGTACTCGCCTTGCTCGATGCCTTGCACATCGAGCGTGCGCATTTCTGCGGGTTGTCCATGGGCGGTTTGATCGGGCAGTGGCTGGGGATCAACGCCGGCGATCGCCTGAACAAGCTGATCGTGTGCAACACCGCGGCGAAAATCGGTGATCCATCGGTGTGGGACCCGCGTATCGAGATGGTCCTGCGTGACGGTCAGGCGGCCATGGTTGCCCTGCGCGATGCGTCGATTGCGCGCTGGTTCACCCCGGACTTTTCCGCAGCCCACCCGGCGGCGGCCAAGCAGATTACCGACATGCTCGCGGCGACTTCGCCAGAAGGTTATGCGGCCAATTGCGCGGCCGTGCGTGATGCTGATTTTCGCGATCAACTGCCGACGATCAAGGCACCGTTGCTGGTGATTGCCGGGACCGAGGATGCGGTGACGCCGCCGGCCGGCGGGCATTTCATCCAGGAGCATGTGCGCGGGGCCGAGTACGCCGAGTTCTACGCGGCGCATTTGTCCAACGTTCAGGCGGGCGATGCGTTCAGCGAACGCGTGCTGGCGTTTCTGTCGGCTGTTTGAGGAGGTTTTTGTGGACGAAAAACAACGTTATGACGAGGGCATGAAGGTCCGCCGCGCAGTGCTCGGCGACGCCCATGTCGACCGCAGCCTGAATGCCCTGACCGAGTTCAACTCGGAATTCCAGGAGATGATCACCCGCCATGCCTGGGGCGACATCTGGACCCGCCCGGGCTTGGCGCGCCACACCCGCAGCCTGATCACCATCGCCATGCTGATCGGCATGAACCGCAACGAAGAACTGAAACTGCACCTGCGCGCTGCTGCCAACAACGGCGTGAGCCGTGGCGAGATCAAGGAAGTGATCATGCAGAGCGCGATTTACTGCGGGATCCCGGCGGCCAACGCGACGTTCCATTTGGCCGAGTCGGTGTGGGACGAGTTAGGTGTTGAATCCCGGGAATGACCCCGTGATTTTGCGCTGGTGCAACTGACGCCTTCGCTGGCAAGCCAGCTCCTACAAGGATTCGGGTATGAACACAGAGTTTGTGTGCACCGACGATCCCTGTAGGAGCCGGCTTGCCGGCGAAGGGGCCCTTGAATATTGCGCCAATACTGAGGCCGCCTTCGCTGGCAAGCCAGCTCCTACAGTTACAGCAAGCTGATCGGGTAACTGATGATCAAGCGGTTCTCGTCGAACTCGTTGTTGCTGTAGTCACGGCGCATGGTCGAGTTGCGCCATTTCAGGTTCAGGTTTTTCAGCGCGCCGCTCTGCACGGTGTAGCCCAGTTCCGATTCACGTCCCCATTCCTTGCCATCGGTGATGCTGCCGGTGTGCACGTTGTCGCCGCTGATGTAGCGGTTCATCAAGGTCAAACCCGGCACCCCGAGGGCAACGAAGTTGTAGTCGTGGCGAACCTGCCAGGATTTCTCCTGGGCATTGTCATAGCTGGAGTTGTAGCTGTCGTTGGCCAGGGTGCCGCCGCTGGTACCGTTGACCCGCATCCAGGCGCTGTCGCCGGTGAGTTTCTGCAGGCCGACGTAGAAAGTGTTGCCGCCGTATTTGGCCGAGAACAAGCCGTACAGGGTTTTATTGTCCAGCTCGCCGGCCCGTGCGCTGCCGTCATCCTTGCCATAGAAGAAACCCAGGTTGGCGCCCAGGGTCCAGTCGCCCATCGGCTGGCTGTGGATCAGGCTGACGAACTGCTGGCTGTAGATGTCCTTGAGCTCAGCATTCCATAGACCGATCTGGGTGCGCTTGTCGTTGAACACGTACTCGCCGCCCTGGAAGTTGAAACGGTCGGAACTGAACGCCGCTTTGCCGGTCATTGACATGTCGTCCATGCTGCTGTCGTCCCGCGGACTGTTCTGGCGGAACTGCCCGCCGTACAGCGTCAGGCCGTCAATTTCCTTCGAGGTGATCTGGCCACCGCGAAAAGTCTGCGGCAGCGACCGACCATCGTCCGAACGCAGGATCGGCAGCACCGGCATCCATTCCCCCACCTTCACTTCGGTCTGCGACAGCTTCGCCTTGAACGCCACGTTGGTTCGGCCGAAATTGTCTGCCGGGCGGCCGTCATGGTCCAGCGGCAGCAGTTGCGTACCGCCGGTGCCTTTGCCGCCATCGAGCTTTACCGAATACAAACCCAGCACATCCATACCGAACCCGACGGTGCCCTGGGTGAACCCGGACTTGGCATCGAGGATGAAGTTTTGCGTCCACTCTGCAGCCTTGCCCTGGGCCTTGGTCGGGTTGGTGAAGTTGCGGTCAATGTAGAAGTTCCGCAGGTTCAGGTTGACCTTGGCACCTTCGACAAACCCCGACTCTTCGGCATTGACGGGCAGGGCCGCGCAGGCCAGGGCGATGGCGATCAGGCTGGGAACGAAATACGGCGCGGGAGAAGGCGTCATGGACTCGGGTCTCTCTCATTCTTGGGGATGAAACGGGGTGAGGCCGCAACCTTAGGGTTGCAGACGAATTGTCGAAATCATGAAAAACGAGCGGGTCAGCCGGAGAGGGTAGGGCTTGGGGACATGGTATCGAACCTGGTGTTATTGGTTTTGTGGGTCGGATGGTGCGTGGAATGTACTAGATGGTTCAATCTTCAAAAGCGGGTTTTGGGCGATTATCGAACGCAACTTTGATCGGAGTTTTATAGTGATTGGGCGGCCCTCATCGCGGGCAAGCCTGCTCCCACAAGGACCCTGTCCGTTTAGTTAATGTGTGCTCGACACCAAACCCTGTGGGAATTGGCTTGCCAGCGAAGGGGGCTGCACTGACAAGAAGACCTTTCAGGCAGGCAACAAAAAGCCCACCAAAAGGTGGGCTTCGTGTGTTCACAGCGCTATCAAAAGTACTTCATCTTCGGCGCTTCTTCCTTCAAAGGCTCGTTCTTCGCCGTCTGTGCGTTCCAGCCACCACCCAATGCCTTGTACAGATTCACCTGGCTGACCAACTGCGCCAGTCGGTCGGTGATTAGTACCTGTTGCGCACTGAACAACTGACGCTGGGCGTCGAGGAAGGTCAGGTTGCTGTCGACACCGATGCGGTAGCGACGTTCGGCCAGGCGGTAGTAGTCCTGGTTGGCGTTGACGAAGTCTTGCTGGGCCTGCAATTGCTGGACGTAGGTCTGGCGGGCGGCGAGGCCGTCGGCGACTTCCTGGAAGGCCGTTTGAATGGACTTCTCGTAGTTCGCCACGCCAATGTCTTTCTGGATTTTCGAGTAATCCAGGCTGGCGCGCAGGCTGCCGGCGTTGAAGATCGGCAGGTTGATCTGCGGCGAGAACAGCCAGGTGCCCGAACCACCCTTGAACAGGCCGGACAAGTCCGGGCTCAGGGTCCCGGCATTGGCGGTGAGGCTGATGCTCGGGAAGAACGCCGCGCGCGCCGCGCCGATGTTGGCGTTGGCGGCCTTCAGGTTGTACTCGGCCTGGAGGATGTCCGGACGACGTTGCAGCAAGTCCGATGGCAAGCCGGCCGGCACTTCGCTCAGCAGGTCGTCGTTAAGCGGTTTGGCCGCTTGCAGGTTCGCTGGCAGGCCAGTGCCGAGCAACAGCACCAGGCTGTTCTCGTCCTGGGCAACCTGACGGGTGTACTTGGCCAGTTGTGCACGGGCGTTTTCCACCGACGTGCGTGACTGCGCCAGGTCCAGGGCCGAGGCGACACCGACTTCGTTGCTGCGAGCGGTGAGTTTGTAGCTCTCCTCGAAGGCCGCGAGGGTGTCCTTGGTCAGCGCCAGCAGTTCCTTGTCAGCCTGCCAGGTCAGGTAGGCATTGGCCACGCTGGCCACCAGGCTGAGTTGGGTGCTGCGGCGGCCTTCTTCAGTGGCGAAGTACTGCTGCAAGGCTTCTTCGTTCAGGCTGCGAACCCGACCGAACAGGTCGAGTTCATAGGCGCTGACGCCGACCGTGGCCGAGTAGGAACTGTTGATGCCGGCTTCACCGGTCTGCGAGGCGTCAGCCGGAACGCGCTGGCGGCTGCCGGTGCCGTTGGCCGAGACGGCCGGGAACAGGTCGGCGCGGGAGATGCGGTATTGAGCCGCAAACGCGTCACTGTTCAGGGCCGCGACACGCAGGTCACGGTTGTTTTCCAGGGCAACCTGGATCAACTGCTGCAACGCCGGGTCATGGAAAAACTGCTTCCAGCCCTGCTCGGCAGCGGCTTGCGCCGGTGCCTGGGCCGGCGAATACGCCGGGCCCTGCGGGTACTGGCCTGCTACCGGAGCGGCGGGCTGCTGATAATCAGGTATCAGCGAGCAACCACCGAGCACGAACGCGGCGACTGCCAGGGAGAGTAGCGACTTGCTCATTAGCCAGCCTCTTTAGGAGTTTCAGTGGTGTCATCCTCATCGGCCTTTTTACGCTGGCCCATGGACGACACGGTAACGAAGAACAGTGGGACCCAGAAGATCGCCAACACGGTAGCTGTGATCATACCGCCGATCACACCGGTACCGATGGCATGCTGGCTACCTGAACCGGCACCTGTGGAAATGGCCAGCGGTACCACACCGAGCATGAACGCGAGCGAGGTCATGATGATCGGTCGCAGACGCATGCGGCAGGCTTCGATGGCCGCATCGCGCAGGCTTCTGCCCTGTTCGTGCAGCTCCTTGGCGAATTCGACAATCAGAATGGCGTTTTTCGCCGCCAATCCGACGGTCACCAACAGGCCCACCTGGAAATACACGTCGTTGGACAGGCCCCGCAGGCTGGTGGCCATCAGCGCACCAATCACACCAAGCGGTACCACCAACATCACCGCGATCGGAATCGACCAGCTTTCGTACAACGCCGCCAGACAGAGGAACACCATCAGCAGCGACAAGGCGTACAGCGCGGGTGCTTGCGAACCGGACAGGCGCTCCTCATAGGACAGACCGGTCCAGGAAATACCGACACCGGCCGGCAGTTTCTTGGCGATGGCCTCGACTTCGGCCATGGCTTCACCGGTGGAATAACCCGGTGCCGGGGCGCCGAGGATTTCCAACGCTTCTACGCCGTTGTAGCGGGCCAGTTTCGGCGAACCGTAGATCCACTCGCCCTTGGCGAAGGCCGAGAACGGCACCATCGTGCCGGTGCTGTTGCGCACATACCACTTCTGCAGGTCTTCAGGGCCCATGCGAGCACTCGGCCTGCCTTGCACGTAAACCTTCTTCACCCGACCACGGTCGATGAAGTCGTTGACATAGCTACTGCCCAGGGCAATCGACAGGGTGTTGTTGATGTCGGCGATGGTAATGCCCAGGGCACTGGCCTTCTCGTCATCGATTTCCAGTTGATATTGCGGTTCGTCGTTCAGGCCGTTCGGACGCACCTGGGTCAGGATCTTGCTCTGTGCGGCCATGCCGAGGAACTGGTTACGTGCTTCCATCAGCTTTTCATGGCCGATACCCGCGCGGTCCTGCAGGAACACGTCGAAACCCGTGGCGTTACCCAGTTCCAGTACCGCCGGTGGCGCGAAGGCGAACACCATGGCATCGCGGAAGGTGAAGAAGTGCTGTTGTGCACGCGCTGCCACCTTGAACACGTTGTTGTCGGCGTTACGCTCGTCCCAGGGCCGGAGCATGATGAACGCCATACCCGAACTCTGGCCACGGCCGGCGAAGTTGAAGCCGGTCACGGTAAACACCGAGTTCACCGCATCGCCTTCACCGCCATCCTTGCCAGGGCGCAGCAGGAATTCACGCATTTCATCGACGACCACTTGGGTACGCTGGGCCGTGGAACCGGCCGGTGTCTGCACCTGGGCGAACAGTACACCCTGGTCCTCTTCCGGCAGGAACGCCGAAGGAATGCGAGTGAACAGCCAAATCATGCCGACCACGATCAGCACGTACGCCAGAAAATACGGGATCTTGCGCTGCAGGATACTGCCCACACCGCGCTCATAGCCGCGGACACCACGGTCGAAGTTGCGGTTGAACCAGCCAAAGAACCCGCGCTTGGGCACGCCGTGCTCACCTTTCGGGATCGGCTTGAGCATGGTGGCGCAAAGCGCTGGGGTGAAGATCAGCGCGACCAGTACCGACAGGGCCATGGCCGAGACGATGGTGATCGAGAATTGCTTGTAGATCACACCGGTGGAACCGCTGAAGAACGCCATCGGCAGCAGTACCGCCGACAGTACCAGGGCGATACCGACCAAGGCGCCCTGGATCTGGCCCATGGATTTCTTGGTGGCTTCCTTGGGTGACAGGCCTTCTTCACTCATTACCCGTTCGACGTTTTCCACCACGACGATGGCGTCGTCCACCAGCAAGCCGATGGCCAGCACCATGCCGAACATCGTCAGGGTGTTGATGCTGAAACCGGCGGCCGCAAGGATGCCGAACGTACCGAGCAATACCACCGGCACGGTCATCGTGGTGATCACGGTGGCGCGGAAGTTTTGCAGGAACAGGAACATCACCAGGAACACCAGCACGATCGCTTCGACCAGGGTATGAACCACCCCTTTGATCGACTCGGTCACCACCGGTGTGGTGTCGTACGGGAACACCACTTCCATCCCTTGCGGGAAGAACGGCTTGAGGTTGTCGATGGTCGCGCGCAGTGCCTTGGCGGTATCGAGCGCGTTGGCACCGGTGGCCAGTTTCACCGCCAGGCCAGAGGCCGGGGCGCCGTTGAACTGGGCGTTGATGCTGTAGTTCTCGCCACCCAAGCCGACTTCGGCAACGTCTTTCAAGCGTACCTGCGAGCCGTCCTTGTTGACCTTGAGCAGGATCTTGTCGAACTGCTCAGCGGTCTGCAGTCGGGTCTTGCCGATGATGGTCGCGTTCAGCTGGGTACCGGGCAGGGCGGGCAGGCCGCCGAGCTGGCCGGAAGACACCTGGACGTTTTGCGCGGCAATGGCGGTCTTGACGTCGATCGGGGTCAGGTTGTAGTTGTTCAACTTGGCCGGGTCGAGCCAGATACGCATGGCGTATTGCGAACCGAACACCTGGAAGTCGCCGACACCGGCGGTTCGCGAGATCGGGTCCTGCATGTTCGACACGATGTAGTTGGACAGATCGTCCTTGGTCATGCTGCCGTCACGCGATACCACGCCGATCACCAACAGAAAGTTCTTCACTGCCTTGGTGACGCGGATACCTTGCTGTTGCACTTCCTGCGGCAGCAGCGGGGTGGCCAGGTTCAGCTTGTTCTGGACCTGCACCTGCGCGGTGTCGGAGTTGGTGCCTTGCTCGAAGGTCGCGGTAATGGTCATGGTGCCGTCGGAGTTACTTTCCGACGAGACATAACGCAGGTTGTCGATACCGTTGAGCTGTTGCTCGATCACCTGGACCACGGTGTCCTGAACCGTTTGTGCCGAAGCACCCGGGTAGGTCACGGAGATGGCGATCGCTGGAGGCGCAATGCTCGGGTACTGGTTGATCGGCAACCGCAGGATCGATAGTGCCCCGACCAGCATGATCACCAGGGCAATTACCCAGGCAAAAATCGGACGGTCGATAAAAAATTTCGACATGGTTTACTCCCCTTTGCCGCCGGAGGCTTTATCAACTGCCTGGGCGGGGGCCGGGTTCTTTACGGCTACGTTGGTCGCTTCACTGGCCTTGACTTCGATGCCAGGTTTGACGAATTGCAGGCCTTCGGTGATCAGGCGGTCGCCGGCCTTCAGGCCGTCTTCGATCAGCCATTGATTGCCGACGGTGCGGTTGGCCTTGAGTTGACGCAGTTCGACCTTGTTGTCCGGGCCGACAACCAGTGCGGTCGGCGTACCTTTGAGGTCGCGGGTCACGCCTTGCTGCGGGGCCAGGATCGCCGCGCTGTTCACGCCGGCCAGCAATTTGGCGTGCACGAACATGCCCGGGAGCAGGGTGTGATCAGGGTTGGGGAAAATCGCACGCAGTGTCACGGAACCGGTGGTCTGGTCAACCGAGATTTCGGAGAACTCCAGCTTGCCATCCAGCTTGTACTCGCTGCCATCTTCAAGGGTCAGCTTGACCGAGGCCGCATTGTCGCCGGCTTTTTGCAGGCGACCGCTTTCCAGTTCGCGGCGCAGTTGCAACAGTTCGACCGAGGACTGCGTCACATCGACGTAGATCGGGTCGATTTGCTGAATCACTGCCATCGCATCGACCTGGGCATTGCTCACCAGCGCGCCTTCGGTGACCGAAGAACGACCGATGCGGCCTGTCAGCGGGGCATAGACTTTGGTGTAGCGCACGTTGATCTGGGCGGTTTGCAGCGCGGCTTCCGATTGCAGGCGGTTGGCCACGGCGGTGTCGTATTCCTGACGGCTCACAGCCTGCTCGTCGACCAGTTGCTTGTAGCGGTCGGAAATCGACTTGGTTGAACGCAGGTTGGCTTCGGCGCTGGCGAGCGTGGCGTCATAGATCGATGAATCGATTTGATAGAGCTGCTGGCCGGCCTTCACATCGCTGCCTTCCTTGAACAAGCGCTTGAGGATGATGCCGTTGACCTGAGGGCGCACTTCGGCAATGCGCAACGCACTGGTACGGCCCGGCAGGTCGGATGTCAGGGTGAAAGCCTGGGGTTGCAGAGTCACGACGCCGACCTGAGGCGGTGGGGCGGCCGGTGCTGCCTCTTCCTTTTTGCATCCGCTGAGCAGCGATGCCAGGGCGACGGCGGCGACCAGAGCGGTAACAGCTGGCTTGAATTGCATGAAAATCCTCGGGTCAGGCGCGCAAGGTGCGCACTAGAAAGGTGGAAGGTTGAAAATGGGTTGCCGAGTGGATAAGTAGCTTGCTAAGGAATATACTTACGTACATGGCTGTTTGTAAATACCTAGGCCGTTTGCTCACGCCGTTATACAAGCCGTTGAAAGCTTGGAATTGTAGGCCGGGGACGAACCCCCAGAACGTTCGCCCCACTTTTATTCAGCTGATATTCAGACATCGCTGAAGCACTCTGATTGAGGTTGTACTGCCATGGTCCGTCGTACCAAAGAGGAAGCTCAGGAAACCCGCGCGCAAATTCTCGTGGCGGCCGAAAAGGCCTTCTACGAGCGAGGCGTGGCGCGTACGACCCTGGCGGACATCGCGACCCTGGCCGGCGTCACTCGTGGGGCCATCTACTGGCATTTCAGCAATAAGGCGGATCTGGTGCAGGCCATGCTCGACACCTTGCATGAGCCGCTGGAAGAAATGGTCAAGGCCAGCGAAAGTGCAGATGAACTCGATCCCCTGGGCTGCATGCGCAAGCTGCTGATTCATTTGTTTCATCAAATTGCACTGGACCCGAAAACCCGGCGCATTAATGAGATTTTGTTTCATAAGTGCGAATTCACCGATGAAATGTGCGACCTGCGCCAACAGCGCGTGTCGGCCAGCCTCGAATGCAATGTGCGCATCGGCGTGGCCCTGAGTAATGCCGTGAATCGCGGGCAGTTGCCAGAAAACCTCGACACGGCTCGCGCTGCCATCAGCCTGCATGCGTATATCGACGGCATCCTGTACCAGTGGTTGCTGGCCCCCGACAGCTTTGAATTGCACGTCGAAGCCGAGCGTTGGGTCGATACCGGGCTGGACCTGCTGCGTTTTAGCCCCAGCCTGCGCAAATAAAGGCAAAATGCGTAATCGGCGTCTTGTGTGTCAACCGTTGAAGCCGAAGATGAACAGTTCTTCACGCGCCCTTCGACAATGGGGTGCTTTTATATACTTACACTCGGCAGGTTGACAGGTAGCAAGCTCAGTATTTTGTAGGGAAATTGTGCCGATTCTGTGAGCGAATGTGAGTCTTCCGTTTTTTGCACCGTGCGGACATCGGTTTGTGAACTGATCTCGGGGCGCAGGGGAGGTCGGAGGGAGTGGCACAGAGGTCGGGACGTTCCCCTCCGACTTACTACGATGTCTATTTACTGATACTAAAGTTAACCATGTAACTGAAGGGTGGCCTCGTCATTTTTTTTGAGATCGTCGCGTTGCATTTGTACTGTCCATTTCCTGATGGTTCGACTGTTACCTTCCAGTCAGGTTTGTAGTCAGGTTCTAAAACGCCGTAACCAACCGGAGCATCCATCCGGGTTTTCAGTCGGCATCGATAACCATGCACTTCATATTCCAGGTCGAGGCTGACGGGTGCAACTTTTTGCCTGTGAGGTTGCCAGCCTGATTTGTCGAGTGTAAAGGGTCTGGGATAGGGTATGTCGAGGAATTCTTTGGTGCCTGGTCCGACGTTAAATGTTATCAAAGGACCATTCAGCGGAACTTCCAGACCCGAAATGTTCTTCAGTTTTAATGTGCCGAATGTATTGTTTGATAGTTTTAGGGTGATAACGGTGTCGGTCATGCTGTTTGCATTGAATGAGTAAAATAAAAGCAGTGCAAGTATTGGCAGTTTGTAAGTGTGCATTTTTGATTGCTCGTAGATGGGAGGTGCGGGGGGTTATTCCATGGTGAACTCAATGCTCATACTATTTGGGTAACTGTTTTGCACTTCGAGAATTTCAGTTGAACAGTCAGCCGCTTCAGCGCCCGTTGATTTGCCATTGCCCGACCAGTGGGGCACTCGTTCGACGTCGTCTCCTTGTTTTTCCAGCCTGACTTCAATGGACGCTGTGTATAGGCATTCCTTGTTTCCAGAAACGTAGGAAAATGTTTCTGTCAGCTCGGTCGCTTTGCCGAAAGCAATAGAGCTGAAGAACTTCGGAAAGTCAGCTGCATATTCATATCGGCCCTTGGCGGGGACATCGAACTCACTGATGGGGTAGGAGGAGTTGCTTTGTTTTTTTGTAGGCTTTGAAAGCTTCATTGTGCTGTTTGTGAGGTTTCTAAAGTGGTAGTGAATAGTCGTTGTGTCGGAATCTTTTGATTGAATGAGTGACTGATGCCTTTCATTTGAAGCAAAGCTGGCGCTGCTTGTTGTGAGGGCGAATGTTAACCCTGTCAGAGCAATCTTTATAAGTTTCGCGAGTGAATGCATTGGCTTAATTCCATTTAAGTAGTGCTTGGGTGTCAATGGGTTTAAGTCATTGTTGTTCGCGAAAGACGGTTATTCAATAAGCAGGCTGAAGTGAGTTGTTAGTTTATTTTGCTTGATGTGGGTGGAGTGCTAGATGGCGGGGGATTGGGGGGGTTAGTAAAAGCAGTATTGTTTGATCTTTACGGACAAAAAAGGCCTCGGCGCAAGGGCGCAGAGGCCTTTGAAGCAAGAAGGTGTCAATTACAGCGTCGGGTAGTCGATGTAGCCGACAGGGCCCTTGGCGTAGAACAGTTCCGGACGCGCGTCGTTCAGCGGCGCATCGGCCTTCAGGCGCGCTGGCAGGTCCGGGTTGGCAATGAACGGCACGCCGAAGGCGACCGCGTCGGCCTTGCCGCTGGCCAGCCAGGCGTTGGCGCTGTCCTTGGTGAAGCGTTCGTTGGCGATGTATGGGCCGCCAAACGCTTGCTTGAGTTGCGGGCCGAGGCTGTCGGCACCTTCTTGCTCGCGGGAGCAGATGAAGGCGATGCCACGCTTGCCCAGTTCGCGGGCCACGTAGGTGAAGGTTTCGGCCAGGTTGTCGTCGCCCATGTCGTGGGAGTCGGCGCGGGGAGCCAGGTGCACACCGACACGGCCGGCGCCCCAGATTTCGATGGCGGCGTCAGTCACTTCCAGCAGCAGGCGGGCACGGTTTTCCAGGGAGCCGCCATAGTTGTCGGTGCGCTGGTTGGTGCTGCTTTGCAGGAACTGGTCGAGCAGGTAACCATTGGCGCCGTGGATTTCCACGCCGTCGAAACCGGCGGCCTTGGCGTTCTCGGCACCGACGCGGTAGGCGTCGACGATGTCGGCGATTTCAGCGGTTTCCAGGGCACGTGGCGTTGGGTAGTCGGCCATTGGGCGCACCAGGCTGACGTGGCCTTTGGGCTGGATGGCGCTCGGAGCGACCGGTGCTTCACCGTTCAGGTACGACGAGTGCGATACCCGGCCCACGTGCCACAGTTGCAGGAAGATCTTGCCGCCTGCGCCGTGCACCGCTTTGGTCACGTTGGACCAGCCACGCACCTGATCGTTGGACCAGATGCCCGGGGTGTCCGGATAGCCGACGCCCATCGGAGTGACCGAGGTGGCTTCGCTGAGGATCAGGCCGGCAGAGGCACGCTGCACGTAGTATTCGGCCATCAGCGCGTTGGGTACACGACCTTCGTCGGCGCGGCAGCGGGTCAGCGGCGCCATGATGATGCGGTTGGCCAACTCGAGGTCGCCCAGTTTGATCGGATCGAAAATAGTCGTCATTTAATACAACCCTCGTGAGTTAAGTGAATCAGTGGGAAGCCGATGCCAGTTCGGGATTACCGCTCTGGCGAAAAGTAATCAGGGTCACCAACAGGGCGAGTACTGCCAGTGCGGCGGCCGCGAGGGGCACGCTGGTCAGGCCGAAGCCGTGGTCGATCACACTGCCGCCGACCCAGGCCCCGAGTGCGTTGCCGACGTTGAAGGCGCCAATGTTCAGGGTCGACACCAGGTTCGGTGCCGCTTTACCGAAGGTCACCACGTTCACTTGCAGCGCCGGTACAGCGGCGAAACACGCGGTGGCCCAGAGGAACAGGGTGATTTCGGTCGGGATCAGCGCGACGCTGGTCCAGGTCAGCACGGTGGACACCACGGCCATGGTGATGAACACGCCGATCAGCGTCGCGGCCATGCCTTTGTCGGCCAGCTTGCCGCCGATGATGTTGCCGACCGTCAAGCCCAGGCCGATGAGCATCAGGGTCCAGGTCACGCCGCGGGGCGAGACGCCGGTGACTTCGCCAAGCAGCGGTGCTACATAGGTGAACAGGGTGAACACCGAGGCGGCGAACAGTGCGGTCATGCTCAGCGACAGCCAGATGCCGCCGCCCTTGAGCGCGGCCAGTTCGGCGCGCATGTCGAGTTTTTCTTCATCGCGCTTGGCCGGCAGGAAGCGGATCAGACCAATCAGGGCAATCACGCCGATCACGGTCACGGCCCAGAAGGTCGAGCGCCAGCCGGCTTCCTGACCGAGGGCGGTGCCCAGGGGGACGCCGAGCACGTTGGCCAGGGTCAAACCGGTGAACATCAGGGCCACGGCCGAAGCACGTTTGTTGGCAGGCACCAGGCCGGCAGCGACCACCGAACCGATACCGAAGAACGCGCCATGACACAGGGCCGTGACCACACGGGCGAACATCAGCACGTTGTAGTCACCGGCCACTGCGCAGAGCAGGTTGCCGATAATGAAAATCCCCATCAACGCCACCAGGGCTGCCTTGCGTGGCAGTTTGGCGGTGGCCAGTGCCATGAACGGCGCACCGATGGCCACGCCCAGGGCGTAACCGGTTACCAGCCAGCCCGCACCGGGGATCGACACACCGAGGTCAGCCGCCACATTGGGCAGCAGGCCCATGATGACGAACTCGGTGGTGCCGATGGCGAAGGCGCTCAAAGCCAAGATGAGTAGTGAGAGGGGCATTATCTAATTCCTTTTCGGCTGGCTGACGTTAAGGGTCAGAGCTCGTTGCTGAAGATGCGGAGGAATTCCTGGATGGTTTCCTCGTTGCGTTTGAAAAAATGCCACTGGCCGACTTTGCGGCTGCTGATCAGGCCGGCGCGTTGCAGGGTCGCCAGGTGGGCGGACACCGTGGACTGCGACAGGCCGCAACGTTGATCGATCTGCCCGGCGCAAACGCCGTGCTCGTTGCTGTGGGACTGGTCGGGAAACTCGACCGTCGGGTCTTTGAGCCAGTGCAGGATTTCTCGCCGTACTGGGTGTGCCAGGGCTTTTATTATTTCGTCGAGATTGAGGGGCATGGTGTGCGCTCGTGATGGTTAAAACGCTATATCGCGATGAAGCGAACTTTAAATCGGTATTTCGCGATATACAAATATGATTTAGCTCTGACGCGCTCACATTTCGGCATATCGAGTTATAACGATACGTTGAGTGTAACGAAACAAGGGGGCAGTGCTAAGCTGCGCCCATGAACTATCTCGCACACCTTCACCTCGGTGGCCAGCGCCCCGGCCAATTGCTCGGCAGTCTGTATGGCGATTTCGTCAAGGGACGACTGCAAGGGCAGTTCGCGCCGGACATCGAAACGGCTATCCAGTTGCACCGCAGCATCGACGTGTTCACCGACCGCCATCCTCTGGTGGACGTCGCGTTGTCGCGTTTCTCCCTGACCCGTCGTCGTTATGCGGGGATCGTCCTCGACGTGTTTTTTGACCATTGCCTGGCCCGCGACTGGGCGCTGTATGCCGACCAGCCGCTGGCGCTGTTCACCTCGGACGTATATCGCGTGCTGTCCAGCGAGCAGCAATTGCCGGAGCGACTGGCGAAGATTGCACCGCACATGGTGGCCAATGACTGGTTGGGCTCGTATCAGGAGTTCGAAGTGCTGGAGCAGGTGTTGCGCGGGATCTCGCGACGCCTGACCCGGCCGGAGGAGCTGGCGGCGGCGATGCAGGAATTGCGGCGGTTGTATGAACCGTTGAGCGAGGACTTCAGGTTGTTCTACCCGCAGTTGCAGGATTTCGCCCGAAACTACCCAACCCCATGAACCCCCTGTAGGAGCGAGCCTGCTCGCGATTCGGGCTGTCATTCAGCATTATCGTTGAATGTTAATCCGCTATCGCGAGCAGGCTCGCTCTTACGGGGAAGATGCGTTTACGCTGCAATCGCCGGGCGCATCGGTGCGCGCTGGGGCTCGGCAACCGCCCCAAACAACGCCTTCTGCACCGCCTGCTGCGCCTCGAACGCCAGTGCTGCACGTTCCCGACCTTCGCAAGCAATCGGCTTGAGCAGGTGAATTTCCACGCCGCCACGGTCATTGGCGAACAACCGCATCAGGTGCGAAAGCAAGTCATCGTCGCCAACGAACGGCGCGAGCATGCAAGGCTCGCCGTCACGCACGTAACGGATCGCCACCGGCTGCATCGCCACTTCGGAATCGATGGCGGCGGACAGCAGGCGGCCATGAAACGTGCGCAGCGAACGGCCATCGGTGGTGGTGCCTTCCGGGAACATCAGCAATGGGTGGGCTTGCTCCAGATGACGGGTCATCTGCTTGCGAATCAACTGGCTGTCACCCGAGCCACGGCGGATAAACAGGCTGCCGGCCTTGGCCGCCAACCAACCCGCCACCGGCCAGGTTCGCACTTCGGCCTTGGACAAAAACGACAGCGGCGTGAGCATGCCCAGCAGCGGAATGTCGGTCCAGGACACGTGGTTGCTGACCCACAGCATCGGTGCCTTCGGCAGTTCGCCATGCACGGCCACGTCAAAGGGCAGGGCGTTGCTCAGGCGGGCCATGAAAAACCGCGACCAGCGCTGCCGGCGCGCCATCGAATGGGCCAGGCCCAGGCGCTCAAATACCCCGAACACGCTGGCCATGCCCAGGCCCAACGTCACCACCAACAGCACTCGCGCGATTCGCGCGTACACCCGCAACCGGCTCATCACACGGCCGCCTTGAAGTGTTTGGCGTAGCGCGGGCAGAGTTCGTCGCGCTTGAGCAGGATGAACACGTCGGCGACCTGGAAGTCTTCGTCCCAGCACGGCTCGCCGCAGATCTTCGCGCCCAGGCGCATGTACGCCTTGAGCAACGGCGGCATTTCGGCGATCACGTTCGATGGGATGTCGAGGCTCGGCAGCGGCTTTTTAGGCTCGGCGCGCAGGTGTTCGGTGCACAGGTAGCGTTCGCGCAGGCGCTGCATGATCGCGTGGGCCTGCACGCCGCCGTCCTGCATCGGGATGCTCGCGCAACCCATCAGGTAGCTGTAGCCGCCCTGGTTCAGGACTTCGGCCAGTTCACCCCAGAGCACGGCGATGGTGCCGCCGTTGCGGTAGGCCGGGTCGACGCAGGTGCGACCGATTTCCAGGATCGGGCCTTGCAGGTGCACCAGGCCGTGGAGGCTGAATTCTTCTTCGCTGTAGAACTTGCCCAGGCTGCTGGCCGCCGTATGGTCGAGCAAACGGGTGGTCGCCACCAGGCGCCCGGTGTTCAGGTCGCGTACGCCGATGTGGGCGCAATGAACGTCGTAGTCATCCATGTCCAGGCCCAGCTCGGCCCCCTTGAGCCTGGCGTTGAATTCACCGCTGAATACGTTGAAACGCAAGGCCTGGGCTTCCTGCAATGCCTCGGCGCCCACCAGGCGTTCGGCTTGCAGACGGCGTTCATTGCCGGTGTCGCTGATGCGGGCGATCTGAGTCATGGCGAATCTCCGTGCGGGCTGCTCACCCGTCTTTGGGCTACAGCGAATCGACTTTCTTTGTCTAGCCGTGTTGTGCAAAGTCAGGCTATGTAGCCCCGGTGTCATCGCCATTAAGCTTTGGTGATGCTTATATGACAGCCCACAAGGAGCCTCCTATGCCCTGGCGAACCCTGTTGAATCGCCGTGATCGCTTGCCCGCCAACCCGGATCTGGCCGAAGGTTTCTCGACCTTGTTGCAGCAGTTGGGCACGGTTATACCATTCGAATTGGCCGTGCTCGGCGGGCGCTCGATGGCGACGCCGGGGCTGGCGTTTCTGGTGGGATACCAGGCGGCGTTGCGCATGCTCTGGCCGAGCGCACCCATGAGCCTCGGCGCGTTGTGCGCCACCGAGCAGCGCAGCTTGCGCCCGGCTGACATGCAAACCCGGTTGAGCGGTTTGCGCCTGAGCGGACGCAAGGATTTCGTCACCGCAGGCGATGCTGCGGAATGGCTGCTGGTGTCGGCGCGCAGCGAGGAACCCGGCGCCGATCCGCGCTTGAGCCTGGCAGTGATCTATCTCGATGAGCCGGGTGTGCGGGTGGAAAAACTCGCGCCGATCCCGCTGATGCCGGACATCAGCCACGGCCGCTTGTTTCTGGATAACGCACTGTGCGAGTTGCTCGCAGGGGACGGTTGGGACGCCTACGTCAAACCGTTTCGCACCCTGGAAGATGTCTATGTGTTGAGTGCGATGACGGCGTGGTTGTATGGCGTCGGCCAGGACAGCGCCTGGCCGCAAACCTTGCAATTACGTCTTCTGGGATTGTTGGCCGGGTGCGCCGAAGCCAGTCGCCAGCCACCGACCGGTGCAGCTGGGCACGTGGTGCTGGGTGGGTTGTTTGCGCAGTTCGAGGGGCTCAAGGCTGAACTGGATGCGGCGCTGGCGCAGGGGCCGTCGCACTGGGCGCAGATGTGGAGGAGAGATCAGGCCGTGATGGAATTGGCGGCGGGGGCGCGGAGCAAGCGGTTGGCCAAGGCATTGGCGCAAACGTCGGTGCTCTGACGGACCACTTCGCTGGCAAGCCAACTCCTACAGGGGCAATGATCACCTGTAGGAGCTGGCTTGCCAGCGAAGGCGCCCTCAAAGGCACAAAAACGCCAAAACTGTCATCAACCTCGACTAGGCTCAGCAGGTTCAATCCCTGAGCCCATGCCATGCCCAAAGGCTTGTCCCTGATTTTCCTGCTGTTGCTCAGCGTTTCAATCCGGGCCGAAAACTGGCCCGCCGAGCAATGGCCGAACGCGCCGACGCCCATGGGCCCGGCGCTGCCAGCCCTGGAGGCCTATGCCTTCCCACCCCGCGATGACAGCACACGCAAAGGCATCCGCACCGACGCCTTACTGGTGATCCGTGACGGCCAGTTGATCTACGAACGCTACGCCGGCCCGACGAGCGCCGAGACGCCACACCTGACCTGGTCGATCAGCAAGAGCCTGATGGCCACGGTCCTTGGTGTGGCCTACGGCGAAGGTTTGTTCAAACTCGACGACCCGGCAGCGAAGTTTTATCCGCCGCTGCAAACACACCCCGACATGACCCTGGCCGACCTGCTGCATTGGGCCTCGGGCCTGGATTGGCAAGAGGACTACGAATACGCACCGCTCAACTCTTCGGTGGTGGCCATGCTCTACACCCGGGGGCACCGTGACATGGCGGCGTTCACCGCAGCCCACGAAACGTACGCGGCGCCGGGTCAGGCATTTCGTTATTCAAGCGGTGATAGCGGCCTGTTGTCCGCTGCACTCAAAACCATCGTCGGCCCGCAACGCTATCCCGACTACCCATGGACCGCATTGTTCGAGCCGCTCGGCATTCGTCACGCGGTTTGGGAGACGGATGCCACGGGCACGTTCGTCGCGTCGTCCTACGCCTATCTCACCGCGCGCGACCTGGCGCGGGTCGGTCTGTTGATGCTGCGCGACGGCCGTTGGCGAGACAGGCAATTGCTGCCCAAGGACTGGGTCGCGTTCAACCGCGAACCCTTCGCTCACTATCACGCCAACGAAGACGATGCGGTGCCCGGTGGCCAGTGGTGGCTCAACCGCGCCGTGGAGGGCGCTGCTCAACCCTGGCCGGATGCACCGGTCGACACCTTCGCCGCGCTGGGCCATTGGGGGCAGGCGATGTACGTGATTCCCGGTGAACACCTGGTGATCGTGCGCTATGGCGATGATCGTGATGACACCTACGATGACAATCAATTGCTCAAACTCGCGCTCAAGGCCTTTGCCGGGCAGGTGCCGCCATGAGCAGATTCATTCGACGTCGACCGGTCATTTCGCTGCTGCTAATGCTGCTGCTCGCCTTGCTTGGCTGGGTCTGGCACGAGCGGGTGGCGCTCTGGGCATTCCCCGACATCATCAGCGCCTACACCGCCAAGGAATATTGTTCGTGTCGCTACGTGATGGGCAACGACGTCGAGTATTGCCACAGCTATGTGAAGCAGTGGCTGCCTGCCAGCGGCTTTACCGATGACCCGGCCGGCAAGCGTGTAATGGTCAGCGGCATGGGGCGCAGCAACAGTGCCGTGTGGATGGGGGAGCGACAGGGCTGTCGCTTGGAGCCTTGAGTGGGTGATGTGCTTTGGTGGTGTTTTTTTGTGGCGAGGGGGCTTGCCCCCGTTGCACTGCGAAGCAGGGCTGAAACCTACAACCCCGTAAGTCTGACTCGCCGAGGGAGCTGGCTTCGCGTCTGCTGCGCAGCCGAACGGGGGCAAGCCCCCTCGCCACAAACGGCTTGCAATGCGCTGAAGGCCAGTTAAGGTTCAGCACAGGTTTATCTGCCCCACGAGTCTCTATGTTCAAGCGCTCCACCCTTCAAACCCTCGCTTTCCTGCTGCTGGCGGGTGCCGTGTTGTCGGCCCGTGCCGATTGGTACCTCGATGGCGAGTCCTCGCGCCTCTCTTTCGTCAGCACCAAGAATGCCAATGTTTCCGAAGTGCAGCGCTTCCTGGTGTTGCACGGCAAGGTCGATCCCCAGGGGCTGGCACAAGTGGAAGTCGAACTGGATTCGATCAACAGCGGCATCCCGTTGCGCGATGAGCGCATGCGCAAGGAACTGTTCAAGATAGAGCAGTTTCCCGAGGCCCTGATCACCACCCAAATCGATCTGCGCCCGATCAACGATCTCGCGCCCGGCGCACAGCTGGAATTGCGCCTGCCGCTGACCGTCAACCTGCACGGCAAACAACATGAGTACCCCGCTGAGCTGTTGGCAACCCGTCTCGATGACCGACGCTTCCAGATCGTGACCCTGGAACCGCTGGTGATCAACGCCGAGGATTTCGATTTGGTGCCAGGTCTCGAAACCCTACGCAAAATGGCCGGCCTGTCGGCCATCAGTCTTTCAGTGCCGGTGGGTGCGGTGCTGATTTTTACGGCGCGCTGACATGGCCGGCGCGATTTTTCCCTGGCGTGAAGGCAACCACTTCGAGCTTTTGATCGACGGTCCGCAATTCTTCCCGCGCATGCTGGTGGCGATTGCCCGCGCCGAAGAACAGGTCGAACTGGAACTGTATCTGGTGGAGGCGGGCGCCTGTGCCGAGGCCATGGTCCAGGCGCTGGTGCAAGCTGCCGAGCGCGGGGTGCGGGTGCGTTGCCTGTTTGATGACTACGGCAGCCTGGCCTTTACCCTGGCTTTACGTCAGCGATTGTTGTCCGCCGGGGTCGAGTTGCGTTTCTACAATCGGCTGAATTGGCGGCGCTGGGTAGGGAACTTTTACCGCGATCACCGCAAGCTGTTGTTGGTGGACCAGAGCCTGGCGGTCGTCGGCGGCACCGGTGTTACGGATGAGTTCTGGACGCCGGGGGAAGACGTCAGCGAATGGCATGAAGTGATGGTGGAAATCACCGGGCCGCTGGTGCTCGACTGGCAACTGCTGTTCGACCGCCAATGGATCGCCAACCGCCACCGTCGCGCCTGGCGACCGGCCTCGCATTTCGGCTTGCCGCGCCTGCCGCGAGTGCCGTCGATGGGCGAGGGCATGGGCCGGGTGGCGTATGCCGATGCCCGTCAACATCGGGACATTCTGCAATCGCTGGTGCGCGCCTTGAACAGTGGCCAGCGACGGATCTGGCTTGCCACGCCGTACTTCCTGCCGACCTGGAAGGTCCGCCGATCACTGCGCCGCGCCGCTGGCCGTGGCGTCGATGTACGCCTGCTGCTGACCGGACCGCGCACCGATCACCCGTCCGTGCGTTACGCCGGGCATCGCTACTACCCACGACTGCTCAAGGCCGGGGTGAAAATTTTCGAGTACCAGCCGTGTTTCCTGCACCTGAAAATGGTGTTGATCGATGACTGGGTGAGCATCGGCTCGTGCAATTTCGATCACTGGAACCTGCGCTTCAATCTGGAAGCCAACCTGGAAGCCCTCGACCCCGGGTTAACCCGGTCGGTGGTGGCGAGTTTCGAGACGGATTTTGGCTTGAGCGAGCGAGTCAGCCTGGAAGAATGGCAACGCCGGCCGTTATGGCACCGGGTCAAGCAGCGAGTGTGGGGATGGGTGGATCGGGTGGTGGTGAACCTGCTGGACCGAAGAGGTTGAGCACAATCGTTCACACCCACTGAAACCCCTGTAGGCGCTGGCTTGCCAGCGCCTACAGGGATACTGCGGTGTCCAGGGTTAGAGCAGTTCAAAACTCTGCTGCGTCACGTCCTCGGAATCCAGGCCGATCTGCACGTTGAACTTGCCCGGCTCCGCCGCGTACTTGAGCTGGGTGTTGTAGAACTTCAGGTCATCCTCGGTGATGGTGAAGTGCAGGATTTTCTGCTCGCCGGCCTTGATCATCACTTTCTGGAAGTTCTTCAGTTCCTTGATCGGGCGGATCATCGAACCAGCCACGTCCTGGATGTACAGCTGCACCACGGTTTCACCATCACGTTTGCCGGTGTTCTTCACCGTCACGCTGGCGTCGAGCTTGCCGGTCTTGTTCAGCGTGGTCGACGACAGCGCCATGTCGCTCAGGCTGAAGTCGGTGTAGCTCAGGCCGAAACCGAACGGGAACAGCGGGCCCGTCGTGTCATCGAAATACTGCGAGGTATAGTTGCCCGGTTTGCCCGGCGTGAATGGCCGGCCGATGGTCAGGTGGTTGTAGTAGGTCGGAATCTGGCCGACCGAACGTGGGATGGTGATCGGCAGTTTGCCCGACGGGTTGTAATCGCCGAATAGCACGTCGGCGATGGCGTTGCCGCCCTCGGTGCCGCTGAACCAGGTTTCCAGGATCGCGTCCGCCTGATCTTTCTCTTCAAGAATGGTCAGCGGGCGGCCATTCATCAACACCAGCACCAATGGCTTGCCGGTAGCTTTCAGGGCACGGATCAGCGCGCGCTGGTTTTCCGGGATGTTCAGGTTGGTGCGGCTCGACGATTCGTGGGACATGCCACGGGATTCGCCTACAGCGGCAACCACCACGTCGGCATCCTTGGCCGCTTTTACCGCTTCGTCGATCAGCACGTTCGCCGGGCGCGGGTCATCCACCACTTCCGGAGCGTCGAAGTTGAGGAAGTTCAGATAACCGAGGATTTTCGGGTCGCTGGTGATGTTGGCGCCACGGGCGTAGATCAATGTCGACTTGTCGCCCAAGGCGTTGGTCATACCGTCGAACAGGGTCACCGACTGCGCCGGCTTACCAGCGGCGGCCCAGCTGCCCATCATGTCGATCGGCGCCTTGGCCAGCGGGCCGACCAGGGCGATTTTCGCGGTTTTGTTCAACGGCAGGGTTTGGTTCTGGTTCTTCAGCAGTACCAGGCTGCGACGTGCCACCTCTCGGGCTTCGGCGCGGTGCAGGCGGCTGTCGGCGTAGGTGTCGACCGGATCATCCTCGGCCTTGCCGATGCGCAGGTACGGGTCCTTGAACAGGCCCATGTCGTACTTGGCGCCCAGCACCGCACGCACGGCGTTGTCGATGTCGCTCTGCTGGATGTCGCCGGACTTGAGCAACCCCGGCAGTTCTTTGCCATACAGGGTGTCGTTCATGCTCATGTGGATGCCGGCCTTGATCGCCAGCTTCGCCGCTTGGCGACCGTCGGCGGCAACACCGTGCTTGATCAGCTCGAAAATCGCCCCGTGGTCGCTGACCGCCAGGCCCTTGAAGCCCCATTGCTTGCGCAGCAGGTCGTTCATCAGCCAGGTGTTGGCGGTGGCGGGAACGCCGTTGATCGAGTTCAACGCGACCATCACGCCGCCCGCGCCAGCTTCAATTGCCGCGTGGTACGGCGGCAGGTAGTCCTGGTACATCTTGACTGGGCTCATGTCGACCACGTTGTAGTCACGGCCACCTTCGACCGCGCCGTACAGGGCGAAATGCTTGACGCTGGCCATGATGCTGTCGGCGGCGTTGGCACCCGTGCCCTGGAAGGCCTTGACCATCACGCCGGCGATGCGCGACGTCAGGTAGGTGTCTTCGCCAAAGCCTTCGGAGGTGCGGCCCCAGCGCGGGTCACGGGAGATGTCGACCATCGGCGCGAAGGTGAGGTCGAGGCTGTCAGCCGCGGCTTCCTTGGCGGCGATGCGCCCGGACAGGCCGATGGCGTCCATGTCCCAGCTCGAGGCCAGGGCCAGCGGGATCGGGAAAATGGTGCGGTGGCCGTGGATCACGTCGTAGGCGAAGAACATCGGGATCTTCAGGCGGCTGCGCATTGCCGCGTCCTGCATCGGCCGGTTTTCCGGGCGAGTGATCGAGTTGAACGTACCGCCGATGTTACCCGCCGCGATTTCCTTGCGGATCAGCTCCCGGGGCATTTCCGGGCCGATGCTGATCAGGCGCAACTGGCCGATTTTTTCATCGAGGGTCATTTGCTTCATCAGATTACCGATGAAAGCGTCCTTGTTCTCCAGGGGTGCGGGCGTCGTGGCGGCCAATACGTTATGACTGGCCAGGCTGACGAACAGGCCCAGCAAACACAGCTTCTTCATGAATTGTTTTCTCAAGGGCCCAAACGGCGATGTACACGCCGGCCAGCCAAAATTTAGGGAGCGTCTATTGTTGTTCGGGTGCCGGCTTAAAAAAAACGCGAGCTCAACGCCGGAGGCGTTTTTGCGCAGGGCCTCTTTTTAGCTTTTAGCCCATTGGCCCTTGGCAATCCAGAGGCGCGGGCGATTATGCCCCAAGAGCCGCCCTAGAAGGTTTCACGGTCGGTTTTTTCATGAAATGTACGAGGGAGCATCATCCTGATGAATGTCAGTCCAACCTACCGCTCGCGTTTGCAGGTCGTCACGCTGCTGATGCTGGCTACATTGCTCACCGCGTGCGGCATCAACAACATCCCGACCCTAGACGAACAGGCCAAGGCAGCCTGGGGCCAGGTGCAGAACCAGTATCAACGCCGCGCCGACCTGATTCCCAACCTGGTAGAAACTGTCAAGGGCTACGCCAAGCATGAAGAAGAGACCCTGACGGCAGTGATCGAAGCCCGGGCCAAGGCGACCTCCATCCAGGTGGACGCCTCGACCCTGGACAACCCGGAAAAGCTCAAGCAGTACCAACAGGCCCAGGATCAGCTCAGCGGCGCATTGAGCCGGCTGATGGTGGTGTCCGAGCGTTATCCGGACCTCAAGGCGAACCAGAACTTCCTCGCCCTGCAATCGCAGCTTGAGGGCACGGAGAACCGCATCAGCGTCGCGCGGCGCGACTTCATCCTCGCGGTGCAGAATTACAACACGGAGATCCGCACCTTCCCCGGTCGTTTGTGGCACAACGTGATGTACAGCAACTTACCGGTACGTGAGACCTTCGAGGCCACGCCGGGGTCGGAAAAGGCTCCAGAGGTCAAGTTCTGATCAGCGCCCATCCGCGTCGCCACGCCAGAGGTAACCCATGCGTGTCCTGAAAACCGGGCTGTTGCTGTTGTTGTGGATGGTGGCGATCAGCGCCCAGGCCGAACTGAGCTTCCCGGCGCTGACCGGGCGGGTGGTCGACAATGCGCAAATGATCGAGCCGGCGGTGCGCGAGCAACTCAACCAGCAGCTTCAGGCCCATGAAAAAGCCACCGGCGAGCAGCTTGTGGTAGTGACGTTGCCGGACTTGCAGGGCACCGACATCGCCGATTATGGCTATCAACTCGGCCGCCACTGGGGCATCGGGCAAAAGGACAAGAACAACGGTGCCTTGCTGATCGTCGCCCGGGACGAGCGAAAGTTGCGCATCGAAGTCGGCTATGGCCTGGAAGATCGCCTGACCGATGCCCAGAGTTCGGTGATCATCAACCAGGTCATCACCCCGGCGTTCAAGACCGGCAACTTCAGCAAGGGCATCAGTGACGGCGTGGCCGCGATGCTGGTGGTGCTGGGTGGCAATCCGCTTGACGAACCCTCCACGGCGTATGAATCCCGGGGCGATCCGGGCGACGATTTCGTCTCGCGGCACCCTGGCTTGTTCGTGTTTTTGGTGATGTTGTTCATCCTGACTGTTTTTGTGTGCCAGATGCTCGGTATCCTTCCCGCTGGCCGTGGCGGCTCCGGTGGTTCGGGGGGCGGCTTTGGCGGTGGTGGATTTGGCGGCGGCGGAGGCGGGGGCTTCAGCGGCGGAGGGGGCAGTTTCGGCGGGGGCGGTTCGTCCGGCGGCTGGTGATAATAAAAATGAGCAGGCAAACCACACCATGGCATTACTGACCGAACACGAACAACGCAAGGTGGCCGAGGCGATTGCCCGGGTCGAGCGTGACACCGACGCGGAGCTGGTAACCGTGCTCGCGGCACGCGCCGACGACTATGCGTACATCCCCTTGCTGTGGGCCAGCCTGCTGGCGCTGCTGGTGCCGGGCATCGTGCATTACCTCACGGGCTGGCTGACCCTGCACAGCCTGTTGCTGGTGCAATGGGCGATCTTCATTGTGCTGTGCCTGGTGTTCCGCCTGCCGAAAGTCACCACCCACCTGATCCCTCGCTCGGTACGCCACTGGCGCGCCTCGAACCTGGCACGCCGGCAGTTTCTGGAGCAAAACCTGCACCACACCGAAGGCAGCACCGGGGTGCTGATTTTCGTCTCCGAGGCCGAGCGGTACGTGGAGATCCTGGTTGATGAGGGGATTTCCAGTCGCCTGGACAACAAGAACTGGGAGGCCATCGTTGCGGCTTTTACCCAGCAGGTGAAGGCGGGGCAGACATTGCAGGGATTTGTCAGCTGCGTCGAAGCCTGCGGCGAGTTGCTCAAGGTGCACGTGCCGGTGACCCATGTGCGCAATGAATTGCCCAATCGTTTGGTAGTCCTTGGCTAAACCCTGTCCTGAGGCGCTTTTGTATCGCGTTTCTGCACAACCCGCTCGCGTTGTCCAGGGGCGGGCCTGTCTTCAACATCTCTCTATTAGCGAACGCTCTGCAACGGGCGTTCTGACGTAGAGGGAGTTTTTATGTCAACCCAACAAAAGCTTGAAGCCCGCCAAGTGGACAAGTCCGCTACGGGAGTTTCGGGCACGCCGGTGCAGTTGACGGCGAAAGAGAAACAGACCTTGACGTGGTGCTTCATGGGCAAAACATCCTGGGAGATCTCCAGGATAGAGAGTTGCTCGGAATCCACGGTCAACTTCCACTTCGCCAATATCCGCCGCAAGTTTGCCGTCAGCTCTCGACGTGCCGCGTTGCTCAAAGCGATCGAGTCCGGGGTGATCAATGTTGAGCCGTTGGAATCGCGAGGTGCTCGTGAGTGTGACTGATTCGACCTATAACAGTATCAGTGGGCTCTTGCTGGGAGTGGGCCTTGCCACGTTGCCTGTGATTGATGGCGAGGTGCTCTTCGGCGCATCGCTTGGCGCATGGCTGGTCACCACGACTCGCGCCAATTTCAAGGCCTGGCAACGTATAGGCTCCTGGTTATTGTCCGCGGGCGTGGGCTACCTCTTCACCCCGGTCGCACAGCCGCTGGCACCTTTTCTGACAGCGGGAGTGACGGCCTTCCTTTGCGCGCTGATCGTCATTCCCATCAGCATCAAACTCATGCAATGGATAGACGGCGCCGGTATCGGCGAAATCATTCGGCACCTCAGGGGGCGAGGATGATGGCCTGTCAGATGCTCGCCGTGGTGTGGTTGACCGGTATAGCCCACTTGATCAGTGCCTTCAGGCTGGCCTGTTATCAGCGCAATGAGCGACATGGCTGGCGCGACAGATTACTGATCAGCCTGTGCGGCGGCATGTTCTGTATGAGTGGCATCGATGTGTTGATGGCATTGCGGCCCGTTAGTCCAGGTCATGCAGTGGTGAGCGTTTTGTCGTGTGCGCTAATCGTTCGCAGCCGCGGCAACGTCATTGCGCTGTGGAAGGCCCTGAAACCTTGAACATCGACGGGTCTACGACGTTACGCTTGATCCGGATGTTTAAGCGCTGCCAGGAGCGTGGCCATTTCTAACAGTTTGGCTTCCATATCGCGCAGGCGGCGTTTCTCTTCCAGCGCACTTTGTATGGCGCAGCGGTCATCTTCGTCGAGTAAACGCCAGAGCGTGAGAATGGTGTTTTCCCGAGCTGTCGTTTCTTGATTGTTCGGGGAAGTGTTGCCAGGGACCTGTCGCAGGATCGGCCCTTCACCCAGCAGGAGCCAGTCAAGAGAGATGCCCCGTGCCTGAGCTATTTCTACGCATAATGAGTATGGTGTGCTGTCGCGACCTTTCCAGCTGCTGAGCGTTTGCGGGCTGATCTGTAGTGCTGAAGACAGCGATGCATCGGTCTTTGTACCAGTGATCTGCTTCAGTCGAGTTAGAACAGCTTGTGATGTTTTGCTACGCAATTTGAGCCTCTTCCTTTTGACATATGCTTTTTGAGTGCTTAATTTATGCGTAATGAGTACGTTTTTTCTTGCAAGTAATCAATCATCAACTATGAATCAGAAGAATACGATGTCGAAACTTCCTAATGGTATCAGGGTGATTTCCTACGAGCATGGCTCGTACCCATTACGTGTCTGCCCATTGCACTTCCTTATGTCTGGCAGACGTCATTTCCAGCACCGAACTATCGCAAGCAAAACATGCAGCAGTATTGCGTTTGAGCAAGTCGATTGCCACCCAATGACCAGCGGGAGTCCAGCATGAGTACATACAAGATGGTATGCCCGCACTGCTTGAGCAAGATGCGTATTCGTACCAGTGAGGGGCGGCACATCTTCCTGCGGGTGGCCTACCTGCAATGCACATCGGAGGCCTGTGGCTGGTCGGTCAGGGCCGAGTTTGAAATGACCCATGAGCTTTCGCCCAGCGGCATGCCTAACCCGGCCGTCCGTCTGCCCTTTGCCGGGCCCGATTTGCGCCGCGACGCCCAGCCTCCGGTTGCAAGTGCCGCGCCGATGGAAACCTCGCTGGAGTCGTGAACATGAAGGGAGTCGATGAAGGTTCGGCCTTGAACGAAGAACTAGTGGCAATTGCCCAGGCCTTTTTGGCCCGGCATGAAAGTGAAGGGGAGACTGACGACCAATTGCTGTTCTGTCGGGCGGTGAAGCATTTGCAGAGTGTGGAAGTGCCCCTGTACCTGGCCGAAAGACTGGTCAGCCACGCCTATGGAATACTCAAGTCCAGCAACGACCGGCGGCGCCTGGACATCACTGCAAGTACCGAAACCGTTGCCGTGGTCACAGACCCGGCCAACGGGCTCACCTGGGCGGTGCCGGTGGGGTTGATTGTCAAATACATCATCAATTCGCCGAACAATCGCAAACTTCGTCTGGTGTAGTGCCCGGGTTTCGACTTAGGCACTCGGGTCCTGCACGGCGTGACCAGGACCCGGCCAAATAAGGTTCTTCACGCAATCCCGGGAAACTGTAGGGCCCAGCTTGCTGGCGACGGACTCAAGTGCGCCGCGTTTATCCAGCTCTTACGCGTTATCGTTAACGACCATCGCTGGCAAGCCAGCTCCTACAGGAGATTGCGTCCTAGTCGAAAATGAAGTGATCTTCACGCCGGTATAAAGAACCAAAAAAAATAAGCCCGTGCCCAAAAGCCCCATCCCCCCTAAAATACTCGGCATTCCCTGATTCGCATTGCCGAGGCCGTTTTTTCATGTCTGTTATCGCCACTCCCGCCAGCCTCGCGCCGGATCATCACGCCCAGTTCATCGAGCTGCTGCAAACCAGCCTCGAACAAAATGCCTTCATCAAGCTGGTGCTGGCCAAATACGCGGGCGAGGAAGCGGACTTGCAGCGGATCATCATCAAGCCGGTGACGGTCAAGGCGCAGCCGTGCCTGTCCTTCGTCTATCGCTACAAGACCCGCGACATTACCAAGAATCTGCCGTTGGCCGAAGGCGTGGCGAGCATCGCCGAGCTGCTACCGGCGGCGTTCAAAAATGCGCATTTGTTGTCTGTGACGGACGAGGCCCAGCTCGAATACAGCAAAAAGGGCAAGAGCTCGCTGTTCAAGAGCAAACCCCAGCAATTACGCGAAGCGCCGTCGGCCGAGCACAACCGCGAGAAAAACCGTTTTCTCGACCTGAATCGTCCGTTTCTCGCCGACCTTGGGGTGACTAACAAGCAGCAGGAACTGATCCCGGCGATGTCGCGCAAGTGGAAACAGATCAACAAGTTCATCGAAGTGTTCAGCCATGCGCTGACTTCGTCGCCCCTGGCACTGGACAAACCGGTGCGCGTGGCCGATTTCGGTTCAGGCAAGGGCTACCTGACCTTCGCCATCCACGACTACCTGCGCAACACCTTGAAGGCTGAAGGCGAGGTGACCGGCGTCGAGCTGCGCGAAGACATGGTGACCCTGTGCAACGCGGCGGCGGCCAAGCTGGAGCATCGGGGGCTGGTGTTCAAGTGCGGTGACGTGCGCAGCGTGGCACCGAGCGAGCTAGACGTGATGATCGCCCTGCATGCCTGCGACATCGCCACCGACTACGCGATTCACACCGGCATACGCTCCGGTGCGTCGATCATCATGTGCTCGCCGTGCTGCCACAAACAGATCCGCCTGCAAATCCAGAGCCCGGCGCTGCTCAAGCCGATGCTGCAATACGGCCTGCACCTGGGCCAGCAGGCAGAAATGGTCACCGACAGCCTGCGCGCATTGTTCCTCGAGGCCTGCGGCTACGAGACCAAGGTGTTCGAGTTCATCTCACTGGACCACACCAACAAGAACAAGATGATCCTGGCGGTCAAGCGCGCCGAACCGGTGGACCCGGCCCAACTGCTGGCGAAGATCCAGGAACTCAAGGACTTCTACCATATCAGCGAACATTGCCTGGAAACCCTGCTGCGCGCCGACGGTTACCTCTAACGTCAATACCCTGTAGAAGCTGGCTTGCGGCGAAGGCGTCCCTGAGATCGCCTTCGCCGGCAAGCCAGCTCCTACACATTAGGCGGTCGCCACCCGCGCCGGGCGCACCGATGTCTTGCGACCCAGCATCACCGTCACGATGACGCCCGCCGCAAACAGCCAGGTAATCGGCTCCACATGTTCGCCAAAGAACAGCGCCGAAAAGGCGATGGTGAAGAAGATCTGCAGCAACTGGATCTGACTGACCCGGGCAATGCCGCCCATGGCCAGCCCCGCGTACCAGGCGAAGAAACCGATGAACTGCGAAAACAGCGAGACATAACCGAAGGCCCACCAGGTCTTGGTGGAGATTTCGCCCTGATGTTGCAGCGCCAGGTACAGCACCGGGCCGATCAGCAAGGGCGTCGACAGCACCAGTGCCCAACAGATCACCTGCCAGCCGCCCATCTCCTTGGCCAACCGGCCACCTTCGGCGTAACCCAAGCCACCCACCGCAATCGCACCGAGCATCAGCAAGTCACCGGCCTGGATACTGCCGGCACCGCTGATCAGCGCATAACCGAGCACCAGCGCGCTACCCAATGCGGCGCAGGCCCAGAAGGCTTTTGATGGCCGTTCATGGGACAACCACGCGGCGTACAGCGCCACGCACAGCGGTTGCAGGCCGTTGACCAGCGCACCGTGGGAGGCCGGCAAGGTTTGCATGGCCCAGGCCGACAGCACCGGAAACCCGAGGATCACCCCGGCGATTACCAGCGTCAGGCCTTTAACCTGTTTCCACGTGGGCCATTTTTCCCGGCGCCACAACAACAGCATCGCTGCCGGCACCGCCGCAAACAGCGCACGGCCCAGGCCATTGAGCAGCGGGTGGAGTTCCTGCACGACGATCCGCGTGAAGGGCAGGGTGAGGCTGAAGATCACAACGCCGAGCAGGCCGAGGGCCATGCCGGTGTTTTCGCGCGAAGACATGATGGCAACCAGATCAAAGGTGGCGGGAGAGGCCTTTATCTAGCCATAAACCCAGGGCTTTGGCGCTTACAGCTGGTCACAGAAATATCCGTACAGTTTCCTGCATTCCCTGTCAGGGCCAGTCCACATTTGGGCGTAGTAGCTGGTTATTACCCACCCCTGCGGAATCGGACTACCTTGAATACTCCTGCACGCTCATCCCAAAGGAGTCCTCCCCATGGCTGCGAAAAAAATCCTGATGCTGGTCGGCGACTACGTCGAAGACTATGAAGTGATGGTGCCGTTCCAGGCACTGCTGATGGTCGGCCACACGGTGCATGCCGTTTGCCCGGACAAAACCGCCGGCCAGACCGTGCGCACAGCAATCCATGACTTCGAAGGCGACCAGACCTACAGCGAAAAACCCGGTCACCTGTTTGCCCTCAACTTCGATTTCGCCAAGGTCAACGCCGCCGATTATGACGCCGTGCTGATTCCCGGCGGCCGTGCGCCGGAATACCTGCGCCTGAACGAAAAAGTCCTGGAGCTGGTGCGTGCCTTCGACAAGGCCGGCAAGCCAATTGCTGCGGTATGCCATGGTGCGCAACTGCTGGCGGCCGCCGGTGTGCTCGAAGGACGCGAATGCAGCGCCTACCCGGCCTGCGCGCCGGAAGTGCGTTTGGCGGGCGGTACGTACATCGACATCCCCGTGACGGACGGCCATGTTCAGGGCAATCTGGCCACAGCGCCGGCCTGGCCTGCGCACCCGAACTGGCTGGCCGGTTTCCTCGGGTTGCTGGGCACCAAAATCACGCTGTAACGAGGGACCTGTCCATGTGCGAGCTGTACGTCAAGGCCGACCCGATCCTCTACGAATCGCGCTCGCGCTCGCTGCGTATCTGCGGAGTGGTCACCACCCTGCGTCTGGAGAATCAGTTCTGGGACATCCTCAGCGAAATCGCCGACGTCGACGGCATGACCACCAACCAGTTGATCGCCAAACTGTATGAAGAGGTGATGGACTATCGTGGCGAGGTGGTTAATTTCGCCTCGTTCTTGCGGGTGAGCTGCACGCGTTATCTGAGCCAGCGACGGGTGGCTACCCCGGAGTTGTCGGTGGTGCGGGCGGCGGCGAAGTAGGTACTTCTTAATTGGCGCAGCGGGCCCCTTCGCTGGCAAGCAAGCGCCTACAAGAGAGCGCGTTGAATCTTTAGAAGCGGGCTTGCCCGCAAAGGGGCCGCAACAGGCGACAGAAACAACAGGCTGGTCTTTACTCTGAGGCGCGCAACCTTTCAATCGCCCAGGAGAAAGAGCATGTCCGGATGGTATGAAGTGAGCAAAAGCAGCAGTGGCCAGTTCAGGTTTGTCCTCAAGGCGGCCAACGCCGAAACCATTCTGACCAGCGAGCTCTACAGCACCCACGCCGCCGCCGACAAAGGCATCGCCTCGGTCCAGGCCAACAGCCCGCTGGATGAACGCTACGAGAAAAAAACCACCAAGGATGGCCATCCGTACTTCAACCTGAAGGCGGGCAATCACGAAATCATCGGCAGCAGCGAGGCCTACTCTTCGGCCGCCGCCATGGAAAAAGGCCTCGCCAGCGTCAAGGCCAATGGCCCGACCAAAATGGTCAAGGACAAGACCCTGCCCGTGCTCTGAACTCACGCAGATCTACTGTAGGAGCGGGCTTGCCCGCGAAAGCGGCGGTAAATTCAACATCACAGGTGCTGACCTGTCGCGTTCGCTGGCAAGCCAGCTCCTACAAGGGATTGCCTTGAACCTGTGGGAGCGAGCCTGCTCGCGAAATCGCTGGATCAGTCGCCGCTAGACCTCGACGGGCACCGCCAGTTTCGGGTTCCCCAACGCATGGCTCTTGGCATCAAAAAACAGCAACGCCACCCCGGTCCCCTCGAACAGCTTCGCGTAATGCCGCTTCTGGTGCTGGATGAACGCCTTGCTGCGCGGATAAATCGAGATCGCCAGCACCTGCGGTTTCGCCAGGCGCAAAGCGTGGATGAGGTGGCTGTCCTGCTCGCCCAGCGCATGGCCGAAAATGCACAGTGCCTGGCCATGACCGAGTAACTGCTCATAGCAGAACGACAGGTAGTCCGAGCTGCGGATGGTCTTGAGCTTGTCCGCGCTCGGCCCTTCGTTGACGAACAGCGGCACGTCGTCCAGGGTCTTGATCGTATTGTTGATGGCGAAACTGCCCAGCAACGTGCCCTCGGTCGACATCAGCTTGCGGGCGGTGCCGTCCTGGTTGCGCACCAGGTGCAGACCACCGTGCAGGTACAGCAAACGGGTTCTGTCGGTGGCGGTGTCGCTCAGATCGAAACCGGGCTCGGCACCGTGGAACAGATCAGTGATCGCCTCAGGCTGGTATTGCAGCGCCCAGTAGTTGAGCAAGTCGTAATTGGTGGTGAACACCGTGCGGTACTGGCTCAGTTCCTGATTGATCGTCGCCAGGGTCGAAGGCACCACCAGCCGCCACGGGATATGCACCGCGTGCACAGTATTGATCAGCGCTTCCTTGATCGCGTAGTAGCGGTTGCGGGGCGCCGCGGAGCTGACGGCCAGGGCCTTGTTGACCCGGCTGGTGGTTTTCAGGGCGCTTAGCACCTGCTCGAAACTGCGCGTCTGCATCGCCTCGAATACGCTCAGCTCGGACGGGCTCAGGGGTTTCTCTTCGACAGTACGCGCGTTCTCGAACAGCGAGTCATAGCCAAAATCGTCCCACACCGCGCGACTGGCACCGTTGCCCACCAGCAAGCCACTGAACGAAGTGCTGCTGCGCAAGACGTTCCAGTCTTCAAGTTGGGCATCGACATCCTGGAAATCGGTCATTGCGGTCTTCGTCTCACGGCAAAAGGTCTGTGGGCGGCGACTTTATCATGACCGGATGCCCAACCCCCTGTAGGAGCGGGCTTGTCCGCGAAGACTGACTGAAAAGCACTCTCGAATGTTCGGTTGCCCCACTAACCCGCCGTCACCAACCCCTTGGCCGGCGCATCGAAAAACTGGATCAACACCACCCCGGCCACCAACAACACCACCCCCACCAGCTTGGGCAAGGTGACCTGGCGCTCCGTCAATCCAAACCAGCCAAAGTGATCCAGCAACAATGACGCCACCACTTGCCCCGCCAGCGCCAAGGCCATGAACCCTGCGGCACCGATCTTGGGCAGCAGCACCAAGGCCAAGGAAATAAAGATCACCCCGAAAGCGCCACCCGCCCACATCCACAGTGGCGCCTGGCGGATGAAAGCCAGTGACGGCAAGGGTAATCGCAGCGCAACGATGATTGGCAACAACACCGCAATACTCACCAGCAACGAGGCAAGCGTTGCCCACAGCGGATGGCCCAACCCGCGCCCGAGATTGACATTGATAGCGCTCTGGAATGGCACCACCGCCCCGGCGATCATCGCCAGCACCATCAGGCCGGCCCAATGCAACGTACTCATGTTCGTTCCCCATACAGGTTTTGCTGGACTGTAGGGTATTCGTCACGCAGATTTAAATTCCAAATAGTTATTCAGAACATGCAGCGGATGAATGATCTACGACGCATCGACCTCAACTTGCTGGTGATCCTCGACGCCTTGCTCAGTGAGCAGCACGTGACCCGGGCGGCGGAGCGCTTGCACTTGAGCCAGCCGGCCGTCAGCCATGCGCTGGCGCGCTTGCGGGATTTGCTCGGCGATCCGCTGTTGGTGCGCGCCGGTGCCGGGCTCATTCCGACGCCGCGAGCGCTGGAACTGGTGGCACCGCTGGCCGAAGCCCTGGCCCAGGTACAAGCAATGCTTGCGCCAAACGCCTTCGAACCGGCCACGGCCCGGCGCACGTTCCGCCTGGCGATGTCCGACTATGGGGCCGCCATTGTCCTGCCGGGGCTGATCCGCACCTTGCGCCAGGAAGCGCCGGGCATCGATTTGCAGATCAGCCATGGCAGCCGCGAAAGCATGCTCGAAGGGGTGATCAACGGTGACGTTGATATCGCCGCTGGCGTGTTCCCGGAAATGCCCAACGAATTGCGCAGCACCCCGCTGTTTGAAGAGCACTACGCTTGTTTGCTGGATCGCAACAGCCTGACAGCCGACGCTGCCCTCGACCTGCCCACTTACCTGGCACGGCCCCACGTCCTGCTGGAGATGCGTGGCAGCGGCACCCTCGAAATCGAGCGCGCCTTGACTGCCCTGCGCGAACGCCGTCGTGTTGCCATCAGTCTGCCGCACTGGAGCGTGGCCCCGGCGCTCATCAGCGGTACCGACCTGATTCTCACGGTGGCGTCCCGAGGCCTGCGCGATATCGATCAACAATCATTGCTGGTCGTCCCGCCGCCGTTCCTCATCCCTTCGTTTACCTTTGTATTGGTCTGGCACAAGCGTCGAGGCGCGGATCAGGCGTTGAACTGGTTGAATGAGCGGATCGTGCAGGGGAGGCATCATTGAGTCATGAGTGTCGCGATCAGACAGTCGAGCGCTGGAGACCTGATATAGACTGGCGACCATTCACCCAGCGGTTCAAAGGGACTCCCCATGACCCCCTCGTTATTGATGGCCGTGCTGGCCTCGGGTTTTATCTACGGCATCACCCCAGGGCCGGGCGTGCTGGCGGTGTTCGGCATCGGCGCGGCTCATGGGCGGCGGGCCGGGGCGGGGTTTCTGTGCGGGCATTTGCTGGGCGACGTGGTCTGGTGCAGCACCGCGCTCGTCGCGATTGTCGGGGCGCGGGAAATCGGCAGTACAGCGTTTGATGTACTCGGTGTGCTCAGCGGCCTGTACCTGTTCTGGCTCGGCTGGCGTGCCGTGAGTGCCAGGCGCAGCGGCGCTGATGCACCGCAGGGGCCGGCGCGGCAGCCGTTCTGGCACGGCATTGTGTTTGGCCTGACCAACCCGAAGGCCTATCCGGTGGCGGTGGCGACGTTCACGGCGCTGCTGTCGAGCCGCGCCGAATTGCTCAACTGGTCGATGCTGCCGGCGCTGATCGCCCTGAGCTTCGTCGGCGGGCTGCTCGCCTACGCTATTCTCATTGGCATCGTCGGTGCACGGCGAGTACGCACGGTGTACCAACGCCATGAACTGGCGATCACCCGCTTGTGCGGGTTGATGTTCATCGGTTTCGCCATCAATGCATTGGTGCATGCGTTGCCGGGGTTGATGCCGAGCAAGGCTTGAAGGTGATCACAAGGATGCAAGGTCGACAGGGCAGGGATGGTTGATGACTGCTGCATTATCGGGACACCCACGCCGAACCATGGAAAACCGGAATTCTGCGCCACTGGCGAGCTATATCGATTTATTGCTGGATGCCGTCTGTGCGGTGGATAAACAGGGCCGCTTCGTCTTTGTCAGTGCCGCGTGCGAGCGCGTTTTCGGCTACACCGCTGAAGAAATGATCGGTCAGATGATGATCGATCTGGTGCACCCGGCCGACCGCCAGCGCACCCTCGACGCCGCCCGGGAGATCATGGGCGGTGAGCCCAAGCTCAACTTCGAAAACCGCTACCTGCGCAAGGATGGCCGAGTGGTGCACATCCTTTGGTCGGCACGTTGGTCCGAGGTCGACCAGTTGCGCATCGCCGTGGCGCGCGACATCACCGATCGCAAGCAGTCCGAATCCCGCCAAGCCGCACTGTACGCGATCTCCGAAGCGGCTCACGCGGCGGAGGACCTGCTGACGTTGTTCAAGCGCATCCACATGATCATCGGCGAATGGCTGCCAGCGCTGAATTTTTCCGTGGCGCTGTATGACGAACACTGCGCGCAACTGAATTTCCCTTACCACGTCGATGACCGCGAGCCGCAACCGGAACAGCCCGGCACCATTACGGGGCAATTGTGCGCCGAGGTGATTCGCACGGGGCAGCCGATCCTGCTGACTCCTGAGCAGAACGGGCTTCCCGTTGGCTTCGAAATGCTGGTGAGCGGGCAGAATGCACCGTGCTGGCTGGGGGTGCCGTTGAACTCGCAAAAAGGCACCATTGGCGCATTGATCGTCAAAAGCATCCCAGGTGGGGAGCGTTACACCGAGCAAGACAAGGAACTGCTGCAATACGTCTGCGCCCAGGTCGCCACCGCCATTGAGCGCAAGCAATTGCATGCGCGCCTGCAACACATGGCCCAATACGACCAACTGACCCAGTTGCCCAACCGCGAACTGCTGCGTGAACGGCTCAAGGCATCCTTGCAGGTGGCGCGCGAGGAAGACGGGCGCATGGCGCTTTTGTACGTCGACCTCGATCGCTTCAAGCAGGTCAACGACACCCACGGCCACGCGGTCGGCGACATGCTGCTGCAAGCAGTGGCCAACCGGCTCAAGGGTTGCGTGCGGGAAACCGACACCGTGGCGCGCATTGGCGGCGATGAGTTCGTGGTGTTGCTGCACAGCATTCACGCTGCTGAAGATACCGATACCGTGGTCGGAAAAATCCGTCAGGTCCTGGACCAGCCCCTGCGACTGGACGGCCATAGCCTGACCATCCAGACCAGCATCGGCATCGCCCGATACCCCGATCACGGCACTGAAGAGAAACAGCTGTTCAGGCACGCCGACGAGGCGATGTATTGCGCCAAGCGCGAGCATCACCTGCGAATCGTCTGAGCGTCGGGGCACCGTTCGTCGTGGAGCCGGTGCAAATTTCTAAACCTTTCGCGGCGTGCAAATTCAGAATCTATGCGGGCGCAAGCTCGCTGCGCTCATCACCAAGAGGTAGAGAATCATGCCTAACTCAAGAAACTCGAACTCGGGAAACTTCGCAAACGATCGAACCAAGGCATCTGAAGCGGGTCGCAAAGGTGGGAAAACCACGACCACGACTGTCGATAAAGAGCCTGCGAAACCTGACATGGGCCGTAAGGGCGAACAAGGCGGGCAAAAATCCCGCTAGTTGGATGGAGGTGGTTTTGATTGAGAAGCGGGGGCGAAAGCTCCCGTTTGATTATCTAGAGGAGGGCGCGACCATGAACCGGATGGCCACCCGCATGCGCAATGCCAGTTTTGCCACACTGCTGGGCCTGTTGGCCAACAGCGCCTTTGCCCAGTCGCCCGCCGAATTTATCGACGAGGCCTCGGCCAAAGGCATCGCCGACATCGAAGCCAGTCGCCTGGCACACCAGAAATCCGAATCAAAAGAGGTCAAGGATTACACCATTGTCGTGATCAACGACCGCACCACTGCCAACCAGCACCTGGCGAAAATCGCCAAGCAACTGGATCTGCCCGTCGCCCCGCGCGAAGAAGTGGTGGAAAAGGCCAAGGCGTTGATGCCCGAAGCCATGGAGGGCGCGACCTTCGACGAAGCCTACGCGGCCAGTCAGATAAAGACCACGCAGGAAGCCATCGACCAGCTTCAACAGGAAGCGCAGACGACCGACGTGCCGCAAATCAAGGCCTTCGCCGAGGAAACCCTGCCCAAACTGCAAAATCACCTGCAGATGGCCAAGGCCTTGCAGGCCAGTCTCTAGCCAGCGGAATGCGCAGGTAACCTGAGGTTACCTGCGCATTCCCGTCAACTTTCATTCAAGCCCGAGCGACCTTTTTCTGCGACAACGGTGTCGTCGAAGGAAACGGTCTGTCCCTCGCCCAGGCTGCGGTATTGCTTTCTCAGCGCTTCCAGTTGCTTGAGGTCCAGCGCCTCGAGCCCGAGCATCGCGTTTTGTGCTTCCTTGGTCACGCGCAGCAACTCGTCGACTTTCAGGTGCAGGATGTCGGTGTCGCGGTTCTGCGTGTTCTGGATCAGGAACACCATCAAGAAGGTAATGATGGTGGTCGAGGTGTTGATGATCAGTTGCCACGTATCGTTGAAATGAAAAAACGGCCCGCTCAAGCCCCATAGAAAAATAAGAATGATTGCCCCAAAAAACGTCCGGGGGCTGCCGGCCCAGAGAGCGAGCTTCTGCGCGACTTTTGCGAATTTCATGACAGTGTTCCTTATTGGGGGGACGTCTGAATTTGTGACAGCGGCGGGGGGATGAAAATTCGACGCAACTGAAAAGGTGGTTTAGTAAAACCTTTGAGAGGACTTGTCGCGGTATCGTAGCGACCCGAGCCGAACACACCGACAGGAGAACGCAATGAGTTGGTCCGCCAAACAATACGTCGCTTTTGAAGATGAACGCACCCGTCCCGCCCGTGACCTGCTGGCGGCTGTCCCCGCCGGGGATGTGCGCTCGGCGATCGATATCGGTTGTGGTCCCGGCAACTCCACCGAGTTGCTGGTGGAGCGTTTCGCCAACGCCACGGTGCGCGGGCTGGACAGCTCGACCGACATGATCGGCGCCGCGCGCAAACGCTTGCCGCAGGTGCAGTTCGATGTGGCCGACATCGATACCTGGAGCGACAACGGCCCGTTCGATGTGATTTTCGCCAATGCGGTATTGCAGTGGGTGCCGGATCACGCGACCTTGCTGCCGTCGCTGGTGAGCAAACTGGCGCCGGGTGGCAGCCTGGCCGTGCAAATGCCGGACAACCTCAACGAGCATTCGCACCGCTTGATGCGCGAGGTTGCCGCCGATGGCCCGTGGGCAGGCAAGCTGGCAGACGCCGCCGGGCAGCGCACCGAAATGGCCGATGCCAGCGGTTACTACTCGATCCTCAAGGCTTTTTGCACCCGCGTCGATGTGTGGCGCACGACTTATCACCATCCGCTGGCAGGCGGCGCATCTGGCGTGGTGGAGTGGTTCAAGGGCAGTGGTCTGCGACCGTTTCTCGATCCACTGGACGAGGCGGAACGGGTGCAGTACCTCAAGCAATATCAAGCGGCCATCGAGCAGGCCTATCCGGCCCTGGCCGATGGTTCGGTGCTGTTGCCGTTTCCGCGGTTGTTCATTGTCGCGACGCGGTGATGCAAAAAGGGACAGAGTGATCTGTCCCTGCTCTTAAGAGCTGAACAGCGAGGGGGCGCTTTCCAACACATTGTCTGTCAGTCCGGCAGGGAGCAGCCAAAAGGGATGCTCTTTGATAAGGGAAAAGAATTTCTAGATGGGGGTTGACCACGTATTTTAATGCTGTAGTATTCGCCTCCCGCTAACAAGCATATTGATGTTTGTTCAGGCTTAAGTAATTGATTTTAGTAGTGAAATTAAAAACTTTTAAGGTTGCAGTTTGAAAAGGTGCGCTGTAGAATGCGCGCCTCGGTTGAGACGAAAGCTCTTAACCAATCGCTCTTTAACAACTGAATCAAGCAATTCGTGTGGGTGCTTGTGGAGTCAGACTGCTAGTCAACAGATTATCAGCATCACAAGTTACTTCGCGAGAAATCAAAGATGTAACCAACGATTGCTGAGCCAAGTTTAGGGTTTTCTCAAAACCCAAAGATGTTTGAACTGAAGAGTTTGATCATGGCTCAGATTGAACGCTGGCGGCAGGCCTAACACA
>NZ_JAFMPV010000027.1:0-74320 GCF_049132105.1 Pseudomonas sp. NFX15
ATGGTGTGTCAGCCACATAGGTGTTGACTGACACACCATCGCGAGCAGGCTCGCTCCTACAGAAAAGGCGTCTGCAGGTTGTTCAGTCGTTGTACTGGCTCAACAACCGCTCCAGCCTGGCACTGAGGCGGCGTTTGATTTCGGTTTCGATGTGCGGGGCGAAGTCGTCGATCACGTCTTGCATGATCAACTGCGCGGCGGCGCGCAGTTCGCTGTCCAGGTGCAGCAAGTCGTCCGGGTTCTTGGCAGGCGCCGGCGTCGCCGTGGCAACGGGTTCAACGATGGGCGCTGGGGTTGCCGGTACGACGGCGGGCGAAGGCTCGGCCACGGCGTCGAACAGCATTGGGATCTGTTCCTGGTCGCCGTCCTCGACCGTGTCGGTCAGCAGGGGCGGTTGCAGGTTGTCATCGCCGAGCAATTGGCGGATCGACTCGAGGTCGTCCAGCAAGTGCGCGGACTGTTGCAGCGGTTTTGAAGTGTCCATTGTCAGGCTCAGAGTCGCTGTAAACGGTGATCTTGCAGAGGATAGCCCTGTTCGCGGTAGAAACGGAAACTCTCCCGCGCGGCCGCTCTGATCGTGGGATCCTCCACCACCACCTCCGCCACCCTGGCGAACCGGTTGGCGAAGGCCGGGACTTTCAGGTCTAGATTGACCAGCAAATCCTGATGCTGACCGCAGTCATCGCCAAGCCCCAAAACAATCGCGCTCTCAGGTTCACTGTCGGCAGGGCCGTGGGGCACGAAGCTTTCGCCCTTGAACGCCCACAGGCGCGCATCGAGATCGTCACGTTGGGCTGCATCGCTGCAATGCAGGTAGATGCGGTGGCCCATCCGCCAGGCTTTTTCGGTGAGCTTGCAGGCAAAATCCAGGCGTGCCGAAGGATCGGCGCTGGGCAGGATATAGAAGTCGACTTTGGTCATTGCGGTTCCTGAGCCTTTGGCGGCGTCACCCGAGAGCAGCGCCGCCAAGGATCATTGGTTTCAGGCTTTGGCGCGGTCCAGCAGGTATTGGGTCAGCAGGGGCACCGGACGGCCCGTGGCGCCCTTGTCCTTGCCGCCGCTGGTCCAGGCGGTGCCGGCGATGTCCAGGTGCGCCCAGTTGAGGTTCTTGGTGAAGCGCGACAGGAAGCAGGCCGCCGTAATGGTGCCCGCTTTCGGGCCGCCGATGTTGGCGATGTCGGCGAACGGGCTGTCCAGCTGTTCCTGGTACTCATCGAACAGCGGCAGTTGCCAGGCGCGGTCGTCGGCTGCCTTGCCGGCGCTCAGCAGTTGGCCGATCAGTTCGTCGTTGTTGCCCAGCAGGCCCGAGGTGTGGGAGCCCAAAGCAACCACGCAGGCGCCGGTCAGGGTCGCGATGTCGATCACCGCTTGTGGCTTGAAACGCTCGGAGTAGGTCAGGGCGTCGCACAGCACCAGGCGGCCTTCGGCGTCGGTGTTGAGGATTTCGACGGTCTGGCCGCTCATGGTGGTGACGATGTCGCCCGGGCGCGAAGCGTTGCCGCTCGGCATGTTCTCGGCGCAGGCGAGGATGCACACCAGGTTGATCGGCAGCTTCAGTTCGAGCACGGCACGCAGGGTACCGAACACGCTGGCGGCGCCGCCCATGTCGTACTTCATTTCATCCATGCCGGCGCCCGGCTTGAGGCTAATGCCACCGGTGTCGAAGGTGATGCCTTTGCCGACCAGGGCGTACGGCTTCTCGGATTTCTTGCCGCCGTTGTATTGCATGACGATCAGGCGCGGAGGCTGGGCGCTGCCCTGGCCCACGGCGTAGAACGAGCCCATGCCCAGTGCCTTGATCTTCTTCTCGTCGAGGACTTCGACCTTCAGGTCCTTGAACTCTTTGCCCAGATCCTTTGCCTGCTCACCGAGGAAGGTCGGGTGGCAGATGTTCGGTGGCAGGTTGCCCAGGTTGCGGGTGAACGCCATGCCGTTGGCGATCGCAGTGGCGTGGGTCACGGCGCGCTGGACTTCAGCCTGGGCGGCCTTGATGGTCAGCAGGGTGATTTTCTTCAGGGCGCGGGGTTCGGCTTTCTGGCTCTTGAACTGATCGAAGTTGTATTCGCCGTCTACCAGGGTTTCGGCCAGCAAGCGGGTCTTGCCGTAGCTGTCGCGGCCTTTGACGACCACTTCATCCAGGGCCAGCACCGCATCGCTGCCGCCCAGGCCTTTCAGAACATTGAGGATGCCGGCGATGGTTTTGCGGAACGGGCGGTCACCCAGTTCGTCGTCCTTGCCCACGCCCACCAGCAGCACGCGTTCGGCCTTGAGGTTCGGCAGGCTGTGCAGCAACAGGCTCTGGCCAACCTTGCCGGCCAGGTCGCCGCGCTTGAGCACTGCGCTGATCGCGCCGCCGCTCAATTCGTCGAGCTGCTTGGCCACTGCGCCGAGTTTGCGGCCTTCGCCGACGGAAACCACCAGCGTGGCAGTCTTCAACGTTTCCGGGTTGACGCTTTTTACAACCAGTTCCATGTCCGGGTCCCTGAATTGATGGTTAGCCTGCAAGCGTCCGACACCGTACGTGCGTCACTTGCCTGGAAAAAAGAGAGGCGCCAGGATTGATCGGCGACAAAGGCCGCAGTTTGAACCTCGCTACCGGCGGCTGACAACCCTCGGTTGCACGATTGTAGGAGCAGCCGGTCGACGCTCGATCGCTCGCGAAGAACCCAAGGCCACTGCGGGGTTTCAGGTTCTTCGCGTTATCGTGGGCGACCATCGCCAGCAAGCTGGCCCCTGCATGCATTGCGCAGTGACAGGCGCGTCCAATCACAGGATAATGCGCCATCTTTTTTCGGCGGCCCTGTCCTGCGGGCTGTCAGAAACGTTTGCTTGTTTGGCCGCCTTAGCCTGACAACCCTGGAGTGTCTGGTTTGATTGTCTTCCGTTATCTATCCCGCGAAGTCCTGTTGACCTTGAGCGCCGTCAGTGCCGTGCTGCTGGTCATCATCATGAGCGGTCGCTTCATCAAGTACCTCGCCCAGGCGGCTTCGGGCCTGCTGGATCCGGGGTCGCTGTTTCTGATCATGGGCTATCGCATGCCCGGTTTTCTCCAGCTGATTCTGCCGCTGGGCCTGTTTCTCGGGATTCTGCTGTCGTACGGGCGCCTGTACCTCGAAAGCGAAATGACCGTGCTCTCGGCGACCGGCATGAGCCAGCAGAAACTGGTTGTCATGACCCTGTTCCCGGCCACCCTGGTTGCACTGATCGTGGCATGGTTGAGCCTGAGCCTGGCGCCGCAAGGTGCGAACCAGTTTCAGTTGCTGCTGAACAAGCAGGACGCCCTGACCGAGTTCGACACCCTGGAGCCGGGACGTTTCCAGGCCCTGCGTGACGGCACCCGGGTGACCTACACCGAGCGCATGTCGGATGACCGCGTCAATCTGGGCGGCGTGTTCATCTCGCAGAAAAACATCAGCTCCAACAACAAGGATCGCGGGATTTCCGTCCTGGTGGCAGAAAAAGGCCGTCAGGAAATTCGCCCCGACGGTAACCGCTACCTGATCCTCGATAACGGCTATCGCTATGACGGTAATCCTGGGCAGGCCGACTACCGGGCGATCAAATATGACGAATACGGTGTGTTGCTGCCAAAACCGGACGTCAGCGATGAAGTCACCGACCGTGACGCAATGCCGACCAGTACGTTGGTCGGCAGTGAAGACATTCGCCTTCGCGCCGAATTGCAATGGCGCATGTCGCTGCCCTTGCTGGTGTTCATCGTGACCTTGATGGCAGTGCCGTTGTCGCGGGTCAACCCGCGCCAGGGCCGGTTCCTCAAGTTGCTGCCGGCGATTCTTCTTTATATGGCGTACCTGACCATCCTGATTGCCGCTCGCGGTGCCCTCGACAAGGGCAAGATCCCGGCGGTCGTAGGCTTGTGGTGGGTGCACGGGATTTTCCTGGCGGTCGGCCTGGGCTTGCTCTATTGGGAACCCCTGCGCTTGAAGCGGGCGAGTCGCCGCAGCGCGCTGGAGGTGGCCCGTGGTTAAGCTGGATCGCTACATTGGTAGCAGCGTACTCATCGCGATTCTGGCCGTGCTCGGGATCATTCTCGGCCTGGCGACCCTGTTTGCCTTCATCGACGAGATGGGTGAAGTCAGCGATACCTACACCCTGATCGATGTGCTGAGCTATGTGACGCTGACCGCACCGCGCCGCATGTATGAAATGATGCCGATGGCGGCGCTGATCGGTTGCCTGATCGGCCTGGGCAGCCTGGCCAGCAACAGCGAACTGACCATCATGCGCGCCGCCGGCGTGTCGATTGGCCGCATCGTCTGGGCAGTCATGAAGCCGATGCTGGTCTTGATGCTGGCTGGCGTGTTGATCGGCGAATACGTTGCGCCGCCTGCCGAAACCGCGGCTCAGGCCAATCGCTCGCTGGCCCAGGGCAGCGGCGATGCGCAAAGCGCCAAGCACGGCCTGTGGCACCGCCAGGGCGATGAGTTCATCCACGTCAACTCGGTACAGCCCAACGGCATCCTGTATGGCGTAACCCGTTATCGCTTCGACAACGAGCGGCACATGCTCTCGGCGAGCTTCGCCAAGCGTGCCGAATTCGCCAAGGATCACTGGCAGTTGACGGACGTCACCACCACGCTGTTCCACGAGCGCAGCACCGAAGTGGTGTCGGCCCCGGACGAGCGCTGGGAAATCGCACTGAGCCCGCAATTGCTGAACACCGTGGTCATGGTGCCGGAGTCGCTGTCGATCAGTGGCCTGTGGAATTACATCCACTACCTGGCGGACCAGGGGCTGAATAACGGCCGCTACTGGCTGGCATTTTGGGTCAAGGTCTTGCAGCCGTTGGTTACCGCCGCGTTGGTGCTGATGGCGATTTCCTTCATTTTCGGTCCATTGCGTTCGGTGACGCTCGGTCAGCGCGTGTTCACCGGTGTGCTGGTGGGCTTCACCTTCCGCATCGTCCAGGATCTGTTGGGGCCTTCCAGTCTGGTGTTCGGCTTCCCGCCGTTGCTGTCGGTGCTGTTGCCGGCCGGTGTTTGTGCCGTGGCGGGGCTCTGGTTGCTGCGCCGCGCCGGTTAATGGCGAGCACTTCGTGGCCTGAAACACCATGAAAAAACGCCCCGGTCGCAAGGCCGGGGCGTTTTTGTACGCACCGTCTGACCTGCGAACGTGACGCTTGCGCCGTGGATCAGGTACAATTCCCGGCTATTTTTCGGCGGGCTATGCCTGCAGCCTTTTTGAGTGTTGATCCGTGAGTGATTTGAGTCATATCCGCAATTTCTCCATCATCGCCCACATTGACCATGGCAAGTCGACGCTGGCCGATCGCTTCATCCAGATGTGTGGCGGCCTGGCCGAGCGCGAAATGGAAGCCCAGGTCCTGGACTCCATGGACCTTGAGCGTGAACGCGGGATCACTATCAAGGCGCACAGCGTCACCCTGTATTACAAGGCTCGCGACGGTATCAACTATCAGTTGAACTTCATTGATACCCCCGGCCACGTTGACTTCACCTATGAAGTAAGCCGTTCGCTGGCCGCCTGTGAAGGCGCGTTGCTGGTGGTCGATGCCGGCCAGGGCGTTGAAGCTCAATCGGTTGCCAACTGCTACACGGCCATTGAACAGGGCCTGGAAGTGATGCCGGTGCTGAACAAGATCGACCTGCCACAGGCCGACCCGGACCGCGTTAAAGAAGAAATCGAAAAAATCATCGGCATCGATGCCACCGACGCGGTCGAGTGCTCGGCCAAGACCGGCCTGGGTGTCGATGAGGTGCTCGAGCGCCTGGTGGCCACCATTCCTGCACCGACCGGCAACTACGAAGATCCGCTGCAAGCGTTGATCATCGACTCCTGGTTCGACAACTACCTGGGCGTTGTGTCCCTGGTGCGCGTTCGCCACGGCCGCGTGAAGAAGGGCGACAAGATCCTGGTCAAGTCCACCGGCAAGATCCACCTGGTGGACAGCGTCGGTGTATTCAACCCGAAACACACCCCTACCGCTGACCTCAAGGCCGGTGAAGTGGGCTTTATCATCGCCAGCATCAAGGACATTCATGGTGCGCCAGTGGGCGACACCCTGACCTTGAGTTCGACGCCGGACGTTGATGTACTGCCAGGCTTCAAACGGATTCAGCCGCAGGTTTACGCCGGTCTGTTCCCGGTCAGCTCCGACGACTTCGAAGACTTCCGCGAGGCGCTGCAAAAGCTGACCCTCAACGATTCGTCGCTGCAATACACCCCGGAAAGCTCCGACGCACTGGGCTTCGGCTTCCGTTGCGGCTTCCTCGGCATGCTGCACATGGAAATCATCCAGGAGCGCCTGGAGCGCGAATACAACCTGGACCTGATCACCACCGCGCCGACGGTAATCTTCGAGCTGCTGCTCAAGACCGGCGAGACGATCTACGTCGATAACCCGTCGAAGCTGCCGGACCTGTCTTCCATCGAAGACATGCGCGAACCCATCGTGCGCGCCAATATTCTTGTGCCGCAAGAGCACCTGGGTAACGTCATTACCCTGTGCATCGAAAAGCGCGGCGTGCAGGTCGACATGCTGTTCCTCGGCTCGCAGGTCCAGGTGACCTACGACCTGCCGATGAACGAAGTGGTACTGGACTTCTTCGATCGCCTGAAATCCACCAGCCGCGGCTATGCTTCGCTGGATTACCATTTCGATCGTTATCAATCGGCCAGTCTGGTGAAGCTGGACGTGCTGATCAACGGTGACAAGGTCGATGCCCTGGCGCTGATTGTGCACCGTGACAACTCGCACTACAAAGGTCGCCAGTTGACCGAGAAGATGAAAGAACTGATTCCACGGCAGATGTTCGACGTGGCAATCCAGGCCGCCATTGGCGGGCAGATTGTGGCGCGTACAACCGTCAAGGCGCTCAGAAAGAACGTATTGGCCAAATGCTACGGCGGTGACGTCAGCCGTAAGAAAAAACTGCTTGAAAAGCAAAAGGCCGGTAAAAAACGCATGAAGCAAGTCGGCAACGTGGAAATTCCACAAGAAGCCTTCCTTGCAGTGCTCAGGTTGGATAGTTAGGTCCTATGTCACTAAATTTCCCGCTGTTGCTGGTCATCGCCGTATTTGTCTGCGGCCTGTTGGCGTTGCTCGATCTGTTGATCCTGGCACCGCGTCGGCGTGCCGCCATTGCCTCTTATCAAGGCAGTGTCAGCCAGCCAGACATGGTCGTGGTCGAGAAACTGAACAAAGAGCCGCTGCTGGTTGAATACGGCAAGTCGTTCTTCCCGGTGTTGTTCATCGTGCTGGTGCTGCGTTCGTTCCTGGTGGAACCGTTCCAGATTCCTTCAGGCTCGATGAAGCCCACCCTGGATGTCGGCGACTTCATCCTGGTGAGCAAGTTTTCCTACGGGATCCGCTTGCCGGTGATCGACAAGAAAATCATCGAGGTCGGTGATCCGCAGCGCGGCGATGTGATGGTGTTCCGCTACCCGAGCGATCCGAACGTCAACTACATCAAGCGTGTCGTAGGCTTGCCGGGCGACACGGTGCGCTATACCGCTGACAAGCACCTGTTCGTCAACGGTCAATCGATTGCCGAACAGATGATCGGCTCGGAGCCGGGCACGCTGGGCAGCGCGGAACTCTACAAGGAAAAACTCGGCGCCGCCGAGCACCTGATCCGCAAAGAGATGAACCGCTACCGCGCGACGCCGGACCATTCGTGGACCGTGCCGGCCGGGCACTACTTCATGATGGGCGACAACCGCGACAACTCGAACGACAGTCGCTACTGGGATGATCCGAACATTCCCAAGGATCTGCTGGGCATGGTTCCCGACAAGAATATCGTCGGCAAGGCCTTCGCGGTCTGGATGAGCTGGCCGGAACCCAAACTCAGCCACCTGCCGAATTTCTCGCGGGTTGGCCTGATCAAGTAATCAGACACGGCGCTGTTGAACACAGCGCCGAATGCATTTCTGGAACCGACACAATCGGGGCCGAACGCATGAAGCCAATGATATTCAGGACGTTATTTTTGAACACAGCGTTAATTGTCCCAAGCCTGCGCCGACTCTCGGCGGTGGCAGTGGAATCCAGCCACGAACTCAGCGTGGGTAAACCGTGAGCGTCTCCTTAAGCCGTCTAGAGCGTCAGCTCGGCTACACCTTCAAGGATCAGGAACTGATGGTCCTGGCCCTGACTCATCGCAGCTTTGCCGGGCGCAACAATGAACGCCTGGAATTCCTCGGTGACGCTATCCTTAACTTCGTGGCGGGCGAGGCGTTGTTCGATCGCTTCCCGCTGGCCCGCGAAGGTCAATTGTCGCGTTTGCGCGCCCGCCTGGTGAAAGGCGAGACCCTGGCCGTACTGGCCCGTGGTTTCGATCTGGGCGAATACCTGCGCCTGGGTTCCGGCGAGCTGAAAAGCGGCGGTTTCCGTCGCGAGTCGATCCTGGCTGACGCCCTCGAAGCGCTGATTGGTGCGATCTACCTCGATGCCGGCATGGAAGTGGCAAAAGAGCGCGTGCTCGCCTGGCTGGCCGGCGAGTTCGAAGGCTTGACGCTGGTCGACACCAACAAGGATCCAAAGACCCGCCTGCAAGAATTCCTGCAGTCCCGGGGTTGTGAGCTGCCGCGTTACGAAGTGGTGGATATCCAGGGTGAGCCGCATTGCCGGACGTTCTTCGTCGAATGCGAAATCATCTTACTGAATGAAAAAAGCCGAGGTCAGGGTGTGAGTCGTCGTATTGCCGAACAGGTAGCGGCCGCCGCAGCACTGATTGCCCTGGGTGTGGAGAATGGCAATGACTGATACAAACGCAACTCGCTGTGGCTATGTTGCCATCGTCGGCCGTCCGAACGTGGGCAAGTCCACGCTGCTGAACCACATCCTGGGTCAGAAGCTGGCGATCACCTCGCGCAAACCGCAAACCACCCGACACAACATGCTCGGCATCAAGACCGAGGGTGATGTGCAGGCGATCTACGTCGACACCCCCGGCATGCACAAGGGTGGCGAAAAAGCCCTGAACCGCTACATGAACAAGACCGCTTCGGCGGCGTTGAAAGACGTCGACGTGGTGATCTTCGTGGTCGACCGCACCAAGTGGACCGACGAAGACCAGATGGTCCTCGAGCGCGTCCAGTACGTGACCGGCCCGCTGATCGTGGCGTTGAACAAGACCGACCGCATCGAAGACAAGGCCGAGTTGATGCCGCACCTGAGCTGGTTGCAGGAGCAGTTGCCGAATGCGCAGATCATCCCGATTTCCGCGCAGCACGGGCACAACCTCGATGCCCTGGAGCGCGTAATCGCCGAGCACCTGCCGGAAAACGATCACTTCTTCCCGGAAGACCAGATCACCGACCGCAGCAGCCGTTTCCTCGCCGCTGAACTGGTGCGCGAGAAAATCATGCGCCAGATGGGCGCCGAGCTGCCGTACCAGATCACCGTCGAGATCGAAGAGTTCAAGCAGCAGGGCAAGACCTTGCACATCCACGCGTTGATCCTCGTCGAGCGCGATGGCCAGAAGAAAATCATCATTGGCGACAAGGGCGAGCGCATCAAGCGCATCGGCACCGAGGCGCGCAAGGACATGGAGCTGCTGTTCGACTCCAAGATCATGCTCAACCTGTGGGTCAAGGTGAAGGGTGGCTGGTCCGATGACGAGCGTGCGTTGCGTTCGTTGGGTTATGGCGACCTGTAAAGCCGGACCCAAGTGATGTAACGGTAGGAGCGAGCCTGCTCGCGATAGCGGTCTGTCAGTCAACGAGTGTGTTGAATGTTAGTCCCTCATCGCGAGCAGGCTCGCTCCTACAGTGGTTTTGGGGTTGTCAGTAATATCTGCTTCTTCATCGAGATCTGCAATTTCCATGTCCCAACCCATCCCCCAGCCCGCCTACGTCCTGCACTCCCGCGCCTACCGCGAAACCAGCGCGCTGGTGGATTTCCTCACGCCGCAAGGTCGGCTGCGGGCGGTGTTGCGCAGTGCGCGGGGCAAGGCCGGGACGTTGGCGCGGCCGTTCGTACCGCTGGAAGTTGAATTCCGGGGCAAGGGTGAGCTGAAGAATGTCGGGCGCATGGAAAGTGCCGGGGTTTCCACCTGGCTCAACGGCGAGGCCCTATTCAGCGGCCTGTACCTCAATGAATTGTTGATTCGCCTATTGCCCGCCGAAGACCCGCTGCCCTCGGTGTTCGATCACTACGCCGCGACCTTGCTGGCCCTCGCCGAAGGCCGGCCGCTGGAACCCTTGCTGCGCTCGTTCGAATGGCGCCTGCTCGATGATCTCGGGTACGGGTTTTCGCTGACCTCCGATATCCACGACGAGGCCATCGCGCCCGACGGCCTCTACCGATTGCAGGTGGATGCCGGGCTCGAACGCGTCTACCTGCTGCAACCCGGTTTATTCAACGGCACCGAGCTGCTGGCCATGGCAGAGGCCGACTGGAGTGCACCGGGCGCATTATCAGCGGCCAAGCGCCTGATGCGCCAAGCGTTGGCCGTACATCTGGGCGGTCGGCCGCTGGTTTCCCGCGAGTTGTTTCGAAAGCCGTAATTTCCCCGTGTATGCTGTGCACCGAACTTTCTCTTCTTCTGGAGCGCTTTCCGTGACCACCAGCACCCGTATTCTTCTTGGCGTGAACATCGACCACGTTGCCACCCTGCGTCAGGCCCGCGGCACTCGGTACCCGGACCCGGTCAAGGCAGCGCTGGACGCAGAAGAGGCGGGCGCCGACGGCATCACCGTGCACCTGCGCGAAGACCGTCGGCACATTCAGGAGCGCGACATCCTGGTGCTCAAGGACGTGCTGCAAACCCGCATGAACTTTGAAATGGGCGTCACCGAGGAAATGATGCAGTTCGCCGAACGCATCCGCCCGGCGCACATTTGCCTGGTCCCGGAAACCCGCCAGGAACTGACTACCGAAGGTGGCCTGGACGTGGCGGGGCAGGAAGCGCGGATCAAGGCAGCGGTCGAGCGCTTGTCGAAGACCGGCGCCGAAGTGTCGCTGTTCATTGATGCCGATGAGCGTCAGATCGAAGCCTCGCGCCGTGTCGGCGCACCGGCCATCGAACTGCACACCGGGCGTTACGCCGATGCCGAGACGCCGACCGAAGTCGCTGAAGAACTCAAGCGTGTGGCGGACGGTGTGGCGTTTGGTCTGGCCCAGGGCCTGATCGTCAATGCCGGCCATGGTTTGCACTACCACAACGTTGAAGCCGTGGCGGCGATCAAGGGCATCAACGAACTGAACATCGGCCATGCGCTGGTGGCCCATGCGCTGTTCGTGGGCTTCAAGTCGGCTGTTTCGGAGATGAAGGCGCTGATTCTGGCGGCGGCTGCCAAGGCGTAAAGCCAACACAAACCCTGTAGGAGCGAGCTTGCTAGCGAAAGCGGAGTGTCAGCCAACAGAGTTGCTGGATGATAAACCGCCTTCGCGGGCAAGCCCGCTCCTACAGTGATTTTGGGTGGTTGTCAGAGCGGCGCGGGCTCTTGGGCAGGCTTGGTCTTGTCGATCCCCGGCACCAGCAGTTTGCCCTCGGCGACCTGGTCGCCTTCAAGCTGCGGCTGCGTGACCCACGTCAGGATGTCGTAGTAGCGCCGGATGTTCGCCACGAAATGCACTGGCTCGCCGCCGCGGGCGTAGCCGTAGCGGGTCTTGCTGTACCACTTTTTCTCCGCCAGGCGTGGCAGGATCTTCTTCACGTCCAGCCACTTGTCCGGGTTCAACCCTTCCTTGGCCGCCAGTTTGCGGGCGTCATCGAGGTGCCCGCTGCCGACGTTATAGGCGGCCAGCGCAAACCAGGTGCGGTCCGGTTCCTGGATCGAATCGTCGAGCTGGTCCTTCATGTAGGCCAGGTACTTGGCGCCGCCCATGATGCTCTGCTTGGGGTCGAGGCGGTTGGACACGCCCATGGCCTGCGCGGTGTTCTGGGTCAGCATCATCAGGCCTCGCACGCCGGTCTTGGAGGTGACGGCCGGTTGCCACAACGATTCCTGGTAACCGATGGCCGCGAGCAGGCGCCAGTCGACTTTCTCCTTCTTGGCGTAGGCCTTGAAGTGCTGTTCGTACTTGGGCAGGCGTTGCTGCAAGTGCTGGGCGAAGGTGGTGGCGCCCATGTAGCCAAGGACGTCGACGTGCCCGTAGTAGCGGTCCTTGAGGCGTTGCAACGTGCCGTTTTTCTTGACCTTGTCGAGGTAGTCGTTGATTTCGTTGAGCAGGCTGTTGTCGTCGCCCGGCGCCACGGCCCAGCTCTGGTTGCTGGCGTCACCGAGGTCGAAGGCGACACGAATGTTGGTGAAGTACACCTGGTTCATCGCCACTTCGTTGGAGTCGACCAGGGTCAGGTCGATCTGGCCTTCGTCGACCATGCGCAGGAGATCGACGACCTCGACTGCGTCAGACTCTTCGTATTCGATGCCGGGAAACTTCTGTTTCAGTTGCGCCAGTTGTTCGGCGTGGGTGCTGCCCTTGAGCACCATGATTTTCTTGCCCACCAGATCCTTCGCGTCGGTCGGCCGTGACTGGCCGTTGCGATAGATGATCTGCGGGGTGACTTCCAGGTAGGAGTGGGAGAAGCGCACCTGCTTCTTGCGCTCTTCGCTGCTGACCAGGCCGGCTGCCGCCAGCACCGGGCCATTGGGCTTGCCGACCTGGTTGAACAGGTCGTCGAGGTTGTCGGCGGTCTCGATCTTGAGCTCGACCCCCAGATCGTCGGCGAAGCGCTTCACCAGCTCGTATTCGAAGCCGGTTTCACCGTTGCGATCCTGGAAGTAGGTGGCGGGGCTGTTACGGGTAATGACCCGCAGCACACCATCCTCCTTTACGCGCTCGAGGGTGTTGGGTTTATCAACACAGCCGCCGAGCATCAGGAAGAGTCCGGTTGCGATCAGCCATTTGGCGTACCGCGGACGCAAAGCCGTTGGGAAAAACATTTGCGCAGTATACGCAAAGGACCACGGGCGCCATATCTCGACAGCAAGGGGCTTGTCTGCTAGCGATCACAAAACCGGCCGAAACCCCGCAGGAATGGGCCTTGTCTGCATTTTGTTACAGTAAAAATAAGCTGGCATCAGAGGCCTGATTAACCTGACTTTCGAGGCAGAAACACAGAATGGCACCCGAGTGCAACCGTGCGTAGCGTTTCGGGTGATGTCGCGGGCTGTTTAGGCTAGAATGCACGGCCTCAAAGCACACCCCTTCCCGAGGCTGTCCCGAAGATGTTGATCCTGCGCGGCGCTCCTGCCCTTTCTGCCTTTCGCCACAGCAAGCTCCTTGAGCAACTGAGCCAGAAGGTTCCGGCTGTCAGTGGCCTGTATGCTGAATTCGCTCACTTCGCCGAAGTTACTGGCGTCCTGACCGGCGACGAACAGCAGGTGCTTGCGCGCCTTCTGAAGTACGGTCCAAGCGTACCGGTCCAGGAACCGACCGGTCGTCTGTTCCTGGTGTTGCCGCGTTTCGGCACCATCTCGCCGTGGTCGAGCAAGGCCAGCGATATCGCTCGCAACTGTGGCCTGGCCAAAATCCAGCGCCTGGAGCGCGGTATTGCGTTCTACGTGGCCGGCCAGTTCAGCGACGCGCAAGCACAGCTTGTTGCGGATGCACTGCACGACCGCATGACCCAGATCGTGCTGGGCAACCTGGAACAGGCCGCCGGCCTGTTCAGCCACGCCGAACCGAAACCGCTGACCGCCATCGACGTACTGGGTGGCGGCCGTGCCGCGCTGGAAAAAGCCAACACCGAGCTGGGCCTGGCCCTGGCCGAAGACGAGATCGACTACCTGGTCAACGCGTTCGTCGGTTTGAAGCGCAACCCGCACGACATCGAACTGATGATGTTCGCCCAGGCGAACTCCGAGCACTGCCGTCACAAGATCTTCAACGCCAGTTGGGACATCGACGGCCAGAGCCAGGAAAAAAGCCTGTTCGGCATGATCAAGAACACCTACCAGATGCACAGCGAAGGTGTCCTGTCGGCTTATAAGGACAACGCTTCGGTGATTGTCGGCTCCGTGGCCGGCCGCTTCTTCCCGGACCCTGAGACCCGCCAGTATGGCGCGGTGCAGGAGCCGGTGCACATCCTGATGAAGGTTGAAACCCACAACCACCCGACCGCGATTGCCCCGTTCCCGGGCGCGTCCACCGGTTCCGGTGGCGAGATCCGTGACGAAGGCGCCACCGGTCGCGGCGCCAAGCCAAAGGCTGGCCTGACCGGTTTCACCGTGTCCAACCTGCAGATCCCGGGCTTCGAACAGCCGTGGGAAGTGCCGTACGGCAAGCCTGAACGCATCGTTACCGCGCTGGACATCATGATCGAAGGTCCGTTGGGCGGCGCCGCGTTCAACAACGAATTCGGCCGTCCGGCACTGACCGGTTACTTCCGTACCTTCGAACAGTCGATCACCACCCCGCACGGTGACGAAGTTCGCGGTTACCACAAGCCGATCATGCTGGCGGGCGGCATGGGCAACATCCGTGAAGAACACGTCAAGAAAGGCGAGATCCTGGTTGGCTCCAAGCTGATCGTGCTCGGCGGCCCGGCGATGTTGATCGGCCTGGGCGGCGGCGCGGCTTCCTCGATGGCCACCGGCACCAGCTCGGCCGACCTGGACTTCGCTTCGGTACAACGCGAAAACCCGGAAATGGAACGCCGCTGCCAGGAGGTCATCGACCGTTGCTGGCAGCTGGGCGACAAGAACCCGATCAGCTTCATCCACGACGTGGGGGCGGGCGGTCTGTCCAACGCCTTCCCGGAGCTGGTCAACGACGGCGACCGCGGTGGCCGTTTCGAACTGCGCAACATTCCAAACGACGAGCCGGGCATGGCCCCGCACGAAATCTGGTCCAACGAATCCCAGGAGCGTTACGTCCTGGCCGTTGGCCCGGCGGACTTCGAGCGCTTCAAGGCAATCTGCGAACGTGAGCGTTGCCCGTTTGCCGTGGTCGGCGAAGCCACTGCCGAACCACAGCTGACCGTGACCGACAGCCACTTCGGCAACAGCCCGGTGGACATGCCGCTGGAAGTGTTGCTGGGCAAGGCTCCGCGCATGCACCGTTCGGTGGTGCGTGAAGCCGAACTGGGCGACGATTTCGATCCATCGGCCCTGAACATTGCCGATTGCGTCGAGCGCGTACTGCATCACCCGGCCGTGGCGAGCAAGAGCTTCCTGATCACCATCGGCGACCGCACCATCACCGGTCTCGTGGCCCGTGACCAGATGGTCGGCCCGTGGCAGGTTCCGGTGGCCGACGTTGCCGTCACCGCCACCAGCTTCGACGTCTACACCGGTGAAGCCATGGCCATGGGCGAGCGCACTCCGCTGGCCCTGCTGGACGCTCCGGCGTCGGGCCGCATGGCCATCGGCGAAACCCTGACCAACATCGCGGCGTCGCGCATCGGCAAGATCTCCGACATCAAACTGTCGGCGAACTGGATGTCGGCAGCCGGTCACCCGGGTGAAGACGCACGCCTGTACGACACCGTGAAAGCGGTCGGCATGGACCTGTGCCCTGAACTGGGCATCACCATCCCGGTGGGCAAGGACTCGATGTCGATGGCCACGCGCTGGAGCGACAAGGGCGAAGACAAGTCCGTCACCTCGCCGATGTCGCTGATCGTGACCGGTTTCGCGCCGGTGACTGACATCCGTCAGACCCTGACCCCGCAACTGCGCATGGACAAGGGCACCACCGACCTGATCCTGATCGACCTCGGCCGCGGCCAGAACCGCATGGGCGCGTCGATCCTGGCACAGGTTCACGGCAAGCTCGGCAACCAGGCCCCGGACGTCGATGACGCCGAAGACCTGAAAGCCTTCTTCGCGGTGATCCAGGGCCTTAACGCCGACGGTCACCTGCTGGCTTACCACGACCGTTCCGACGGTGGTTTGCTGACCAGCGTTGTCGAGATGGCCTTCGCCGGTCACTGCGGCCTGAGCCTGAACCTCGACAGCCTGGCGGATACCTCCGCTGACATCGCCGCGATCCTGTTCAACGAAGAACTGGGTGCGGTGATCCAGGTTCGCCAGGATTCCACCCCGGACATCCTCGCGCAGTTCAGCGCTGCCGGCCTGGGTGACTGCGTGTCGGTGATCGGCCAGCCAATCAACAATGGCGAGATCAGCATCACCTTCAACGGTGACACCGTGTTCGAAGGCCAGCGTCGCCTGCTGCAACGCCAGTGGGCCGAGACCAGCTACCAGATCCAGCGTCTGCGTGACAACGCCGACTGCGCCGAGCAAGAGTTCGACGTGCTGCTGGAAGAAGACAACCCTGGCCTGAGCGTCAAGCTGAGCTACGACGTCAACCAGGACATCGCCGCGCCTTACATCAAGAAAGGCATCCGCCCACAGGTTGCCGTGCTGCGTGAGCAGGGCGTCAACGGTCAGGTGGAAATGGCGGCGGCATTCGACCGCGCCGGTTTCAACGCGATCGACGTGCACATGAGCGACATCCTGGCCGGCCGTGTCGACTTGAACGAGTTCAAGGGCATGGTCGCTTGCGGCGGCTTCTCCTACGGCGACGTACTGGGTGCCGGTGAAGGCTGGGCGAAATCCGCGCTGTTCAACAGCCGTGCCCGGGATGCGTTCCAGGGTTTCTTCGAGCGCAACGACAGCTTCACCCTCGGCGTGTGCAACGGTTGCCAGATGATGTCCAACCTGCACGAACTGATCCCGGGCAGCGAGTTCTGGCCGCATTTCGTGCGCAACCGTTCCGAGCAGTTCGAAGCGCGTGTGGCGATGGTGCAGATCCAGGAGTCGAATTCGATCTTCCTGCAAGGCATGGCCGGTTCGCGTATGCCGATCGCCATTGCCCACGGTGAAGGCCACGCCGAGTTCGAAAGCGAAGAAGCCCTGCTGCAAGCCGACCTGTCCGGTTGCGTGGCGATGCGTTTCGTCGACAACCACGGCAAGGTCACCGAAAGCTACCCGGCCAACCCGAACGGCTCGCCGCGTGGTATCACCGGCCTGACCAGCCGCGACGGTCGCGTAACGATCATGATGCCGCACCCGGAGCGTGTGTTCCGCGCCGTGCAGAACTCGTGGCGCTCCGATGACTGGAACGAAGATGCACCGCTGATGCGCATGTTCCGTAATGCGCGCGTGTGGGTGAACTGATAGCTGTGTTCAAGCTCAGCTTTTTTGTTCCCGACAGTCATGTCGAGGTGGTCAAGAGTGCCGTATTCGCTGCCGGTGGCGGGCGGATCGGTGCTTATGATCACTGCGCATGGCAGGTGTTGGGCCTGGGCCAGTTTCGTCCACTGGACGGCAGTCAGCCGTTCATTGGGCAAGCGGGGCAGGTCGAACAGGTTGAGGAATGGAAGGTTGAACTGGTGGTGGCGGATGAGTTGATTCGCCCGGTGGTGGCGGCTCTGAAACAGAGCCACCCCTACGAGACACCGGCTTATGAAGTGTGGCGGCTGGAGGATTTCTGATCCTGCGCCGCTGAAATGAAAAACCCGCTGAAAGTGATTTCAGCGGGTTTTTTTTGCCCTGGTTTTTGTGGTGAAGCTTAGGGCCTCTTCGCTTGCAAGCCAGCTCCTACAATGGATCTGTGTACACCGGACCTGCAGGCGCTGGCTTGCCAGCGAAGACGGTGCTAAACCTTGGCGCTGACCTCGCTGCGATTGACCAACGCTTCCAGCGCAACACTCAAACTGGCTGCTTTGTCGCCAATCAACAAATGCCACACGCCAGCGTCCAATTGACTGACGCCCTGACAACCCAACGCTTTCAAATCACATTCCGACAACGCCTTGCCATTGGCCAGTTGCAAGCGAATGCGGGTCATGGCGATGCAGTCGAGTTGCAGCACATTGTCGCCACCGCCCAGGGCCTCCAGCCATTGCTGCGCCTCGGGTACCGCCACGTTGACCGGTGGTGCTGTGTCGATTTCAGCGGCAGGCGACGACACAATGGCCCGACCCAGTGCCGGCATGGCCTGGCGGATCTCATCGGCAATCGCGTCGGCCATCGGCCCGACCACCACTTGCAAACTGCCGCCCTTACCGGGACGTACCACGGCCATGGCACCGAGTGCCTTCAAGTTGGTGTCCGACGCCTTGTTGCGATCAACCATGTCCAGGCGCAAGCGTGTGGTGCAGGCGCCAACGGTGATCAGGTTTTGCGCACCGCCCAATGCCTTGATGTAGGCCCCGGCCCGTTCGTTGTCGGCGACTGCCACTTGCTCGGCGGCTGCACGGGTTTCGCGACCCGGCGTCTTCAGGTCGAAGCGGCGGATACAGAAGTCGAACACCCCGTAATAGATCACGGCATACGCCAGGCCCACCGGGAATACCCGCCAGCCGTTGGTGGACTTGCCCCAGCCAAGGATCATGTCGATAAAGCCACCGGAGAAGGTGAAGCCCAGATGAATGTTCAACGCATTGGTGATCGCCATCGACAGCCCCGTCAGCAGCGCATGCAGCAGGTAAAGCAGCGGCGCGAGGAACATGAAGGCGAATTCGATCGGCTCGGTGACGCCGGTCAGGAACGCGGTCAGTGCCATCGACAGGAAAATCCCGCCCATCACCTTGCGTCGTTCCGGCAGGGCGTTGCGGTACATCGCCAGGCACGCGGCGGGCAAGCCGAAGATCATCATCGGGAACATGCCGGTCATGAACTGCCCACCTTTCGGGTCGCCGGCGAAGTAGCGCGACAGATCGCCCGTCACCAGTGCGCCGGTGGTAGGGTCGGTGAAATTGCCGAACACGAACCACGCCATGTTGTTGAGGATGTGGTGCAAGCCGGTGACGATCAGCAAGCGGTTGAACACACCGAAGACGAACGCGCCGAAGCTGCCGCTTTCCATCATTAGGGTGCCGAAGCCGTTGATGCCGTGCTGGATCGGCGGCCAGATGTAGCCGAACACCACGCCCAGGCCGACGGCGGCGAACCCGGTGACAATCGGCACGAAGCGCCGGCCACCGAAGAACGCCAGGTACTCCGGCAGCTTGATGTCCTTGAAACGGTTGTACAGCGCGCCAGCCATCAGGCCACTGACGATCCCGGCGAGCATGCCCATGTTGATACTCGGGTCGAGCACCTTGAGGGTGGAGATCATCACCAGGTAACCGATGACCCCGGCAAGCCCCGCCGTACCGTTGTTGTCCTTGGCGAAACCGACCGCGATGCCGATGGCGAAGATCATCGCCAGGTTGGCAAAAATCACTTGGCCGGCGTCGTGAATGATGGCGATGTTCAAAAGGTCAGTATCGCCCAGGCGCAGCAACAGGCCGGCAATCGGCAGGATCGCGATCGGCAGCATCAGTGCGCGGCCGAGGCGTTGCAGGCCTTCGATGAAAAGTTGGTACATGGCGAATCTCCCTGGATTTTTGTTCTTCTTTTGTAAAGCGCTAGCTCAGAGGCCAGTGCTGGTGACAGGCGTGACGCACCGCGCTGGCGCTGTTCAGCTTGAGCAGGCCCTGGCTGAGGCGTCGACACTGCGCGGCGTCGAGGTGACGCACGCGGTCCTTGATCTCGCCGATCTGCACCGGGCTCACTGACAGCTCGCTGACGCCCAGGCCGATCAGCACCGGCGTGGCCAATGGATCGCAGGCCAACGCGCCGCACACACCGACCCAACGCTGGTGCAACGCCGCACCGGCGCAGGTCTGGGCGATCAACCGCAGCAGGGCCGGGTGCAATGCATCGACGCGGGCGGCGAGCCCGGCATGGTCGCGGTCCATGGCCAGGGTGTATTGCGACAGGTCGTTGGTGCCGATGGACAGGAAGTCCGCGTGTTCGGCCAGTTGCTCGGCCAGCAGCGCGGCGGCCGGCACTTCAATCATCACCCCCAGCTCCGGGCGTTGCGTCAGACCCAGCTCGGTACACAAGGCGTCGAGGCGCTGGCGAATGTGCAGCAGTTCATCGACTTCGGTAATCATTGGCAGCAGGATCCGGCAGCGCGACAGCGGGCTGACGTGCAGCAGTGCGCGCAGTTGCTGGTCGAGCACTTCCGGGCGAACCTGGGCCAGGCGAATGCCGCGCAGGCCGAGCACCGGGTTGGCCTCGACAGGCAGCGGCAGGTAGTCGAGTTGCTTGTCGCCACCGACGTCGATGGTGCGGATGATCACCGACTTGTCGCCCATGGCATCGAGCACCGCTTGGTAAGCCTGGCGTTGTTCCTGTTCGTCCGGCGCGGTGTGGCGGTCGACAAAGAGGAATTCGGTGCGCAGCAAACCGACGCCGTCGGCGCCATTGGCCAGTGCGCCCGCTGCTTCCGCGCTGGACGCCACATTGGCCGCGACTTCGATGTGCTGGCCATCGCGGGTCAACGCCGGTGTGTGCGCCTGGGCTTGTTGTTCGGCGCGGCGTTGTTGCTGTTGCTGCTGCAACTGGTGCACATCGGTCAGGCGCTCGGTGCTGGGCGTCAGTTCGAGGCGGCCACCGTCGGCGTCCAGCACCACCGCTTGCCCCTGTGGCTGGTCGAGCAGGGCCGAGCCCAGTGCGACCATGCACGGCAGGCCTTTGCCCCGGGCCAGGATCGCCACGTGGGAGGTCGCGCCACCTTCGGCCATGCACAGCCCGGCGACGCCTTGCTGGCTCAGTTGCAGTAAATCCGAAGGGGTCAGCTCATGGGCGGCGACGATGGCGCCGGCCGGCACGTCGTCATGCCAGGTATCGCCGAGCACTACGCGCAGCACCCGTTGCTTGAGGTCGCGCAGGTCGTTGGCGCGCTCGGCCAGCAGCGTGCTGCCGGTTTGCTGGAGGACGTTGCACTGCGCGTCGATGGCCTGGTTCCAGGCATGGGTCGCGGCCGAGCCTTGGGCGATGCAATGGCTGGCAGCGTCGAGCAGGGCAGGATCTTCGAGCAGTGCGAGGTGGGCGGCGAAGATGGCTTCTTCGGCGCTGTCCTTGTGTTTCTTCGCCTGCATCAGCGTGTTGTCGATTTCACCGCGTACCTGAATCAGTGCCGCGTCCAGCACTTGTAATTGTTGTTGCGGATCATGATTACCGGCATCCACCGGCAGGCTGATCGCATTCAGGCGAAACAGCGGCCCGCCAACCAGGCCCGGTGCTGCGCAGACACCGTGCAACACGCCGGCTTCGGCGGGGCGCTTGCGTTGGGCAATCGTCAGTGGCGCAGCGGCGTGGCTGTCTTCGGCCAGGGCTGTGGATAACGCCGCCAGCAAGGCTTGCAGCGCGGCTTCGGCGTCCGGGCCCTGGCAACTGACCTGGACCTCGGCTTGCTCGCCGATGGCCAGCCCCATCAAGCCGATCAGGCTGTCGCAGGTGGCCGATTTGCCGGCGAAGTGCAGTTGCGATTTGCTTTTGAAACCTTGCGCGGTCTGGCGGATCAGCGCGGCGGGGCGTGCGTGCAGGCCGCCACGATGAGCGATGTGCACCTGACCGACAATCTCGACACCGGCAAACTCGGCCTCGATCTGTGCGCTCGAGGACTGGCGACGAATGATGTGCAGCAGCGGCTCGCCAACCTTCACTGATTTGAGAGTAATGGGACGCGCCTGAAAGTCCTGGCTGTTGGTGAGAATGAGCAGGCTGACCAGGCTCTTGCACTGTTGCGCGACCTTGTCCAGGTCGTAGCGCAGCAGCGGTTGGCCGTTAGTGACGCGTGCGCCTTCCTCGACCAGCATCGAGAAACCCTGGCCCTGCAATTCGACCGTGTCGAGCCCAAGGTGCAAGAGCAGCTCGGCGCCGTTGTCGGCACGCAGGGTCAGCGCATGAGCGGTGCGGGCGACCTGCACCACCACGCCCGCGCAGGGCGCGTGCAGGGTGTCGTTGAGCGGATCGATGGCGATGCCGTCGCCCATGGCGCCGCTGGCGAACACCGGGTCCGGGACTTTGGCGAGCGTGAGCACCGGGCCGCTGAGCGGGGCGCTTAAAGTCAGCTCTTTATTGTTGTTATGCATGGCTCGGTCTCATCAGGAAATACAACAATTGGTCTCGACGCGCCTCCTGTAGGAGCAGGCTTGCCGGCGAAGGGGACCTCAAACATGGCGTTGTTCTTGCGGCCGCCTTCGCTGGCAAGCCAGCTCCTACAGGGGGATTTGCACCCCGTTTCAATGGGTGCGCGTGACTTTGCTCAAATGCCGCGGCTGGTCCGGGTCCAAGCCGCGGGCCACGGCCAGGGCGGCAGCCATCACATAGAAACTCTGGATCGCCAGAATCGGGTCGAGGGCCGGGTGTTCGGCGCGGGTCAGCGTCAGGTCGCGCTCAAGCACGTCATCCGGCGCGGCCAGCAATACGCGGGCGCCACGCTGGCGCATGTCGGCGGCCAGGCTCAGCAATCCGGCCTGTTCCGCACCGCGAGGGGCGAATACCAGCAGCGGGTAGTTGTCGCCGATCAAGGCCATCGGGCCGTGACGGACTTCGGCACTGCTGAAGGCTTCGGCCTGGATCGCCGAGGTTTCCTTGAACTTGAGCGCCGCTTCCTGGGCGATGGCGAAACCGGCACCACGACCGATCACCATCAACCGCTGGCAATCGCGCAAGGCCTCGATGGCCGCGCTCCAGTCCTGCTGCGCGGCATCGCGCAGGCCTTCGGGCAAGGCGAGGCCGGCGTCGAGCAGTTCGGCGTCCTCTTTCCAGTGGCCGATCAACCGGGCGCTGGCGCTGAGGGTGGCGATGAAACTCTTGGTCGCGGCCACACTGCTTTCGGTGCCGGCGAGCAGTGGAAGACTGAACTCGCACGCCGCTTCCAGCGGCGAATCAACGGCGTTGACCATCGACACGCTGAGGGCGCCGCGCTTGCGCAACAGGCGCAGGCTGTTGACCAGGTCCGGGCTTTGCCCCGATTGCGAAAAGGCGAAGGCCACCTGGCCACTGACCTTCAACGGTGCCTGTTGCATGGTCACCACCGACATCGGCAACGAGGCCACCGGGATGCCCAGCTGTTGCATGGTCAGGTAGGCGAAGTAGCTCGCGGCGTGGTCGGAGCTGCCGCGCGCCACGGTCATGGCCACTTGCGGCGGCTGACGGCGCAGGCGTCCGGCGATCTCGATCATCTGCGGATCGAGTTGTTGCAACTGGGCTTGCACGGCCTCGAACGAGGACAGCGCCTCTTCAAGCATTTTTGAAGTCAATGTCTTCTCCTTCGACCATGACGGCGGTCAGTTTCAGTGAGCGATCCAGCCGCACGCAGTCGGCCCAGGCACCCGGTTGCAGGCGCCCGCGTTCGGTGATGCCGAGGTAATCGGCGGGGAATTGCGACAGGCGCTGCGAGGCTTCGGCGATGGGCAGGCCGATCTTCACCAGGTTGCGCAAGGCCTGATCCATGGTCAGGGTGCTGCCGGCCAGGGTGCCGTCGGGCAGGCGCACGCCGCCCAAACACTTGGTCACGGTGTGGCTGCCGAGCTTGTACTCTCCGTCGGGCATGCCGGCGGCGGCGGTCGAATCGGTGACGCAATACAGGCACGGGATTGAGCGCAGCGCCACGCGGATCGCACCGGGATGCACGTGCAGCAAGTCCGGAATCAGCTCGGCGTACTGGGCATGCGCCAATGCCGCGCCGACGATTCCCGGCTCACGGTGATGCAGCGGGCTCATGGCGTTGTAGAGGTGGGTGAAGCTCGTGGCGCCGGCCTCCAGCGCAGCGACGCCTTCCTCGTAGCTGCCCAGGGTGTGACCAATCTGCATGCGGATGCCGCGACCGCTGAGTTCGCGGATCAAGGCGTCGTGGCCGGCGATTTCCGGGGCGATGGTGATCACCCGGATTGGCGCCAGTGCCAGGTAGTCTTCGACCTCGGCCATCAGCGCCGTGTGCGCGAAGTTCGGTTGTGCTCCGAGTTTGCCGGGGTTGATGTACGGGCCTTCGAGGTGCACGCCGAGTACGCGGGCGCTGCCCTTGGGCCGCTGCTCAGAGAACTCGCCGACGGCCTTGAGCACACGCGAGATCTCGTCGCTCGGCGCGGTCATGGTGGTGGCCAGCAGCGAGGTGGTGCCGAAGCGCACGTGGGTGCGGGTGATGGTTTCGAAGGCCGGCGTGCCTTCCATGATGTCTTTGCCGCCGCCGCCGTGAACGTGTAGGTCGATGAAGCCCGGCAGCAGGTACGGCAAGTCGTTCGCTGTCGGATCGCAGGGAACGCCTTCGATGGACAGCACTTTGCCTTGCTCGTGGACCAGTCGGCCGCGAACCCAGCCTTGTGGGGTGAGGATGTTGTCTTCGGACATGATCGGTTCTCGTTCAGCGAGGCGGCGATTAGCGACGCAGCTCTGCGACAAAGTCGTAGTAGTCGTTACGGCAATAGGTGTCGGTGACTTCGATGGGCGTGTTGTCTTCCAGGTAGCCAACCCGGGTCATCAGCAACATGGCGGTGCCGGGTGCGATGCCGACCAGCGCAGCGAACTCGTCGCAGGCGTTGATCGCCTGGATGTGCTGCAAGGCGCGGACGATGGGTTTGCCGATGCCGTCGAGGTAGGCGTAGAGGGAATCGCCGATCAATTGCGGCTCGGCGATGATCGAGGCGGGCAGGGTGCTCATCTCGATGGCCATGACCGTGTCGTCGGCTTTGCGCAGGCGTTTGAGCCGCGCCACCTTGTCATTGGGCGACAGGCCGAGGCGGATCAACTCTTCATGGGTCGGCAGGGTGATGTCCCGTTCCAGCCAATGCGAACTGGGTACGAAACCCTTGAGGCGGAGCATTTCACTGAAACCGGACAGCCGCGACAGCGGTTGTTCGAGGCGCGGTGTAATGAAGGTGCCGGAGCCCTGGTTGCGGCGGATCAGGCCTTGTTCGAACAACACTTCCAGGGCCTTGCGAGCGGTGACGCGGGAGATGCCCAGCGTTTCGCTCAGATTGCGCTCCGACGGCATGGCCTGCTCGGCTTTCCACTGGCCGGCATGAATCGCCGCTTCCAGGTTGCGGGCCAGTTGCAGGTACAACGGCGTGGGTTGAGTGTCGTCGGGGCGCAAGGCCTGGAGATCGTTCATGGCGGGTGTCCGGGGCGAATGTTGGAATATTTTGGCCCGTGAATGCGGCAGAAACTAATACCACTTGAATACCATGTCAACGCCAGTACTTTGCTGTAGGCGTGCGAAATCGGGCCTTGGGGGAGGGGAAGCGGCGGATTGGTTTTAAGTGGTATTAGCGGTGGGGGAGGCGGTCGTAAAGATCGCAGGCTTCGGCTGGTGCTTCGGGCGGGAGTGGTATCACCGGTGCGGGAGCGGCCGTGATGGGCTTTTTTTTGATTTTATTTTGCGATGTCGACCAATGGTCACATCCGGAGGCGGGCAATGTTCTTTGTGGCGAGGGAGCCCCCTCGCCACAGGAGCGCCGCTAATTCGGAGTGTCAGGGGCGGATTTCGATCATCGTGCCGTCCGGCACCAGGTTCCAGACTTCGCGCATGTCCATGTTGCGCATGGCGATGCAGCCGTCGGTCCAGTCCAGTGTGTGGAACAGGTCTTCGGGGGTGTCTTCGGTGTCCGGGGTGCCGTGGATCATGATCATGCCGCCGGGCTCGACGCCTTCACGGCGGGCGCGGGCGGAATCGCTGATGTTCGGGTAGGAAATGTGCATCGCCAGGTTGAATCTATCGCTGACCTTGCGCCAGTCGACCCAATAGAAGCCTTCCGGGGTGCGTTTGTCGCCTTCCATCAGCTTCGGACCCTGGGGACGTTTGCCCAGGGAAATGCGATAGGTCTTGAGCGGCTTGCCGTCATTGATCAATTGCAATTGATGGGAAGACTTGAGAATCAGGATTTTCTCGATGACCTTGCCGTTCATGGTTTCCACGGCAGACGCCTGGGACACCGTGACCAGCGACAAACAGAACAGGGCAAGCAACCAGCGCATTGAAACGATTCCCCAGAAAAAGGTGTCGCGACTATTTATTTATAGATGTTTTTTAGTTGGCAGGCTGAGCAAGCGGCGGGATCGATTCAGACCGCACGGGGTAGACCTCGGTACGCCGGTCAGCAAAGAAGCATTCTAAGGTACGGCCCACCGTGCGGAAAGCCAGCTCATCCCACGGAATGTCCGCTTCGTCGAATAGTTGCACTTGCAGGCTCTCGGGGCCGGCCGAAAAGTCCAGGTCGGCCAGTTCGGCGCGGAAGAATACGTGCACCTGGCTGATGTGCGGCACGTCGATCAGGGTGTAGATGCTCAGGTTGCGCACTCGGGCGCAGGCTTCCTCGGCGGTTTCGCGAACGGCGGCCTGCTCGATGGTCTCGCCGTTCTCCATGAAACCGGCGGGCAGGGTCCAGTAACCACGGCGCGGCTCGATGGCGCGGCGGCACAGCAACACCTGGGTGCCCCAGGTCGCGACGCAGCCGGCGACGATGTTGGGATTCTGGTAGTGAATGGTGTGACAGCTGTCGCAGACAAAACGCAGGCGGGAATCGCCGTCGGGAATGCGCTGGGAAACCGGGTTACCGCACTGGCTGCAAAATTTCATGCTGGGGTTCCTGAATGCTGGGCCTATCTTGGCGTGCGGCGGTGTCAGTCGGCAAGTTGTCGTTTCGCGACATGGGACGGTCGCGGGGGTTGGGCGACCGCAACGATTGGTGCATGATGCCGGGTAAGGCACAGATCGAGAACACTCATGCTGGACGAGCTACTGCATCGGGTTAGTCACCACACGCCACGCACGCTGGAGACCGACCGTCGTTTTCCCGAAGCTGCGGTGCTGGTGCCCATCACCCGCAGTGATGAACCTGAGCTGGTGCTGACCCTGCGCGCCAGCGGCCTGTCGACCCATGGCGGTGAAGTCGCCTTTCCTGGCGGACGCCGCGATCCCGAAGACCCTGACCTGATTTTCACCGCCCTGCGCGAAGCCGAGGAAGAGATCGGCCTGCCGCCGGGACTGGTCGAGGTGATCGGGCCGCTGAGCCCTCTGATCAGTCTGCATGGCATCAAGGTCACGCCGTATGTCGGGGTGATTCCGGACTTCGTCGAATACCGGGCCAACGATGCCGAGATCGCCGCGGTGTTCAGCGTGCCCCTGGAATTCTTCCGCAAAGACCCCCGCGAACATACCCACCGCATCGATTATCAGGGCCGCAGCTGGTATGTGCCGAGCTATCGCTTTGGCGAGTTCAAGATCTGGGGCCTCACGGCGATCATGATCGTTGAGTTGATCAACCTGCTGTATGACGCCAAAATCAGCCTGCACCAGCCGCCCAAAAGCTTTATCAATATCTGAAGCCATCGTTCGAATGGCCCTGCCCGAGCCCTGAGGGAAACCACAATGAAATACCGCCTGGGCGACGCCCGCGTCGAAACCCATCCACAGAGCTGGGTTGCCCCCAATGCAGTGCTGGTGGGCAAGGTCAAGCTGGAAGAAGGTGCGAACGTCTGGTTCAACGCCGTTTTGCGGGGTGACAATGAACTGATCCTGATCGGCAAGAACAGCAACGTCCAGGATGGCACGGTGATGCACACCGACATGGGCTATCCACTGACCATCGGCACAGGTGTGACCATCGGCCACAACGCCATGCTCCACGGCTGCACCGTAGGCGATAACAGCCTGATCGGCATCAACGCGGTGATCCTCAATGGCGCAAAAATCGGCAAGAACTGCATCATTGGCGCCAATTCGCTGATCGGTGAGGGCAAGGAAATTCCCGACGGCTCACTGGTCATGGGCTCGCCCGGCAAGGTCGTGCGTGAGCTGACCGAGGCGCAGATCAAAATGCTCGAGGCCAGCGCTGCTCACTACGTGCACAACTCGCAACGCTATGCCCGCGACCTGGTCGAGCAGGAACAATGACCACGCCTGAACGCCCGGTGGCATCGCCCTGCGTGAATATTTGCGCACTGGACGAGGATGATATCTGCACCGGTTGTCAGCGTACGGTCGAGGAAATCACCCGCTGGAGCCGCATGAGCAACGACGAACGGCGTAACGTGCTGGGGTTGTGTCATGAGCGGGCGAAGGCGAGTGGGTTGATCTGGATGTTGCCCTCCAAATCCGATCGCTGAGCCGGTCGCGCTGTTGTGGCGAGGGAGCAAGCCCCCTCGCCACGGGTTATTTGTGTACTGAAGATGAAGTATCCTGTGCACAAAATTGACAGGTATTCCCCCGCCCCATGCTCTTCCTGATCGCCTACATCAGCAGCGTTGTGCTGATCAACTTCGCCTTTTCCACCGCGCCTCACCTGGACATCATCTGGTCGGCCTGGGGTGGGTTGGTGTTTATCCTGCGCGACATGGTGCAAACCCGTTTCGGCCATGGCGCCCTGGTGGCGATGCTGGCGGCATTGGCGCTGTCCTATGTCACTTCCGATCCGTCCATCGCCCTGGCCAGCGCTACGGCGTTCGCGGTGTCCGAGTGCATTGACTGGCTGGTGTTCAGCATCACCAAGCGCCCGCTGCATGACCGCCTGTGGATAAGTTCGGCGCTGAGCATTCCCCTCGATACCTTTATCTTTTTCGGCATGATCGGCGCCCTGACGCCGGGGGTGATCCTCACTGCCCTGGGGTCGAAATTCGCTGGGGTCACTGCCGTGTGGCTGATCATGGCCTGGCGCCTGCGCAAACAGGCTGTCACCGGCTGAAGTTCATGTAAAATGCCGCGCTTTCTCCCCATGGGAAGCGCGCCAGGCGACGCATCCCTCGATGATCCGCTCCTTGAGGACCTTCAGATGACCCGTATCGGAACTCCATTGTCGCCGACCGCGACCCGCGTATTGATGTGTGGCTGTGGCGAGTTGGGCAAGGAAGTGGTGATCGAGTTGCAACGCCTGGGCGTTGAAGTGATTGCCGTGGACCGCTACGCCAACGCGCCGGCCATGCAGGTCGCGCACCGCAGCCATGTGATCAACATGCTCGACGGTGCAGCCCTGCGCGCCGTGATCGAAGCCGAGAAGCCGCACTTCATCGTCCCGGAAATCGAAGCCATCGCCACCGCGACCCTGGTCGAGCTGGAGGCCGAAGGCTTCACCGTGATCCCGACCGCCCGCGCCGCGCAACTGACCATGAACCGCGAAGGCATCCGCCGCCTGGCCGCTGAAGAGCTGGACCTGCCGACCTCGCCGTACCACTTCGCCGACACCTTCGAGGACTACAGCAAAGCCGTTGAAGACCTCGGTTTCCCGTGTGTGGTCAAGCCGGTCATGAGTTCGTCGGGCAAGGGCCAGAGCCTGCTGCGCAGTGTTGATGACGTGCAGAAATCCTGGGATTACGCCCAGGAAGGTGGCCGTGCCGGTAAAGGTCGGGTGATCATTGAAGGCTTCATCGATTTCGACTACGAAATCACGCTGCTGACTGTGCGTCATGTCGGCGGCACTACGTTCTGCGCACCGGTCGGCCACCGTCAGGAGAAGGGCGACTACCAGGAATCCTGGCAGCCGCAAGCCATGAGCCCGATTGCCCTGGCTGAATCCGAGCGTGTCGCCAAAGCCGTGACCGAAGCCCTGGGTGGCCGTGGTCTGTTCGGCGTCGAGCTGTTCATCAAGGGTGATCAGGTATGGTTCAGCGAAGTCTCGCCGCGCCCGCACGACACCGGCCTGGTGACCCTGATTTCCCAGGACCTGTCGCAGTTCGCCCTGCATGCCCGTGCGATTCTCGGTCTGCCGATCCCGTTGATCCGTCAGTTCGGGCCTTCGGCTTCGGCGGTGATCCTGGTGGAAGGGCAGTCGACCCAGACCGCTTTCGCCAACCTGGGCGCTGCCTTGAGCGAGCCGGATACCGCGCTACGTCTGTTCGGCAAGCCGGAAGTCAACGGCCAGCGCCGCATGGGCGTCGCCCTGGCGCGCGACGAATCGATCGAAGCCGCCCGCGCCAAGGCGACCCGTGCTTCGCAGGCGGTTGTCGTAGAACTGTAAACACCTCTTCGGCGGGCCTATACCTTCTACAGGCTCGCCACATTTCACTGTAGGAGCGAGCCTGCTCGCGATGGGCTCAAGAACACCGCGGGGAACCAGATTCCCCGCGTTCGTTAACGACCATCGTCGGAACGCCGCCCGGAGCAGGCTCGCTCCTACAGGTCATTCTTCAGGCCTGTACCCATGAATTCGCAAAGCATCATCGTCCCGAAAATCTCCACCCTGCCGGTGCACGAGCCCCGGGCGCGGGCGATTGTGCGTTGGCTGGTGCGCAAGAACATCATCCACGAAGAACTGACCACCTGTGGCCGCACGGGCAATCGCATGGCCCATGCCATCGCCGACGGTGCCCGCGCAGTGGTCCTGCACCCGGAGGCGCTGCCGTTCGGCGAAGCGATCAATGGCCTGGAGATCATCACCAAGCGCTGCATCTATACGCCAGCCAAGGGATTCCTGGAAGAGGCGGGCTGCGCCGAGTGTCGCAAGGAAATCGGCGAAGCCCTGTTCGAAAGCCTGGAAGACTGGATGCCGGGGCGTACCGACAACTTTACCTGCCCTGAGTGCGGGCACGAAGACGACATCAACGGCTTCCTGTTCCTGCAGGAGTGCGGCTTCTCCAACCTGGGTTTCATCTTCAACAACTGGGCTGAAGCCGGGTTCAAGCAGGGTTTTATCGATGAATTCGCCGATTGGCTCGATCAGCCGGTCAGTTGGGTGAAAGTCGAACTCTGATGACCTTGTAGGAGCGAGCCTGCTCGCGATGGTCGTGAACGATGACGCGTGCCGTCTGAAAACAAGCGTTGCCTGTAAGTTCATCGCGAGCAGGCTCGCTCCTACAAAAAAGCAGCATTCCCACCGTTTAATTCCCGTATATCAGTAATGCCAATAATAGACAGAGTTTTACATTGAACCCGAAGGGGTGTCTGACTATAATGGCGCGCTTCCATTTTCCCGCTCGGGAGCCCCCGCGATGCTGCGTATCAGCCAAGAAGCTCTGACATTCGACGACATTCTCCTCGTGCCCGGTTATTCCGAGGTGCTTCCTAACGAAGTCAGTCTCAAGACCCGCCTTACCCGTGGCATCGAGCTGAATATTCCACTGGTTTCCGCTGCCATGGACACCGTCACTGAAGCCCGTCTGGCAATCGCCATGGCTCAGGAAGGTGGTATCGGCATCATCCACAAGAACATGACCATCGAGCAGCAAGCTGCCGAAGTGCGCAAGGTCAAGCGTTACGAAGCCGGTGTGGTCAAGGACCCGATCACCATCGACGCCGACGCTACCGTGCGTGAACTGTTCGAACTGACCCGTATGCACAACATCTCCGGCGTTCCGGTGCTGCACAATGGCGACCTGGTCGGCATTGTCACCTCCCGTGACGTGCGTTTCGAGAACCGTCTGGAAGCCACTGTCCGTGAAGTGATGACGCCTAAAGAGCGTCTGGTGACGGTCAAGGAAGGCGCCGACAAGAACGATGTGCGTGAACTGCTGCACAAGCACCGCATCGAGCGCGTGCTGATCGTCGACGACAAATTCGCCCTCAAGGGCATGATGACCGTCAACGACATCGAAAAAGCCAAGGCTTACCCGCTGGCCAGCAAGGATGATCAAGGTCGTCTGCGCGTTGGTGCTGCCGTCGGTACCGGTAAAGACACCGGCGACCGCGTTGCCGCGCTGGTCAACGCCGGCGTTGACGTGGTGGTGGTCGACACTGCCCACGGTCACTCCAAAGGCGTGATCGACCGCGTTCGCTGGGTCAAGCAGAACTTCCCTGAAGTGCAGGTGATTGGCGGCAACATCGCCACCGGCGCCGCCGCCAAGGCCCTGGCCGAAGCGGGCGCGGATGCGGTCAAGGTCGGTATCGGCCCTGGCTCGATCTGCACCACCCGTATCGTCGCCGGTGTCGGCGTGCCGCAAATCAGTGCCATCGCCAACGTTGCCGCTGCCCTTGAAGGCACTGGCGTTCCGTTGATCGCCGATGGCGGCATCCGTTTCTCCGGTGACCTGTCCAAGGCCATCGTAGCCGGTGCTTCCTGCGTGATGATGGGCTCGATGTTCGCCGGTACTGAAGAAGCGCCGGGCGAGATCGAACTGTTCCAGGGCCGTTCGTACAAGGCTTACCGCGGCATGGGTTCGCTGGGCGCCATGTCCCAGGCCCAGGGTTCTTCCGACCGTTATTTCCAGGACTCCTCGGCAGGCGCCGAGAAACTGGTTCCGGAAGGCATCGAAGGGCGTGTTCCCTACAAAGGCACCCTGAGCGCGATCATCCACCAGTTGATGGGCGGCCTGCGTTCCTCGATGGGCTACACCGGCAGCGCCGACATCGAAGAGATGCGCACCAAACCTGAGTTCGTGCGGATCACCGGCGCTGGCATGGCCGAGTCCCACGTGCACGACGTGCAGATCACCAAAGAAGCGCCAAACTACCGCGTAGGTTGAGCCTTCAAGCAATAAGTTAAGCAACCGGGGCTGTTCGATTCAGCCCCGAGTTGTTTCTGAATCACGACTGTTTCTGAATGACTTTTAGACGAGACTGAATCATGGCCCTCGATATTCACGCTCACCGCATCCTGATCCTCGACTTCGGTTCCCAGTACACCCAGCTGATCGCCCGCCGCGTGCGTGAAATCGGTGTGTACTGCGAACTGCACCCGTTCGACATGGACGAAGATGCGATCCGCGAATTCGCACCTAAAGGCGTCATCCTCGCCGGCGGCCCGGAGTCGGTCCACGAAGCCAACAGCCCACGCTGCCCGCAAGCCGTCTTCGACCTGGGTGTACCGGTCTTCGGTATCTGCTACGGCATGCAGACCATGGCCGAGCAACTGGGCGGCAAGGTTGAAGGTTCCGAGCTGCGTGAGTTCGGTTACGCCCGTGTCGATGTGGTCGGCAAGAGCCGCCTGCTCGACGGCATCGAAGACCACATCGACGCCGACGGCCTGTTCGGCCTCGACGTGTGGATGAGCCACGGTGACAAGGTCACCAAAATGCCGTCCGACTTCCACATCCTGGCCAGCACTCCGAGCTGCCCGATCGCCGGCATGTTCAGCGACGAGCGTCGCTACTACGGCGTGCAGTTCCACCCGGAAGTGACCCACACCAAGCAGGGCGGCCGCATCCTGTCGCGCTTCATCCTCGACATCTGCGAATGTGAAGCCCTGTGGACCCCGTCGAAAATTGCTGAAGACGCCATCGCCCAGGTGCGCGCCCAGGTCGGTACCGACAACGTCTTGCTCGGCCTGTCCGGCGGCGTGGACTCGTCCGTGGTTGCCGCGCTGCTGCACAAGGCCATCGGCGACCAGTTGACCTGCGTGTTCGTCGACAACGGCCTGCTGCGTTTGCACGAAGGCGAGCAAGTGATGGCCATGTTCGCCGAGAACATGGGCGTCAAGGTGATCCGCGCCAATGCCGAAGAGCAGTTCCTCGGTAACCTGGCCGGCGAAGCCGACCCGGAGAAGAAGCGCAAGATCATCGGCCGTACCTTCATCGACGTGTTCGATGCCGAATCCTGCAAGCTGGACAACATCAAGTACCTGGCCCAGGGCACCATCTACCCGGACGTGATCGAGTCGGCTGGCGCGAAAAGCGGCAAGGCCCACGTGATCAAGTCGCACCACAACGTGGGCGGCCTGCCGGAAGAAATGAACCTGAAACTGGTCGAGCCTCTGCGCGAGCTGTTCAAGGACGAAGTCCGTCGTCTGGGCCTGGAACTGGGCCTGCCATACGACATGGTCTACCGCCACCCGTTCCCGGGCCCGGGCCTGGGCGTGCGCATCCTCGGTGAAGTGAAGAAGGAATATGCCGACCTGCTGCGTCGCGCCGACCACATCTTCATCGAAGAATTGCGCAAGGCCGACTGGTACCACAAGGTCAGCCAGGCATTCGTGGTGTTCCAGCCGGTGAAATCGGTGGGCGTGGTCGGTGATGGCCGTCGTTACGCCTGGGTCGTGGCCCTGCGTGCCGTAGAGACCATCGACTTCATGACGGCGCGTTGGGCACACCTGCCTTACGAACTGCTGGAAACCGTTTCCGGCCGCATCATCAATGAAATCGAAGGCATCTCCCGCGTCACCTACGACGTGTCGAGCAAGCCGCCAGCGACCATTGAGTGGGAATGATCGTGATCGGGCCTGAGCATCCAGGCCTGCAACGATAGTGGCAAGCAAAGCCCCCGATCGCGAGATCGGGGGCTTTTTGCGTTCAGGGGGATCGGGCCGGGCGAAGCGGGGCGTTATTGAGGCAAGCGACCTTCGAGGCGCATGCCCATGCGGCCCAGCGCCCAGGACAATTCGACGATGCTGTCGTACGGCACTTGATGCACTTCGGTCCAGGTGGGACGGTTGACCAGGTATTTGCCGTCAGCCGTTTGCTCGACCAACGTTCGCGTAATCTGGCCATTTCTGGCGCGATGAATCAGCGTCCAGCTGGCTTCAGTGTTTTCAAAGGTGAACATGCCCTGCCTGAACAGCAGTCGAGAGAGTTCCTCGGGCGTACGTTGCAGCAGCGGCAGTGGCATCTGCAAGTTCAAGTCGGCGTAGAGCGTGTCGACATTGCCAATGAAGGACTCGGGTTGTGTGGTAAAACCGCGTCCCACTTCAATTCCCCGGTCCGTCTCTATCAGTAAGTCGCCCTCTGGCGAAACTTCTTCGATGCGTAAACCGATACCGCCCTGCAATTCGCTGATACCCGCCATGCCGCGAAAGGTATTGGTGTTTTCCTGATCGGTCAGCACGACCCATTTGCCGGCGCCGTTGAGCGATGTGTCGGCCTGTATGAGGCTGTGCGTCAGGTAGGTTTTGATGGCTTGCTCATGCATGTCGGGCAACGGCGAGGCGGGGTAACGGTAACTCGCCAGACAGTCTGTGGCCTGTACTCGAATGCCATTGACTCGCGCGGTCTTGACCACTTCAAGCGGTGCGTATCGGCCGGCAGGATCGCTTTGCAGCTGTCGCAGGGTGGCTTCCAGATCGTCGGACATTTCCCCGGTTGTAAAGAACGTATTGAGATCCAGTTGGCTGAAATCGCTGAGCAGGCGATGGAAGTAAATCGTTTTGACCCCGGAGCGGGCCAGTCTCGGCATGTTCTCGATCAGCAATCGCATGCTGCCAATGCGATCCTGGCTTTCGCCGATGACCAGGCCAGGGGCTGTCTCAAACACCTTGGCAATCAGCTCTGCTGCTGTGGTCGAGGAAGAAACAATGGGTAGCGTTGGGCGATCGGGTAGCAGGTCATTGAAATCATCACGAGCAAAAAACTGTCGGGCGTCGTGTGACAACCGGGTGCGATGGAGTGCGACGTGTTCATCATAGGTGGTCAGCCCGCGCAGGCTACCGTTGGGCTGGCGAATGATTTTAATGTGGGTTTCAGGTATGCCGAGCGCCAGCTTTCTGAGGCTATATCGGCGAGGTACATCGTAGGGGGTGGAAGCGGGGCGCAGTGCGGGCAGCGGCGGGTTTTGAACCGGGTTCTGGAACGTTCCCGGTTGCGAGTTACCGCCGCCCTTGAGCCCGCCCCGAGGTGTCAGCTCCCATTCGCCCTGAGCATTGAGACGTACGGGGCGTGTTCCTGAAAACGCATTCGGGTGTTCAGGGTCGATGATCGCCCAGGTCCCACCGCCGTTGGCGTCGGCCTCAAAGCGCACGTAATAAGGCGTGTCATCGAGCATGATGGCGTTTGCCGGGTTGGAATCGAGCAGATAGATGCCCAGGTTTTTTCCCGGTTCGCTTACCGGAATTCGACCCTCCAGCAGTTCGTTGGCTTGCCAGTGGGTGGGGGCTTCAAGATTGGACAAGGATGACTCAAATTCCTCAGGCACTTCGGCCAACCAGCCCATGGGCTTCATGCCCTTTGCAATCAATGCGGCTTTCAGTTCATCGAGGGTGTTCACCGTCATAGCGTCATAGGCGGGCTGAAGCGGGGTATCCAGATTGAGTCGGCCCTCGGGCGTTGACCTGATGGCGCTTTCGACTATTTCATTGTTGGCGTTACGGTAGACCACCAGAATGTTGTTTCCATAGCGCTGCAGGGTGAACATTTCAGGTTCCGGCAGCAATGCCTCCAATTCCTGCGGGCTTCTATAGGCCCACTGGGTTTCAGCCTGCAAGCGCCAATCTCCCCGGATAAAATCCTGCTCTTCGTAAAGGTCTATGCCCTCTGGCCAAATCTCGTGGGCTACGGAGTCCGGGGCGTGCGAATACTGCACCGCCAAGCCAGGGTCGGAACCCATGGCGTTTGCCTGACCCGGCGCGACATCATCGATGCGCAGACTCACCGCGCCGGTTTGCTCGCTAATGCCCTGAAAGCCCCTGAACGTGGTCATGTTTTCTTGATTGACCAGCGCAATCCAATTGGCCACGCCGTTCGTTTCTTCGTTGAATTGAATAACCTCACTGGCAAAAAAACTTCTCGCGATTCGGAAACTCCCGTCCCAGTCCATCGGATCTTTATTGATGTTGTAGGTCGTCGACATGTCGATGGCCTGGACGCGGATTTTCTGGGCGTTGGCAGACTTCACCAGGTTCAGCAAATTGAACTGTCCGTCGGGATCGTTACCGGCACGGATATCGAGGTTTTTAAGGTAGGTCTCCAGCTCTTCGGGCATTTCGCCGGTGCGTGCGAAGGTGTCCAGGTCGAGTTGGTTTACGTTGGCCAGCAGCTCCTGCAAATAGAGGGTCTTTACGCCACGTCGGGCCAGGTCTCGCATGTTTTTGATCAGGAACTGTTTGCTGCCGACACTGCCTCGGGTCTCGCCGACAACAAGTCCTTTTTTGTCTGCAAAAGCGGTATCGAGCAATTCGGATGTTGTTTCAAACGTCCGTGCGGTAGAAACCGGTTGATCAAGACTCGGTGGATTGAGCTCGTAGTACGCTTTCGCGTCACTGACCAGGGTTCGTCGAGGTTCTTCCTGAGCCAGCTCGAATTCGCTCAAGGACTCGGTGAGTTCGTCGGCCGGGGACATGAAAATACTGCGAGCGCCGACGATGTCCTCATCGGCCCCGAGCACACTGCGCACGTCTATCGAGCCAAGGGTCCATACCCTTCGGAACAGACCCCGGACGTCCGCGCCACCGAGTGACCAGGCCCTCATCTGAGGATCTTCGAGGCCGGGGACATGAATGCCAGGCGTTTGTGCCCATTCGCCGGCTACAGATTCACTGGATGTGCCCGCAGTCGCAACAGGCGCTACGTCCATGCCGCCTCTGAGTCCCAATCGCGGGATGAGTTCCCATTTGCCTTCCGGGCCGCGGCGCACGGGTATCGAGCCCGAGAAAGCGTCGGGGTTGGCCGGATCGACAATGGCCCAGGTGCTGCGGCCGTTGACGTGGGCTTCATAGCGCACGAAATAAGCATCGTCGTTGAGCTTGATGGCCCTCGAAGGGTTGGACGTGAGCTGATAGGTGCCATTGAATTTGCCCGGTTCACGAACCAGCGTGTCTTCGTCGAGGGAGACATCGATTTTGAAATGCTCGGGCACCTTCGCTGTCGGCTCGGGCGCAGTTTCAACGGTGGTTTCCCCTGGTGCCGTTATCGAGCCTTGCGCGGGTAGCGTTGACTCCTTCAGATCGGCCATTTCCGTGGCTTCGGCAGCGTCGATGTCGGGGCCTGCCTCCTCCAGGGAGCCCGGGCCCTTCAACACCAGAAGATTGAACAGCAAATCAATGCCGCTGAGCACCGCCCCCAGGATGCCGGCCTTACGCTCTTCGGTGGTTTTGCCGTTGACCGCCTGATCAATGTTCAATCCCAGGCTGGCAATACTGGCGCCAATCACGGGCAGTGCGATCGGCCAGCCAACGACGGCCATCGGCCCGAACACTTTCAAGCCGGCGCTGAGATAGCCGATCCAGAGCTTTTTGCGCAGATCGCCGTTGGAGATAAGGGAAAGATCGGCCTCGGAGAACATGGCGGTTTTGGCCGAGTCGCTCAGCCAGGAAAAGGCGTCACCGCTGATCGCCTCGTCATTCTGATTGATCAGGTGGTGATCGTACTTGCCCCAGGTACTGACCAAACGGTTCATGAGGTCGGTGATGTTCTCGGCAACTTGCTGGCGGTCGGCGAGGGAGAAATGCGTCATGAATGCATGGCGGACGTCCTCCTTGTTCATCTGCTGCAATATCCAGTAGTGCATGTCTATAGGGGTTTTCAATGTCCGGAAGGCGGAGCTTGCACCGGGTAGATACACGATCTGCCGGCCCTTGGAGGCGGCGAAACGAAGGATGTTGTTGGCGACATGGCCATCGACATCCAGGGTCCGAACCTGGCTGGAGCAAGGATGATGGGCCTGCAGGAACGCCAGGCTGACGGGCCAACTGACCGGGCCCATGACAGCCTCAGTGATGAACTGAAAATCTTCGTCACTCAACTGGCGTTTGTCCCGTGCCCGCACGGCCTGGATGAGGAAATTGCACTTGGCCAGGGTGCGAAAATCGGTACCGGATTCGCTCCAGAATGTGGTCAGACGCTCGCGGTACAGCGAATTGAAATCGAGGCGCCAAAAGTCTTTCAGCACCTCGTTGCCGTGCAGTTTCACTTCGTTGGTTTCGTTAAAGAGCATGGCTTTCGGGCCGGCTGTGTAGAAACCGGCGTACGAGTCGATTAAGTCGGCGTTGTCTTGATCCGTGACCCGGAAACGGTGGATCACCAGCTGCGTGAGGGTCATGGTTGACGTGGGTGTCGCCTTGGCGTGCTCCCACCCGGTGAAGGATTTCGTGCTGCTTTGGGCGGCGTCGAAGCGATGGAAGTACACCTTGTCCGGATCAAGCCCGGTGATGCCGTACTTTTTCAGTAGATTGCCGGCGACCTCGCGAGCCGTGTCTTGCAGGCTGGGGCAGGTCTGGATGATGCGGGTGGCGATGGCCTTGAGCGCGGCCTTGTCGGCGGTGTTGGGCAAGGGGCGTGTGTCGGTGGGGGTCATGTCGTCGATCCTTGAGAGATGGGCCGTAAGCATGAGCCGCTGATCCAAGGCGGGTGCGGTAAATAGTTATGCCAATGAGCGGTTTTCTGGGCGTTATGTTCGGGCAGGCAGTGCCCTTAACCTGCGTCCATCCGCCGCGCTGCCCTTACTGTTTCGCAGTTGCAGGTGTATCGTATTCGCCTTTTGCAGGCCCCGGGCCTGCCGCAGATACGTGAGGTAGTTGAGTTCATGTCGTTTACCCGTCGCCAAATCCTCGGTGGCCTGGCCGGTCTTGTTGTCGTTGGCGTCGGTGCCGGGGGCGCGTCGCGTTACTGGCTGGGCAAGAGAGCCGATGCCGAGGCCGGCCACGATTACGAGCTGATCGCAGCGCCGCTGGACGTGGAACTGGTGGCCGGGCACAAGACCCAGGCCTGGGCGTTCGGACCGTCGGCGCCGGGTACCGAGTTGCGTGCGCGCCAGGGTGAATGGCTGCGGGTGCGCTTCATCAACCACCTGCCGGTCGCCACCACCATTCACTGGCACGGCATCCGCCTGCCGCTGGAAATGGACGGCGTGCCCTACGTCTCGCAGTTGCCGGTGTTGCCGGGGGAATACTTCGACTACAAGTTCCGCGTGCCGGATGCCGGCAGCTACTGGTACCACCCGCATGTGAACAGCAGCGAAGAGCTCGGCCGCGGCCTGGTCGGCCCGTTGATCATCGAGGAACGCGAACCGACCGGTTTCAAGTACGAAAAAACCTTGAGCCTCAAGAGCTGGCATGTCGATGATGTCGGCAATTTCGTCGAGTTCAGCATTCCCCGTGAAGCAGCCCGTGGCGGTACGGCCGGGCGTCTGGCGACGATCAATGGCGTTCCGCTAGCGGTGATCGACTTGCCGGCGGGGCAGATCACCCGGGTGCGAATTCTCAACCTCGACAACACCCTGACCTATCGGCTGAACATTCCCGGTGTCGAAGCGCAGATCTATGCGCTGGACGGCAACCCGGTCGAGCCACGCCCGCTGGGCAAGGAATACTGGCTCGGCCCGGGCATGCGCATTTGCCTGGCGATCAGGGCCCCGGCGGCCGGTGAGGAATTGTCGCTGCGTAACGGCCCGGTGCGCCTGGGCACGTTGCGTTCGGTGGCCAATAGCGACGCTCCGACCGAGTGGCCATCGGCACTGCCAGCCAACCCGATCGCCGAGCCGGACCTGGCCAATGCGGCGAAACTCAACTTCAATTTCGAATGGGTCGGCTCGGTGTCGGTCAACGTCGACAACGGCAAGCCGCCGAGCCTGTGGCAGATCAACGGCAAGGCCTGGGACATCACCGACAAGACCTGCGCCGACCGACCGATTGCCAAGCTTGAAAAGGGCAAGAGCTACATTTTCGAATTGAAGAACATGACGCAGTACCAGCACCCGATCCACTTGCACGGCATGAGCTTCAAGGTCATCGCCTCGAACCGGCACAAGGTGATTCCGTACTTCACCGATACCTACCTGCTGGGCAAGAACGAACGCGCGCAAGTGGCGCTGGTGGCCGATAACCCGGGCGTGTGGATGTTCCATTGCCATGTGATCGACCACATGGAAACCGGCCTGATGGCCGCCATCGAGGTGGCGTGATGCGTCAGATTCGACCTGCAGCGATCATTGATCGCAGCCGCGATCAGGATTTCATGCGTGAAGCGCTGGCGCTGGCGGCTCAAGGCGCGGCGCTCGGTGAGGTGCCAGTGGGCGCGGTGCTGGTGCAGAACGGTGAAATCATCGGTCGCGGCTTCAATTGCCCGATCAGCGGCAGCGACCCGAGCGCCCACGCCGAAATGGTCGCGATTCGCGCAGCGGCGCAAGCGGTGAGCAACTATCGCCTGCCCGGCAGCACGCTGTACGTCACGCTGGAGCCGTGCAGCATGTGCGCCGGGCTGATCGTGCACTCGCGGATCGCGCGGGTGGTGTATGGCGCACTGGAGCCGAAAGCCGGGATCGTGCAGAGCCAAGGGCAGTTCTTTACCCAGGGCTTTTTGAATCACCGGGTGTTGTATGAGGGTGGGGTGTTGGCCGAAGAGTGCGGGGCGGTACTGAGCGAGTTCTTCAAGGCTCGACGTGCGCGGTGACAGGGCCGACGTCTTCGCTGGCAAGCCAGCTCCTGCAATGGATCGCGGTCGACTGTAGGAGCTGGCTTGCCAGCGAAGCTTTTATTTCCTGGCGACGATCACGGCCCGCATCGGCGCTGGCAGTCCTTCGATAGTCTTGCTGTGATCCTCAGGATCAAGGAAGTCACTCAGCGACTGATACTTCATCCACTCGGTGCCGCGTTGTTCCTCGACGGTGGTGGTGCTCACGTCCACGCATTTCACATCGGTGAACCCGGCGCGGCGCAGCCATAGCTCCAGGGCCGGGACTGACGGCAGGAACCACACGTTGCGCATCTGCGCGTAGCGGTCTTCCGGCACCAACACCTGATGCTTGTCGCCTTCGACCACCAGGGTCTCCAGCACCAATTCACCGCCTTTGACCAGGCAATCCTTCAGCGCCAGCAAATGCTCGATGGGCGAGCGGCGGTGGTAGAACACGCCCATGGAAAACACCGTGTCGAAGCCTTCGAGGTTCGGCGGCAGGTCTTCGAACGGGAATGGCAGGTGCCAGGCGTTCGGTTCGGACAGGTAACGCTGCACGGCCTGGAACTGACAGAAGAACAACCAGTTGGGGTCCACACCGATCACGCTGTCGGCGCCGGCGCCGAGCATGCGCCACATGTAATAGCCGTTGCCGCAGCCGACATCGAGGATGCGCTTGCCCTTGAGGTCCAGGTGCGGCGACACCCGCGACCATTTCCAGTCCGAGCGCCATTCGGTGTCGACGTGCACGCCGAACAGGTCGAACGGCCCCTTGCGCCATGGCGACAGCCCCATCAACGCGATGCGCATTTGTGCTCGGGTCTCATCGCTGCAATCAGTGTCGAGCTTCAAACCGTTGAGCAGATCGACTTCACTCGGCCGAATCTTCGGCAAGGCGTCGAGCGCGGTTTGCCAGCGCTCCAGGTCGCCATGGCCCTTCTCCATTTTCTTGTCGAGTTGCGCTTGCAGCGTGGTGGCCCATTCGGCCAGCGGCGAGCCAGCCAGACGGCGGGCGAGGGGAGACAAATCAATCATGGCAAGGCAATCAACGAGGCGAAGTTAAGACACTGAAACCACGGCACGACTGTCGAGAACCCGGCCGCCAGCAGGCGTTCGCGGTGTTCTTCGAGGCTGTCGGGCTTCATGACGTTTTCGATGGCGCTGCGCTTCTGGGCGATTTCCAGTTCGCTGTAGCCGTTGGCGCGTTTAAAGGCGATGTGCAGGTCGGTGAGCAGCGCGTGTTCCTGCTCGTCTTCAAAACGCAGTTTTTCCGAGAGGATCAGCGCACCGCCAGGCAACAGTGACTGACGGATGCGTGACAGCAACGCGGTGCGCTGGTCGGGTGCGATGAATTGCAGGGTGAAGTTCAGCGCGACCACAGAGGCCGGCTGGAACTCCAGCGCCAGGATATCGCCCTCGATCACCTCGACCGGCAGCAACTCCTGGAACATCGAATCCTGCCCGTTAAGGTACTCGCGGCAGCGCTCGACCATCGCCGCCGAGTTATCCACAGCGATCACCCGACAACCGTCGCTGCGCACGTGCCGCCGCAGGGCCTGGGTCACGGCGCCCAGCGACGAGCCGAGGTCGTACAGCACGCTATTGGGCTGGGCGAATTGCGCGGCGAGCACGCCGAGGTTTTCGACGATGGTCGGATAGCCCGGCACCGAGCGCTTGATCATGTCCGGGAACACCCGCACCACGTCCTCGTTAAAGGCGAAGTCGGGCACCTGGGCCAAAGGCTGGGCGAAAAGGCGATCGGATTCTTTGCTCACGGCGGTTCCAGCGGTGTAGGTGGAAAAGGCCGGCATTTTAGCCAAGTTGGCGCGCGGATGCGCGGGTTGTCTGATAAAGCGGCGGGGTTAGCGTGTTCTTTGGGTGAACGCCGAGGCAGTGATCCCCCATTGCCCCAGCCAGTAGCTGAGGATGATCACATAAGGCGCCGCCTCGAACGGTACGACAAACCGGCTGATGCCAATCACGCTGTCGGAGAACACGAACGCCACCGCGCCACCCGCCGCCAGCCATGCCGAACGCTGGGGTACATCGCTGCCGAGCCGTGCGAGCGCGCGCCAGAGCATGGCGCTGATTGCCAAACCGTAGACGATCACCGGCACCAGCAACGGACCCAGCCCATGAGCAATCAGAATACCCAGCAGCACCGCGCCGACACCGAGGGCAATCACCAGCGGCAAGAGCGCCAGGCGCCGGCAATCGCTCAAGTACGCTTTCAGGTAAGCCAGGTGCGCGACCAGAAACGCGCCAAGACCAAACACAAACAAATCCCCCGGCCAGGCCAGCAACACATCGCCGAGCAGGGAGAAGATCAGGCCGAGGCTTATCCAGCGCCGATACTCGCTGGGCGGTGCGTCATGCAGCCAGCCGAGCAGGGCCAGCACCGGCAGCGGCTTGACCAGCAGGCAGAGCAAGGCGGCATGCACGCTCAGGCCGTAGAGAAAGGTCACTGCGCCCATCAGCGCCAGGATCAGCCAGCCCACGGTCAGTTAACCGAGATCGCGCAGTCGAAGACGTCCACCGGCAACACTTCCGGCGCCCAGGGTTGCTGCGAGGTCAGGCGCAAACGCCCGGTGCCCGAGGCGAAGGCCTGGAAGCGCCAGGTCGAGACCCCGGCTGAGCCAACGATGCCGGCATCTTCCGGGTTCTGATACACCTCGGGGCCGAGGGCGTGCAGGACGCCGCCGGCCGAATCCTGGATCGCCCAGCGGTAACCGGTGGTCGGGTTGCTTGGCAGGGACAGGATCAGGTTTTGCCCGCTGGTGAGCTTCACCGGGCATTCGCTTTGTTTTTCCACGGTCACATTGTGTGCAGGTGGCGTGGCGCAGGCGGCGAGCAAGGCGAGGGCGAGGGGGACAAGCAGGCGAATGGGGGACATACAGTCAGTGGCTCCGGCGTTCACGACGAACGGCGAGCATAACCGAGATGAGACAAAGTGTGACAGCGGGGGGCGTTCGGGCTGACGCCTTCGCTGGCAAGCCAGCGCCTACAAGGGCCGGTGGTGTTCACAACATGTGTGCCCACCACAAAACCGTAGGAGCTGGCTTGCCAGCGAAAGCGCCGGTTCAGGCGCTACAGGACTCTCAGAACAACACCTTCGCCACATCCGCAAACTTCTTGGCAAAGTGCACGGTAATGCCTTCCCTCAGGTACTCCGGCAGCTCCTCGAAATTCCCGCGGTTCGCTTCCGGCAAAATCAATTCGAAGATCTTCTGCCGCCGCGCCGCAATCACCTTCTCGCGAACCCCGCCAATCGGCAAGACATGCCCGGTCAACGTCAATTCACCGGTCATGGCCACGCCTTTTTTCGGCGGCTGGTTGCGCGCCAGCGACAGCAGCGCACTGGCCATGGTCACCCCGGCACTCGGACCGTCTTTGGGGGTGGCGCCTTCCGGCACGTGCAGGTGGACGAAGGCTTCGTCGAAGAATTTCGGATCGCCGCCGTAGGATTTCAGGTGCGAGCTGACGTAGCTATAGGCGATTTCCGCCGACTCTTTCATCACGTCACCCAACTGCCCGGTGAGCTTGAAGCCACGGTTGAGGGTGTGGATGCGCGTGGCTTCGATCGGTAGGGTCGCGCCGCCCATGCTGGTCCAGGCAAGGCCGGTGATCACGCCGACACCCGCCAGCACCTGCTCGTTGCGGAACACCGGTTTGCCCAGCGAGGTTTCCAGGTCTTTGGGGCCGAGCTTGATTACCGCGCTCGGCTCGTCGAGCAGTTTCATCACCGCTTTGCGCACCAGTTTGCCGAGGTTTTTTTCCAGCTGGCGCACGCCGGCTTCACGGGCATAACCGTCGATCAGTGCCTTGAGCGCGCTGTCGCTGATGGTCAGGCTGGTCTTGGACACGCCGGCCTTTTCCAACTGTTTTGGCCACAAGTGACGCTTGGCAATCGCGACTTTTTCTTCGGTGATGTAGCCCGACAGGCGAATCACTTCCATCCGGTCGAGCAACGGGCCGGGGATTGAATCGAGGGTGTTGGCGGTGCACACGAACAGCACTTTCGACAGGTCCATCCGCAGATCCAGGTAGTGGTCGAGGAATTCGACGTTCTGCTCAGGATCCAGGGTTTCCAGCAGCGCCGAGGCCGGGTCGCCCTGGTAGCTCTGGCCCATTTTGTCGATCTCGTCGAGCATGATCACCGGGTTCATCACCTCGACGTCTTTCAACGCCTGCACCAGTTTGCCCGGCTGTGCGCCGATGTAGGTGCGGCGGTGGCCCTTGATCTCGGCTTCGTCGCGCATGCCACCCAGGCTGAACCGATAGAACGGCCGGCCGAGGGATTCGGCGATGGATTTGCCGACGCTGGTCTTGCCCACGCCCGGCGGGCCCACCAGCAACACGATGGAACCGCTGATCTCGCCTTTGTAGGCGCCGACCGCGAGGAATTCGAGGATGCGGTCCTTGATGTCGTCGAGCCCGGCGTGGTGCTTGTCCAGCACCTTGCGTGCGTGCTTGAGGTCGAGTTTGTCCTCGCCGTACACGCCCCACGGTACCGAAGTCGCCCAGTCGATGTAGTTGCGGGTCACCGCATACTCCGGCGAGCCCGTTTCGAGGATCGACAGCTTGTTCATCTCTTCTTCAATGCGCTTCTGCGCCTGGGGCGGCAGGACTTTGCCCACCAGCCGTTGCTCGAACTGTTCAAGGTCGGCGCTGCGGTCGTCCTTGGTCAGCCCCAGCTCCTGCTGGATGACCTTGAGTTGTTCCTTGAGGAAGAATTCGCGCTGATGCTCGCCGATCTTGCGGTTAACTTCGGCAGAAATCTCTTTTTGCAGGCGCGCGACTTCGACTTCCTTGCGCAGCATCGGCAGGACTTTTTCCATGCGCTTGAGCATCGGCACGCAGTCGAGCACTTCTTGCAGCTCGCTGCCGGTGGCCGAGGTCAAGGCAGCGGCGAAATCAGTCAGCGGCGACGGATCGTTGGGGCTGAAGCGGTTGAGGTAGTTCTTCAGTTCTTCGCTGTACAGCGGGTTGAGCGGCAGCAGCTCTTTGATCGCATTGATCAGCGCCATGCCGTAGGCCTTGACCTCGTCGGTCGGCTCGGTGGGCTGGTGCGGGTATTCCACTTCCACCAGGTAGGGCGGGCGATGGTGCTTGAGCCAGGTTTTCAGGCGTACGCGGGTCAGGCCCTGGGCGACGAATTGCAGCTTGCCGTTTTCGCGGCTGGCGTGGTGCACCTTGACCAGCGTGCCATACAGCGGCAGGGCCGAGGTGTCGAAATGGCGCGGGTCGTCCTGGGGCGTGTCCATGTAGAACAGGGCCAGGGAATGGTGTTCGGACTTGGCCACCAGGTCGAGGGTCTCGGCCCATGGCTCTTCGTTGACGATGACCGGCAGCACTTGGGCCGGGAAAAACGGCCGGTTGTGGATCGGAATGATGTAGACCTTGTCCGGCAGGTTCTGGCCGGGCAGGGCGAGGCCTTTGCCGGTGGTGTGGTGCGTGGCGTTTTCCGGGTCGGCGTATTCACTCGGGTCTTCGGGGAATTCTTGCTGGTCGCTCATGGGGGCACCTGCGCAATGGGTATGGGTCTTAGATGGGGCAGGTTGGTGGTGGTTTCAACGGTCATTTTCTGCGAAGCGGTGTTTCGCAGGCGTGTTCAGGAGAGAGACAGGTTAGCTGGATTTCGCCACGACACGGTCCTTGTAGGAGCGAGCCTGCTCGCGATGGCGTGTCAGTCGACATCAATGCAGCTGATACACCGTCGCGAGCAGGCTCGCTCCTACAGGGGGGTCTATGGTGTTTTGAAATCTGCGGAGACAAAAAAAGGCGACGCCTGTGAGGGCGCCGCCTTTGTATTACCTGCCGTTAAAACTTACTCGGACAGTTTGTACGCAATCACATAGTCACCCTGCTTGGTGCCCAGCGAACCATGACCGCCAGCCACGACCAGCACGTATTGCTTGCCGTCCTTGCCGGTATAGGTCATCGGCGTGGTCTGTGCGCCGGCCGGCAGGCGGCCTTCCCACAGTTGCTTGCCGTTTTTCATGTCATAGGCGCGCAGGTACTGGTCGAGGGTACCGCTGAGGAAGCCCACGCCACCGGCGGTGGTGAAGGTGCCGCCCAGGCTTGGCACGCCCATGCTCAACGGGATCGGAACCGGCGAGCTGTCGCGCACGGTGCCGTTCTTGTGCATCCAGATTTTTTCATGGGTGGTCAGGTCGACCGCCGCGACGTAGCCCCAGGCCGGGGTCTGGCACGGCAGGCCCAGTGGCGACAGCAACGGCTCAAGGACCACGCCATACGGCGCGCCTTTGTTCGGCTGTACGCCTTCGGTTTCGCTTTTACGCGGACCTTGGGCGGCGATTTGCGCTGCCGGGATCAGTTTCGATTTGAACGCCATCCAGTCCGGGTTCACGAACGCGATCTGACGCACCGGGTCGACCGAGATGCCGCCCCAGTCGAACACGCCGAAGTTGCCTGGATACACGATCGAACCTTGCAGCGATGGTGGCGTGAACGGGCCGTCATAGCGCATGGATTTGAAGGTGATGCGGCACATCAGTTGGTCGAACGGGGTGACGCCCCACATGTCGCGCTCTTTGAGCGGCGGCGGCATGAAGTTCAGGTCGGACTTGGGCTGGGTTGGCGAGGTGTGATCGCCTTCCACCGCACCTTGCGGCACCGGTACTTCGTTGATCGGCACGATGGCCTTGCCGGTGCTGCGGTCCAACACGTAGATGCTGCCTTGCTTGGTCGAAGCCAGTACAGCCTGCTTCACGCCTTCTGGGGTCTTCAGGTCCATCAGGGTCGGCTGGCCGCCGACGTCCATGTCCCACAGGTCGTGGTGGGTGAACTGGAAGTGCCAGCGCACCTTGCCGGTGGCGATGTCCAGGGCGGTCAGGCCGGCCGAGTGCAGTTCCGATTCCGGCGTACGGGCGCCACCGAACTGGTCCGGGGTCTGGTTGCCCATCGGCAGGTAGAGCATGCCGAGTTTTTCGTCGACAGCGAACATGGACCACATGTTCGGCGAGTTGCGGGTGTAGGTCTTGCCTTCGGCAATCGGCGTGGTGTCGTCCGGGTTGCCACTGTCCCAGTTCCACACCAGTTTGCCGGTGTGCACGTCGAACGCGCGGATCACGCCGCTCGGCTCGTCGGTGGAAACGTTGTCGGTCACGTGGCCGCCAATGACCACCAGGTCTTTGGTGACCGCTGGAGGCGAGGTGGAGTAGTAACCGCCGGCGGCAAAGCCGCCGATGTTGGCGCGCAGGTCGACCTGGCCCTTGTCGCCGAAGTCTTCGCACATCTTGCCGGTGTCGGCATTGAGGGCGATCAGACGGGTGTCGGCGGTCGGCAGGAAGATGCGTTTCGGGCAGGCGCTGGTGACGGCCGCGCTGGCGCTGCCGGTCGGGCTCTGCTCGGAGGCGTAGACGGCGTCATCGTGATACGACACGCCACGGCAGGTCATGTGCGCCCAACCTTTGAAGTTCGCCGCGTTCTGCGTGGAGATCTTCGGATCGAAACGCCAGATTTCCTTGCCGGTGTCTGGGTCCAGGGCAATCACCTGGCTGTGCGGCGTGCACACGTAGAGCATGCCGTTGACTTTCAGCGGGGTGTTTTCGGCGGTGGTTTCACCCGGGTCGTTCGGCCCTGGCAGGTCGCCGGTGCGGTAGGTCCACGCCTCGACCAGTTTGTGGGCGTTTTGCGGGGTGATCTGCGCCAATGGTGAGTAACGGTCACCGTGGGCGCTGCGGCCGTAGGAGTTCCAGTCACCATCCGGCATCGTCGGGGCGGTATTGGTCATGCCCGGCACGCTGTCGCGGTCCAGCTGGCCCTTGAGTTCACCGGGGTTGGTGAACTGGCTGGCCAGTGCGGCGGCGCCCGCCAGCACCACGGCCACGCTCAGGGCGCCAGTGCCCATCGGTGAGGCGCCGGTCAGCAGCAGCGGACGACGGAACCATGGCAACAGCATGACGATACCCAGTGCAAACAGCATGGCCAGGCGTGGCACCAGTTGCCACCAGTCGAGGCCGACTTCCCACAAGGCCCACACGGTACTGGCAAACAACACCAGTGCGTACAGGCCCAGTGCGGCGCGGCGCGCAGCGATCAGCAGAATGCCGGTCAGCGCCAGGCCGATACCGGCCAGCAGGTAATACAGCGAGCCGCCAAGCATGCTCAGCTTGATCCCCCCGGCCAGCATGGCCAGGCCCATCAGTAGAAGCAGAATGCCGAGCAGGGTCGGCAATAGACGGCTTCGACCCAAGGCACTATCTGTGCTCATAGTGTGATTCTCCGTGACGTTTCAAGTAGTCCCGCGCAAGTTCACTGTAGATGACGATCTGGCACGGGCATGGTTCAGTTAAAAACGAACAGCCTTTTGTAGGCGCTGGCTTGCCAGCGAAGGCGGTGTGTCAATCGGTGCAAGCGTCGGCTGACACACCGCCTTCGCCGGCAAGCCGGCTCCTACAGGTGTGGGGTGTTTTTAGAACGAGGACTGGACCTTGATCCCGCCGATCAACGCGTCATCGATCTCGTTCACGCCACCGGGGTGGCGGATGTATTGCAGGTTCGGGCGCACGGTCAGCCAATGGGTCACGTGCACGCCGTAATAGAGTTCGGCGCTGTATTCGGTGTCCTGGGGCGGCAGGTAGGTCGGGTTGTCATAATCGAAGACCCCGTTAACCTGGTTGATCGCCTCGGCATTCTTGCGATAGGCCGGGTTGACGTGGACGCGGGCAATGGCAAAGCCGATGTCGTCCTTGGCGCGGGCGTCGAACAGGCCTTTGTAGACGAGACCGGCCTGGACATAGTTGTCGATGGCGTTGGTCTTCTTGTCGTGCAGGGTGCCGTTGGCGAACAGGTTCAGGCCGCGCGAATGGTCGCTGGCGAGGCTGGTGACTTGCTGCTGGAGGCCGAGCCACACGCCGTGTTTGCTCGATGCGCTGCGGTAGGCCTCGCCACTCAGGGCGGCGGGTTGGCCATTGCTGTCCTTGTAGACATCGGTGGCGTTGGCGCTGCTGTAGTAGTAACCGGCGCGGTATTCGCCCGGCAGGCCGTTGAACTTCGGCGTCCACACCAGCTCCACCGGCAGGACTGCGCCCTGGGTGCCGCTGCCACTGAGCTTGAAGCCGTTGTCGCGGTCGAGGTTCGACGGGTTCTGTTCATAGGCGCCGACCTGTGCATAAAGCTCTGGCGTCAGGTGATACTTGACCCGCATGGCCCACTGGCTGACTGGCCAGTTGTACCAGATGTCGCCCGCCCAGTTGCCGACCTGGGAGCCACAAAACGCCAGGTTCTGGAAGTCGCAGGGGAAGCTGTTGAAGTCTTCGCCTTCGCCGAAACGGCCGACCTTGATGTCGAGCGTTTGATCGAGGAACTTCTGCTGATACCACATCTGCGTCAGGCGCCAGGTCTGGCCGCGGCCCCAGACTTCCTGGGCCGAGGTGAAGCCGCCGACCCGCGGGTCGTTGATGCGGTCGTTGCTGATGTTGTTGCCGTTGCGTTCGGTGACGGTCAACTGGAACTCGGCATCGTTCCAGCCGAGGATCTTCTGCAGGTCCAGATGGGTGCCCAGGCCGAACTGGTCGCTGTAGCGCGCGGTGTGATCGTGGTCGTAGCCACCGTGCAGATTGCTGCCCATTTCACCGGTGTAATCGACTTTGAAGTCGTAGCCTTTTTCCGCGAGTTCTGTACGAGTGCCGTTCCAGTCACCGAACATCCACGGGGAGTCGCTATCGAAGGCCGGCGCTGCCTGGACGCAGGAGGCGAGGCCCATGGCGGTCAGGCCGCTGATCAGGGGCAGGAGGTTTCGTGGGGCAGCAGTTGCAAAGACAGCGCTGTCTCGCAAGGATTTAAAGTCGGGCATAGACACGGAATTCTTGATCTTTTTCTGGGGGGATAACGAAAAACAGCGGACGTCAGGCATGTAGCAGAAGCGTTTCAGCTAAAACGGGCGCAAGGATAATGTTCTGTTACAAATAGAGAAAGTGCTTTTACCGATATGCAGCCTTTCGGAATTGGTAACAGTCTGTAGGCACTGGCTTGCCAGCGAAGCTTTTTGCGTCAATGACATAAAGACCTGACCCACCCCTTTCGCTGGCAAGCCAGCTCCTACGGTTAAACAGCGTGATATTCAGAGCTCGCCTACATTTAATGAGCTTCCCCCCAACGAAACCCTCGGCTAAGGTGCGCGGCTTCCCATTCCCTCACTGCTCGAAGGCCCGGCATGACCGAACACACTCCTGACCCGCTGCACGGCATAACGCTGGAACAGATCCTCAACGCGCTGGTGGAACATTACGAGTGGTCGGGGCTGGCCGAGCGCATCGATATTCGCTGCTTCAAGAGCGATCCAAGCATCAAGTCGAGCCTGACGTTCCTGCGTAAAACCCCGTGGGCGCGGGAGAAAGTCGAGCGTCTGTATGTGAAGCTGATGCGTACCAAGCGACCGCTTTGACAATGCTCAGCACGCCGGCGTTGCGACGTCGTTTCGTGGCCGTGGCGGCCCTGCTCGGCTGGGCGGGGTTGAGCATCCAGATGTACCTGATCTTCCAGTCCCGCTGGGCCTTGGGCGCGAGCCTGATTGGCGGGCTGGTGAGCTTTTTCAGCTATTTCACCGTGCTGAGCAACACCCTGGTGGCGACCGTGCTGACCTGTGCATGGACATCCCGCGATTCCGCCGCACGGCGCTGGTTCTTGCAGCCCGGGGTCAGTAGTGCGATTGCCGTGAACATCGTCGTGGTGAGCCTGGCCTACAACCTGCTGCTACGCCATTTGTGGCACCCCGAGGGTTGGCAATGGCTGGCCGATGAACTGTTGCACGACATCGTGCCATTGCTGTTTCTGGGGTATTGGTGGTGCTGTGTGCCCAAGGGCACTTTGCGCCTGTGGCATATCGCGCTGTGGGCGATGTATCCGCTGCTGTATTTTGGCTATGTGTTGTTGCGCGGGCACATGCTGGCGGTTTACCCGTATCCGTTCGTGGATGTGACCAGGCTGGGTTATCCACAGGTGTTCATCAATGCCAGCGGGTTGCTGGCGGGGTTCGTGGTGATCGCGTTGGTGGTGATCGGGCTGGACCGGTGGCGGGCTCGAAAGTGAGCAACCATGGAAAGGTTGAACACCTTTGTGGCGAGGGAGCTTGCTCCCGCTCGGCTGCGAAGCAGCCGTAAAATCTGCACATAAGGTTTTGGCACTGCTGCGCAGTGCAACGGGAGCAAGCTCCCTCGCCACAGAACATCCGGCTCACTAATGGATGGTCTTCATTGCTCAGCACTGCCCTCCAGCTTCCAGTACCCCACCGCCTTCACCAACTGTTCGTCCAGCCCGTGCTCATCGAGCAACACCCGGCGAATCTGTCGCGACACTTTGCTCTCGGTCGCCACCCAGGTGTAGAGGTTGCCGGTCGGCACCTTGATCTGGCGCACGGTGCTCAGCAGGTGATCCTTGCCACCTTCGCGCAGCACCCAGATCACATTGACCTCAGCCGCACTGTGCAGCTCTTGCTGCTCCTTGCCGTTCTCCACTTCCACGATCACCAGCGCCCGGCGATTGGCCGCAAGGCCTTCAAGGCGTCGAGCGATGGCGGGCAGGGCGGTTTCGTCGCCGATCAGCAAGTAGCTGTCGAAGATGTCCGGCACGATCATCGAACCCCGCGGCCCGCCGATGTGCAGGAATTGTCCGGGTTCGGCCTGCGCGGCCCAGGTCGAGGCAGGGCCGTCGCCGTGCAGCACGAAGTCGATGTCCAGCTCCAATGTCTCGAGGTCGTAGCGGCGCGGGGTGTAGTCGCGCATCTCGGGCATCGGGCCGTTGTCCTTGCCGGCGCCCAGCACCAGGTTTTCCAGGGCCGCCGCTTGCTCGGCGTTCTGCGGGAACAGCAGCTTGACGTGATCGTCCGTGCCCAGGCTGACGAAGCCTGCCAGCTCAGGGCCACCCAAGGTAATCCGGCGCATGCGCGGGGTCAGCTCGACCACGCGCAAGACTTCCAGGCGACGGCGTTTGATTTCATGCATGACACGGTGAATGGTTTGCGGCGCGATCACTTCAGTCATTCGGCTTGCTCCTGAGCGGGTTGAACGGCATGGCCGTCGACAATGGCCTTGGCGGTGTTGTTGAGCAGGTCGCGCACCCGCAGGATTTCCTCCGGGCTCCAGCGGCCATGGTGCATTTGCAGGGCATGGCGCAAGTTATGCACAGCCTCATGGATTTCCGCGGGGCGATCATGCCCGCGCAGCGAACGCTTGCTGACCTCGATGCGCATCCGCACGCCATCGAGTGCAACGGCTTGCTCGTTCAGGAATAGACGTCCGGCGTCGGTGAGGGTGTAGCGCTTTTTACCAGCCTCGGTGTCGCCCAGGATCAGTTCGCTTTCTTCCAGGAACGTCAGGGTCGGGTAAATCACGCCGGGGCTGGGGCAGTAGGCGCCGTCGAACATGCCTTCGATCTGGCGGATCAGGTCGTAGCCATGGCACGGCTGTTCGGCGATCAAGGCCGGCAGCAGCAATTTCAAGTCGCCGGGGGCAAACACCCGGGGGCCGCGGCCGCCACGTTCGCGGGCGGGACGTTTCTCGAAGCCGTCGCGGCTGTCACCGTGCTCGCGGTGGGGGGAATGATGGTCTCTCATTTTTGCTTTCTCTCGTCGTGTTTAGATACAACTTAAGATATATCTTATGAGAAAGGCAAGCACTCCCGACCGACGGTTTGCCCCGACGCGGGACTGAAAATCAGCGGTCAATCAGCAAAAAAGTGCTCGACAGCACAAGGGCAAATGCGCAAATTAGTGTTAAGTCTCTAAACTACGCTTTTGCTCCATTGTTTACGGGGAGTGTGGTATTGGTCTTACAGAAGTCACTTTGATAATATTTCACCGGCCCTGTCGACTAGTACACGCTTTGTAGTCTGTCTCTTACAGATGAACTTTGAGTTCGTCTTTATTCCCGGTTTTTTCTTTCTATCCTCGTAGCACTTTGGCTACGCACTTGCAGGAACTTGCCTGCTTACTTTCCAGATCATTTGCCCGATCATCTTTCGGCGTTGAAAGTTCAGCTGGGCAAATGGCTGCTCGTGACAGTTTTTACTCACCATGAACTTTCAGCACTTATCCTTTTTAAAAAACAGGTACTGAAAGATGTTCAAGAAAATTGCGTTCGCTGCTCCCCTGGCCGTTCTGGCGCTGAGTTCTTCCATGGCATTTGCTGCCACCGAAGCCAGGCACTCCATCAGCTTGAAGGCAACCGTCAATTCCGACGATTTTTACGCGGTGCCGGTTGATGCCGACCTGGTCAACAAGGACCAGGACATGAGCTACAACCCGAGCACCGACGCCATGAAAACCGTCGACGGGCACTTTGACGTCCTGCATACCGCCGGCAAGGTCAACGCCCGTCTGGAGGGCGTTCCAAAGCTGATCGCCGGTAACAGCACCATTGATTTGAAAGTTGAACTCAATGGCAAGACGTTGACCACCACCTCCCAGGAAGTGGTTGGTGATAAGGAATCCAATACCCGCTATCGTGCGCCATTCAAAGTCAGCGCGGTCACCACTAAAAAACCCGATGCCGGCGACTACACCGGTGTGGTCATGTTGGTCATCGAACCTTCTGTCTAAGCAAGGCTTTCGATACTAAAACGTTTACTTGATCCAAGTAACGTACTCGGTCGACAAACTTTTCGGTTTGTCGGCCGTGCTTTGACTTCTTTGCAATTAGAGTATTTTTTCATGTTCCCGATGACGCCCATCGCGGCGGCGCTTGCGCTGCTGTTATGTAGCAGCGCATTTGCGGCACCCACTGCTGCAGATCACACGCCGCGAAGTTTGCTGGCTCAGGCCAAGGGCCTGCCGGCGGAATTCGAGGAGCACTTTTTCGATGTTCCGTTGGCAGTCCGGATCGAACTTGATCAACAACCCCTCGGTGAGGCGATGATTGTGTTGTCCCGTGATGATCGGGTGACGCTGCTCGATTTTACGGACACCAGCGAAAGCCGTTATGGCGCCAGTGAGCGTGATGCCTGGAGCGACATTCTCAAACCCGGCGTGACACTGGGCAACTGCACCGGCCAATGCCCGGAACAGATGCTGGCGGTGCACTACAACCTTGAAAACTCGCTGCTGTCGGTCATCACCGAACATGCCGAGCGCGACAGTGAAACCAAGCGTTACTACGATCAGCCAGAGGGTGGCAGCAGCGGCCTGATGGTGCGTAACCAACTCAATCTCAACGGCGGCCAGGACCAGGACCTGGGCGGTCGTTTTGGCCTGGAAGCCAGCGGTAGCCTGGGAAACTGGACCCAGTCGTTCAACATGCAACTGTCTCGTCTGGGCGGCCCGGACGACAAGCTCTACCACGCCGTGCATGAGCTCTATAGTCAACGCGAACTGGAAGGCCGTTTTTTTCGCCTGGGTTACTTCACTCCCAATTCCGAAGGCTTGATGCGCGAGCCGCGCTCATTCGGCACCAGCCCCGATACCGCGGTGGGTGTGATGTATGGCAGTTCCGACAGCCTGGCGATCGACAGTCCGAAACCCAGTGTCTATCCGGTTTATGTCACCGCCAACCGGCAGGGTTCCGTGGAAATTTACCGCGACGGCTTACTGATCAATACCCAGTCGGTCCCGGCCGGTTTGCAAACCCTCGATACGCGTCCTTTGCCCGGCGGTATCTACGAAGTGGAAGTGCGCCTGATCGAAGACGGCCAAGTGACCTCGACCACCCAGGAACTGATCTACAAGCCCAACAATTGGCGCAACCATGACCAGCGCTGGCGCTACAACCTGTTCGCTGGACAGGAAAGCAAATTGTTCAGCAACTGGGATGATCAGGCCAGTGGCGATGCCACCGTTGGTGCGGCCATCAATTACTTGTTGCATCCACGGGTGATCCTCGGGCTATCGGCCCGTCAGGTACAGGACACGTTGCAATACGGCAGCTCCATCGACTGGAGTCTGGCCAACAGCTTCAGCCTGTACGCCAACGTGTACCAGACAGAAGACCACGGCACCGGTGCCGACCTGCAAGGCCTGTACAACTATGGCGCCGGTAGCCTGGTGGTCAGCCACAACCGTAGTTGGCTCGACACCACCGATACCTACGACACTTTGCCCGATGGCACGCGGGTGCGTCAGCGCAACGTGTTCACCGGGCAAACCAGTAATTCGTCGCTGGCGCTCAATCACCGGATCAGCCGCAAAAGTTCGCTCAATGTGCGGGTGTCGCACAGCGAGGGCAACGTCGAAGGTGTCGGCGCGGATCTTGGCTGGACGCAACGCACCGTGCTGTTTGGCAGTGATGCCAACTGGCGGCTTTCGCTGTTCGACCGCCCGGGCAGCTACAGCAGCGGCGACGCGCGCAATCGGGGCGTCGACCTCAGCATCAACCTGTCGCTGGGCCGTCCGGGACAGCAGATATCCGGCAGCATCGGCAGTCGCACCGCCCGGGACGGTAGCCGTGACAACAATGGCTCCTTCGGCTTTCGCCAGGATCTTCAAGACCATGTGCTGCAAAGCGTCTCGGTGACGGCGCTCACCGATACCTACGGCGTCGGACTGTCGAGCCTGGCGAACTTTCGCACCGACACCCTCAACGGTGACGGGTTCATCCAGCGTTCGTCGTTCAACAACAACTTCACCGGTGGCTTGAACCTCGACAGCTCGCTGGTCGTTGGCGCGCAGCGCATGGCATTGACCAGTCAGCATCAGGGCCGAGGGGCCGGGATGATTGTCGATGTCGAGTCCGATATCGACGGTATCGCCCTGCGAGCGGATGACCTCAGTGGCGGCAGTGCAGCGCTGCATCCAGGACGCAATTTCATACCGCTCACCGCTTACAAGAACAGCTCGGTGAGCTTCGACTTCGAAGGCAACGACGTGCCGGCAGCAAGCATTGAACCCGCGCGTACGCGCTACCACCTGAACAAGGGCGGCGTGGAGTACCGCAAGGTGCGGGTCATGAAAACCCTGACCGTGCTCGGCCGCTTGCTCGACCCACAAGGGCAGCCGCTCAAGGGCCATCACGTGATCAATCACGCCAGCCGTGGTGTCAGCGAAGCCGATGGATTCTTCTCCATGGAAATGAATGCCGGATCGCCGACCCTGGAGGTGCGTCATGCCGACCAGTTGCTGTGTCAGTTCCGCCTCGATGTCGACAAGCACCGCAGTGAAAACAACGTGTTGATGATCGGTGATTTGCGTTGCAGCCCGGACACCCTGGCCGACGCCACTTCCATCCGCCAGTCGGCGGGTTGAATGGCCAAGGCTGCGAACTATCAATGAGGGAATCATGAATCCAAAGATTTTTTGGCTGGGGCTGCTGGCGGCGTTTGCCAGCCCTTCGGCAGGGGCGGTGACCCAGGAGATCAGGGCGTTGTTCACGCCTGACTCCGCCAACCCTCACCGTAACGAGTTCGTCAACAAGACCCCTTCCACCGGTTACTGCGAGTACTACCCCGAGATATGCCGTAACAGCAATACGTTCAGTCTGCGCTTGCTGACCAAGGTCGAATCCATAAGGGCAATGCAGGCCAACGCCGATGCTCGCGGGAGTGCGATGTTCAAGGTGCCGGGAGGCTGGCGTCGATTGACCATCATGAATGTTGAGACGGGGGAGGCCGAAATTGTCGAAGTGCGTGTTGCCGGTATTGGGTCCAATTACGTATTGAGCGATACGGCCAGCAATCTGACGGGTGTATCGGACGCAGGAGAAGCGCACAACCGTTTGTGGCAAGGCGCTGCTTGGGTAAATGCTGCGCCGCCTTGTGTGTCTACCGGGTTAGGCTTTTATGGGGCAAAGAGCTTCGCCTTTTTCTGGAAAGTGCCCGATGAGAGGGCTTGCACCAAAGTCGCCAGTTTTGACATTCCAGCGATGACCTATGGCTATCTGGATTTTGCATACGAGTTGCGTACGCCTAACCCACTGAAGATGTCTTCAGGGTTCTACACCGGCAGCCTGAATTATCGCCTTGGTCCAGGGGGCGATTTTGATTTCGGTGACGTCATGATTCCTGACGATCCGGACCTGACGCTGGATTTCGTGCTGGAAGTGCAACACACGCTCAAGGTCGACATCCCCCCCGGCGGCGAAAAAGTCCAATTGGTCCCGGCGGGCGGCTGGCAAAGCTGGTTGCACGCGGGGCGTAAACCTGTGCGTTTGTTTCGGGACCAGACGTTCAATATTTCGGCCAGCTCACGCTTCAAGATGTATCTGATTTGTCAGTACAGCGATGGCAGAAGATGTTACTTGCGTAACCCTCGATGGCTCATCGATGTACCCCTGGACGTTCGGGTAAGTTTACCAGGAGGCCTCACTGACGTGAGTGGTCGGCCCGTCCATCGCCAGGAACTGATGACAGAGAGCGGCGCAGTGGCGTTTCAGCCGGGTCAGTACGTTGATCGCAAACCTGGCACCCTTCATTTCGAACTCGGCCCGAAGGCGCTCGAAACGGTATTTCTACCCGGAATAGGCAATCACTACTCCGGCAATGTCACGGTCATTTGGGATTCCGAAGTCTGATGGGCCGCGCAGCGATGGCTCGTCCCGCGGTTGCATTCAATGTCAGGAGATTCAAGGGTATGAAACGTCTATGGGCACTGTTGGTTTTCAGCGGATTGTCAGCCGGCATCCAGGCCGGACCACAAATCAACGTCGGCACGGTCTACGACTATCTGGACAGCGACAAGAGTACCTACCTCAAGCGCGTGTTCAACAGCGGCGACAGCACCGCGTTCGTCAAGGTCAGCATTCTGGAAATTGTCTACGACGCCGATGGCGGTCACCGTGAAATTCCGGTCAAGACCCAGGCGGACGGCAGCGGCCGGGATGGCTTGATGGCCAGCCCGGCACGGCTGATCGTGCCGGCCAAAGGCATGCAGGGCACACGCTTGTTGCACATGGGCGAACGTGACACTGAACGCTACTTCCGCGTGCGCTTCGTGCCGGTGGTGCCGGAAAAGGAAGACGAATTCGCTGTGTCGAGTGAAGAACGCGATGCCTACAAAGAAAACCTGTCGGCGGGGGTCAACGTGATGACCGGATTTGGCACGGTGTTTTTTGTCCGGCCAACAAACAGTCGCTTCGACAGTGTGATCGATGACAGTGCCGGTGTTTATCGGCTACGCAATAACGGCAATACCGTGGTGTTGATCGATGAGTTTCGCAACTGCTCACTGAAAATCGAAACCGAGTGTGAGCCGACCACCAAGCACCACATTCTGGCGGGCAAAACCTTTGAATTCGCCAAAAAACCTGGTCGCGAGTACCGCTTCAACCTGGTGGAGGGCGCCTCTAAAAAGGAGCTGCGCATCGCCAGCCAGTGATGCCGGGAGACGTGAGCCAATTCGCGATTTTTTTTGAAGCAGCAGGTACCTGAGATGATCAAGCAATCGACCATCGCTGCATGGATGAGCGTGATGGCGCTGATGAGTGCACAGGTTTATGCGGCCAGGGAAGAGCACACATTCGAGGTGTCGGTGGAGATTCCGACGCTGGGTTTCTACATCATTCCGGCCGAGATGAACTGGATACACCTCGAACAGACGTTGCCGTGGAACATCCATACAAAAACGCTGGAGGGGCTGCGCAAGAACTTTGACGTCAAGCATGACACCAGTGCGATTGAAGCCCGACTGGAAGCAAAGGCGTACCTGTCCAACGGACGTGACGAGCAGAACATTTATTTGCGCGTCAGTTTCAACGGCAGGGAACTGAGCCATGACCCGCAACCGCGGGAAGTACTGAGCGCCGCGCAAGCGGTCGCCGGTGGTCGCTTCCCCTTGGAAATCGTGCCGAAAGTGCCTGTCGGCGGGTACAAACCGGGGATTTACTACGGCAATGTGCAACTGATTTTCATCGCCGCAGCGCCTTGATTCGCGGCAGCCTGACGCTTCAGGCTGCCGCGGTTCACCTTATGGCGTTAATTGGCCTGCTTTGCGCAGGGCATCTCGGGTCAAACGTCTGAACAGTTGTTTTTCTGCATCGCCCAGGTCGACGAGCAGCCGGTCGAAGGCGCTATCGCTGATGGGCTCATCGGCAAACACCACTGACTCTGCAACAGGCAGATCAGTGATCAACTCCCTGAGTTTGTTTCGCAGCCCGGCTTTCTCAAGATCAGTCGATTTGAGCCACTTGAGCTGGGTGGCAGGCAGTGTTTCCAGCTTCTCGTATTTGCTTTGGAAGAGTTGTTTGTTCGTCTCGATCTGGATGGGCCAGGTTTCATCCAGGTAACGCCTCCAGAAGTCCTGTTCAAGCATTGCATTGATCAGGCCGTCGCCTTCGCCCAGGGCCAGCACCGTGTCGTACGCCTCATCGATCATGGTTTCGGTGACGCCGGCAACCGGTCGATACAACATGCCTTCCGATTGCCACGGCAGGTTCAACCGTGAGGCAAGACCCGTCTGGTACGCCAGGTAGATTTCGACATCATCCGGGGTGCCGCCACGACTGGCCACATCGGCCCGGGCGATTTCGTTGACGTGCTCCAGCCGTGCAGCGCCTTTGGCCAGGGTCACCAGTTGGCGCTGAAGCAGCGCCGGATCGGTGGAGAACGAATAGGCCTCGGAGGCGAGCACGCGAATGCCCATGCTGTTGAACAACTGCGCGCCGGCATCGGCACAATCGACCGGGGCAATGGCCATGGTGTAGAGCTGCTCGCGCAGCTGAGTGTCGATGTATACGGCGTCGACCATGCGTGCAATGCGCTGGACCAATTGTCGGCGAGCAGGTCCGCCAGCTTCATAGTCCGCGGAGCGTTCCTGCTTGAGCAAGACGTCGAGAAATGCAAAGGACTGAGGGTCGTCGGACAGTTCCCGGAAAGAGGCGATCCGTTCTACTCCAAAGCCGGGCACGTTGGCCCAGTCACCGGTTCCGGCGCCGTAGTTCATCGGATGAGCAATCACCAATGGCTCGGGCGGCAAACCGACTGAGCGGCGAATCTCCTGGTAACGCAGTTGATTGGACTCCGACAAATTACCGACGTTGAGGCGGGTGCGGGCAATCACCCAGGCGCCTGGCCTGCCGGGCACCACATCGGGAATGACACTGAGCGGGTTGTCGCGCAAGTCCAGCAGGAACCCCCTTGGACGGGTTTTGGCCAGGGTGCCTTCGGGCCAGGTGCTCAGGCCTGTGTTTTTCAACGCGACCAGTTTCAGCCTGGGCATACGACCAATGTCCGGCGCCATCGCCAGGGGATTGTCTTCGAACTTGAGAATTTCGAGGAAGGTCAGTGGCTTGAGGCGCTGCACCGCATTGGCGTCGAACACCATCTGGTTATCACTCAGTTGCAAGCGTTCCAACCGGTGCATGTTGCCGATGCTGTCGGGCAGCCGTTTAATTTCGCACGTTCGGGCACTGAGTTCGCGAAGGTTGGGGAAGTCTTTCAGCAGGCCAGTGAACTCGCTGGAAAAGCGAGTGTTGTCGAGCTTGAGCACAGTGACTTTGTCGAGGAACTTTCTTAGCTCGGGAGGACGCTTTGACCACCAGGTTTCCAAGTCCAGAGGCAGCAGTTCCCTGGACAGGTCGAGGGCATGGTTGTCCGGGTCGAGACGGCTGCCAAGCCCGGTTTTTTTTCGCTCGAAACAATCAATAAGGCGATCGGCGATATGCTGTCCGCCGCCGTCAAGAAACGCGTTGCTGCCAGGCCCCCACGTTTGCGGTTGCTGGTATTCCCATCGGTTGAGAATGACGCGCAGCTCATCGAGCTCATCTTCGCGTTGCTCAATCGCCCTCAGTGCGTTGCCTTTTGCGATCAGGGCGTCGGCAAATGATTCGACTTCGTCGTCGCTGAAGTCCGAGTACAGGTCCTGAACGCGCTGTTGCAGCGTTTCACCGCCTCTGCTGGTGAACGCGCCTCGCACCAGCAAGAGAGTGTCGTGCTCGGCCACCGCGCGAATGGGAGGCGTGGCGAGCACAGCCCGGCGCTCACTCGGTGTCTCGGTCTTGGCGATGAGCCACTGCCTGAACAACGCACTTTCGCGCGGTCGATAGCCCAATTTTCTTTGCCCATCCTTGCCCATGGCCTCAAGCAGGGCAGGAATAAAGTTATCGGCGGCACTGATCTGCTGATTCTCGGCATCACGCACTTCATATTGTCCGGATTCATGGCGAACCATGACCCGCACCTGTGCTGCGTCCTCCGGGCCAGCACTGCAACGCAGTTCACCGTCGACGGTGCCCTCGCGGATTTCCAGGCGCAGGTTGCCGAAGACATCGGCTTGCGTGCGTAAAGTGCCCAGCACCAGCCGTTCAGTGTCGATGTTGAGCAAGGCGTCGTGGTACAGGCCCTGGGCGGCGCGGACAGCCCGGGTTTCAAATTGAAGTTCGCGTGCCTGGCTTTTCAGGCGCAGCGGCAGGCGTTTGGTCTGCGTCATCTGCTGGCGCTCGGAGGCGCTGGCGCCAGCCTGGATTTTTTCCGCGACGGTTTCAGGCAGCTCGGGAAACTCAAGGAAGAGGGCAGCTGTTTCGGGGGGCAACCCGGCAGACGAATTGACCGCTGCTCCCAGTCGTTGCAGGGTGTCAGTCAGCAAGGGCGGCGGCGCAGCGTTGTCCAGGTGTACCCGGCGCAGTGCCGCTTCGTCGGTGCCACTGATCTGGCGAATCCGTTCCAGTTGCGTGTCGCTAAAACTGTCGGTGGCATACCCGAGTCGACGCATCAGTGTCGAACCCTCCCATTCGCGCGGGTTTTCCGTTTCACTGATCCAGGCCCCCTGGCCGTTATGGCGCAAGGTCGGGGCGTATGCGTCGGGGCGTTGCGGATGGCGGATGCGGTGTTGCCCGGTGGCGGGGTCTATTTGCACTTCGTAGAGTTTGTCATCGAGCCGCAGCAACTGTTGGTCCTGATGCTGGTAAATACCTGATCCATCGCGCCTGGCGCCTGATGGCAGTGATCCACCGGGTTTTTCGTAGGGCCCCAGGTCCGGATTCCACAATCGCGTGCGCCCATCCGCCGTTTGTACCGGTTTGAGGCCTTCGAAGAACGGCGAGAGTTTCGCCCGTGCAACATTGCCGATGGCACCTGCCGCCGCGAAGGCGCCCAACTGGACGATGCTTTCCAGCACATTCAGGGTTTGTTCTGCCGCCTCGGCAACCTGACCTTCGGCCAGATCGACGACACCCTCGACCACCTCTTCAGTCAGCTGATACGCGGTGTAGGCCAGCATCAGCGTGCCCAGGCCGGGGACAAACGGGATCGCCACGAAAAGCGCGGCGTTGAAAATGTCCGAGAGCATTTTTTCCAGGTTATCCCACCAGGCCCAGCGGGCCATGCGATCGGCGTACTCGGTGGAAATCGCGATCTCGCGCGCGTCGTTGAGAATCTTGTTGAGCTGGCGCTGGTAGCTGTAACCCCAGAGATCCCTCTCGGAGGCGACCTCTCGGTCGGCGAGGATGCTCAAAACGCTGAATTTCAGGTTCGGGGCGGCCACGGGTGTTTCGCGCCAGGTAGGCAAGCTGGTGCCGGGTGGCACCGACTGCCAGGTGATTTTGCTCAGGCGGTCATTGAGCCCGGAGAAGAAATGCCCGCGTTGCTCATGGGCCACGAACTGGCTGAAGTACTGTTGATAGCTGTTGCTGGAAGATCCATCGCGTAACTGGCGTGTCAGTTCGGCCATGAAATCGAGCGCTGACGGGTACTGTTTGAGCGGGTGCTCCGGGTCGTGGGGCACATACGCCATGACCGGGACAGGCGCTGTGGAAGAGGCGGTTTCTGGAACGATCAGCACAATGCCGGCCAGGCGTGTGTCCATCATGGACAGGCTGTAATAACCAACGGGCTGACCCTGCCATTGCGCATGCGAGGGATCGTCGAGCATGCCCTGCACGGCGTCATGGGCCTGTTGGTCGATGTCCCTGTTGATCAGTGCCATGTGTGCTGCCACTTTCAACGCGCTTTTCTGGCTGCGAATGACGATGTAGCGCAAGTAACTGCTCGCCACCGGGTTGGACGACAGCAAAAACTCATTGAGATGCCGCTGGTATCGGGCACCGATGTTCAGTTCGCGGCACAGTGATTTGAATTGATCGATGCTCAGTTTGTGCTTGAGGCGCTTGACGGCAAAGTGTCCTCGCGTGTCGGGACGGCTGATGAATTCGGAATCTGGGTGAAAGGTCTCATCGTGCGAAAAATTGTGCAGGGCGGCGTCCAGCAGCGAGACGGTGCGGCTGGTGGTACCGCCTGAAAAGTCATGCACCCACCAGGAGGTTTTCACCGGTGCATACAAGCGCAGCCAGGTCTGCTCGACATCGTCGTCGACGCCGAAGCGCTCTTTCAGTGCCTGTTGCAGGATGGGCCGGGCAAATGCGTAGACGTCCTGCAGTTCGCCCAGGGCGCGATCGACCTCGTTCTGCGCAGTCCAACTGAGCTGGAGGCTGTGCTTGAGTCGTTGTTGCAGCGCCTGGCTGGCATCGCGAATCGGATCTGGCAGGATCACTCTGTCGGCTTTCAACTGATTGACGCGCGCGATGGACGTGTCTTTGAGCCAGGAAGGGAGGGCCTGCCTGATCTGTTCGAAGTGGATGCTTTTATCGGCAAGGTCATTGGCAAGCGAGTCGGGAATAAAAGGATTGGGCATTGTCTGATCGTCCGTTGATCAATATTGGAACGGACAGACTAGGTACGCGAGACCCTCGAAAAAAAGCGCAAAAAATGGTTGGGAAAGGGGCTGGTTTTGCCCCAATCCGCGCAAAACCAGGGAGTGAACAATAAATAATTACCGCCACCCCGGACCAGGTTTTTGCTACGGGCTAGCGCACCGCCGTCGCCTGGGTGGGCTGGCACAGGGTGTGGGTGCCCGGTTGCAGGTACGGCGTCAGGATCGGCGCCATGCCCTTGAGTACCTGCACCGGCAATGCCGAGGTGAAGGTGAAGGCTTCCGCCGAGCGGCCCGGTACGAAGGCGGTCAATGTGCCGAAATGGTGATCGCCGATATAGAACACGAAGGTGGCGGTGCGGTTGAGGGATTTTGAGCTGAGGATCCGCCCGCCGGAACCGATGGCTTCAATGCGGTTGTCACCGGTGCCTGTCTTGCCGCCCATGGCCAGCGGGCTGCCGTCGGCCAGTTTGAAGCTGCCGGCCACGCGTTTGGCCGTACCGGCATCCACCACTTGTGACAGGGCTTCGCGCATGGCCGTGGCCACCTCGGAAGGCATCACGCGTTTGCCGACGTCCGGGTCGTTGATCAGCTCGGTTTCATATGGGGTGTTCGCCGCAAAATGCAGGCTATCGATGCGCAGTGTCGGCATGCGCACGCCATCGTTGAGGATGGTGCCGATCAGTTCGGCCAGGGCCGCAGGGCGGTCGCCGGAGCTGCCGATGGCGGTGGCCAGCGACGGCACCAGGTGGTCGAACGGGTAGCCGACTTTCTGCCAGCGCTGGTGAATGTCGAGGAATGCCTCGATCTCCAGCATGGTGCGGATGCGACTGTCGCGGGCACCCTTGTGCTTGCTCTTGAACAACCAGCTATAGACCTCCTGGCGCTCGAATTGGCTGGCCTTGACGATGTCGCCCCACTTGGCATCGGGGTGGTTGAGCAGGTAGCCCATCAGCCACAGGTCCAGCGGGTGAACCTTGGCGATGAAGCCCTGGTCCGGCAAGTCGTAGGCGCCGGGGCTGTAGGCTTCGTAGAGTCGCACCAGGCGCTCGTCAGTGAGTTTGTCCGTGGCTTTATCGGTGGGTTTGGCGCCCTTGAGGTGCGAGCGCACGAAGGTGTTGAAGCTTTCCTGGCTGGCCTGGGGCAGCAGGTAGCGGTGCACGGCGGCCATTCGGATCGGGGTCGGGCGCATGCTGTCGAGGAAGGTGTCGAGGCGGTCCTGGGTGTCCTTGTTCTTGTACTTTTTCCAGAATTTGAGCAGGAACGATGTGCCTTCGCGGTCAGCGAAGTTGGCCAGGTATTCCTGGCGCCGCGGGTCGCTGTCGTCCTTGAGCAACTCGGCGCTGTTGTTGGGGCCGGAGTAGGTGGTGTAGCGCACCAGGTCGCGCATCAGGCGAATGAACGGCAGGTTGATCGACTCGCGCAGGGCGTCGCGCAGGGCCGGAATGCGACCGTTGTCTTCCTTGCGGAAGTTATGGAACACGTGCAGCCCGCCGCCGGTGAAGAACGCCTCGCCGGGGCTGGCAGAGTATTTGCGGTCCAGGGCGGCGCCAAGCATTTTCTGCAGGTCGCGGTCCTTGTTCTCGATCAGGTAGTCGACCACCCATCGACTCAGGCGATCCTGTTCCGGCACGTCGACTTTCTTCAGTTCAGGGACGGTCATGCCACCATATTTGTCGTGCAGTTCAGAGATGATTTGCAGGTAGGTGGTCAGCACGCGCATTTTCGCAGTGGAGCCCAATTCCAGTTTGCTGCCTTCGTTGATATCGAACGGCTGGTCGGTGCTGTCGGTCTGCACGCGCACGCGCGAGCCGTCGGGGGTGAGTTCGAACAGCGTGAAGCTGTAGCGCACTTGCGTGGTACTGGTGGGCGTCAGCAGGCGTTCGCCGATCAGGCCCAGTTTCGCGGCGACGGCCGGGTCGGCCAATTCCTTGAGGTACTCGGTGGCCTGGGTTTGCAGTTCGCCTTGCAGGGTGCTGGTGGCTGACAGGTCGAGCCGGTCGAGGTCATATAACGGACGGTTGAGCATCCCGGCCAGACGGCTGCGCGCCACGCTGATGCCCTTGTTGGTTTCGATCGGCTGGATCGTCGGTTGGGTCGCCCAGTCGCGGTAAGTCACTTTGCTGGCCAGGGCGGCGGCGGCGAATGGGGCGTCGATCACGTTGTTCTGCGCCAGCAGGCGGATATGGCTGTCGGTGAGGTCGGCCAGTTCGTCGTGACCCTTGGTCAGGTAGTGCGAGGGGCGACGCTGGGCGATCATCAACGAGAGCATTTCGCGCAGGGCCAGGCCCTTGTCGGCCATGGTCTTTGGATCCGTGGCGGGGCTGTTCAGTGCCTGGTTGGCGCTGTCGAAATCGGAGCCGTACCACACGCGCAAGCCTTCAGCCATGCCATGCACCTCACCGTGGCCCGGTACTGCCGACAGCGGCACGCTGTTGAGGTAGTCGCGCACCACGTTTTGTCGGGCTTCGAGGGTTTGTGGTCCGGCCTGGTAGGCGCGCACGGTGGCGGAAACCATCTGGCGGATCTTCTCCGCGCCATTGACCGTCAAGCCATCGGGTGAATGCCGGTACTTTTCCAGTTGCGTAGCCAGGGTACTGCCACCAGCGGATTGGCCGGGCACGTGCAACAGCTTCGCCACCTGGGACCACGCCGCCATGCCGAAGCGTGGCCAGTCGACGGCGGGGTTGGCCAACGGTTGCTTGGGATCGAGCAGGAAGCGGTTTTCGATGAACAGCAGGCTGTTGACCACCACTGGCGGGATCGAGGCAAAGGTCGAGTAAAGCTGTTGCGGATAGTTGTACTGGTACAGCGGCGCGGCGCGGCAGTCGGTAATCGACAGGCCGGCCTGGATTTTCTCGGCGTAGGGCACGAACAGGCCCTTGTCGCTGTACTTGAGCAGCTCTGGGGAAAACCGGGTTTGTGCCTCGACGACAAAATCGCGCTTGATCAGGCGCGGCAGGAATTCATCCAGCGAGCTGTAGCCCAGGCGCCGGTCGAACGGGCCGTCGCCCGGATAACGAATGGCATCGCTGGGTCCTGGCTTGAGCTCATAGCTCAGGGACGCCGCGTACTTGCTGACTTCCCGGGCCTGAAACCTCGAGGTGCGCATCTCCCTCGCGGCGGCCAGCCCCACGACAATCGCAATGATCAACAGCAATAGCCAGAACGCTCCCCATCCGTGCCGCGAACGACGGGGTTTTTCAGGTAACGGCGCTTCATCCACACCTTCAGTCGGGACCACGGTTTTACTCGAATCGGTTTGCCACAAAGCGCCCATAGTCGACTGATCCATTCACGCAGATTGATCGGACTTGACTGAAGCTTAGACGGTGGTTGGCGAGGGTGAAAAAAATGTGCAGGGCAAATTGATACACGGACACCTCAATTATCAAGCCAATTGAAGCAGTTGTGGCGAGGGGGCTTGCCCCCGTTCGGCTGCGAAGCAGTCGTAAATCCGGTAACCACGGTGTGCCAGACCAATCTGGTTTGCAGGTTTTAGCACAGCTTCGCAGCGCAACGGGGCGGTGCGGCGATCCGACAAGCCCCCTCGCCACAGGGAGTGGTTAAGCGACGACTACCTGCTTTGACCCCGTCAACCGCTTATTGAACGCCAGCCACGCCCCGAGCAATGCCATCAACCCGGCCCCGACCAGCGCGGTAAAAATCTGCATCGCAAACGCATCGTCGGTCATCGCATTGACCATGTCCGCCAACGGCGCCAGCAACACGCCCAGGCAGAAGATCTCCAGCGAGAAACGACCCATGCGGCAACTTTGCTGGGCCAGCCAGTTTTGCGTCCAGCCGTTGTCGGGTAGCAGTTTCGCGGTGACGTAGGCCAGCGCCAGGAAGTGCAGCAGGCGCGCCGGTGACAGGTTGGTCTTGCTGATCGGGTACAGCAGGTTTTGCAGGCTCGCCGGCACCACGGCATCGTGCAGGTCGGGCCAACGCCACAGAAGGGTCAATGCACCCGCGACCACGACGTATAGCGCCGCACTGACAAACAACGGCTGGCGCAGCAATGGGCGCGTCTCGGGCAAGCGCGGGCGCTGGCTGTGGATCGCCGCGGCGCCGCCCAGCACGAACAGCAACTGCCAGGCCACCGGGTTGAAGTACCACACGCCGTCCTTGATCGCCGCCAGGTTCCAGCCCGCCAGCGGCACCATCAAGTACAGCGCCAACGACATCGCGACCACCACCCAGGCCTTTCGCACCAGCAACGGCAGCACCAACGGCAACCCGGCGAGCAGCACGATATACAACGGCAACGGGTCCATCAGGTTCGGCTTGAAGCGCAGCAGCAGCTCATCGATCAAGGCTTGCTGCGGGTTGCTGATGAAGTGATGCATGCCCATTTCCTCCACCAGGTCCCGTGTTTCCACGTGGCTGTTGGCGAAGAACACGATGCCCATGAGCATTGCCAGCAAGAAGATATGCACCACATAAAGCACCCACGCACGACGCAGGATTTTCACCCAGGCGATCAGCAAGCCTTCGCGCGCCAGCACCTTGCCGTAGGCCAGCAGGGCCGCATATCCAGCCAGGAACACAAAGACCTCGGCCGCGTCGCTGAAACCGAAGTTACGCAGGGTGATTTGGCCCAACGGGTTATGGGGCACGTGATCCCAGAAAATGAAGATCAGTGCCAGGCCTCGAAAAAAGTCGATCCGGTGATCGCGCGCTAACGTCATGACAGCAGGCTCGTAACAGCGGGTGAAAAGGGGATTGGCCGCGGATCAAAAAAACCACGCGCCCCATCGGCGGCGCGCAGGGTGGACTGATTCGTCGGCAATTGCAAAGTCGGGATATTACCGGATGTCACGGCTGTTGCCGCCAGGCCCAACCGCTGGTCTGAAAGGGCCGTCAACCTGTGATTTCTGACAGTAGCCAGACTCAAATACCTGTGAGTGGCCTAACGTTCCGAAGCGGGTGCTCCCCACGGCCGATCAGGCGACGTCTGGCGATTGCGCGGATTGCTCACCGTGGCGTTGTGTTTGGCGCTGAGCCTTGGGCTCGGCTTCCTGTTTTCCAGATGCAGGGTGATTCGCATGGGCCGGTTCAGCGACTTCTTCGTCCGCGAATTGAGCCGGCATCAGGTCTGGCGGCTTTTCCTGTTCGCAACCTTGCTGTATGTCCTGCCGCTGATCCTCGCCGATTTTCCCTATATCGATGACAACTGGCGCTCGCTGGCGGCAGGCACGGCATGGGCCGAACAGGGGCGTTTGTTCACCCAGCTGTTCTACAACGTCCTGACTTTCAGCGACGGCGCACCGAACATTTTTCCCTTGCCCCTGCTGGTTGCCACGCTGGTCATGGCGTCAGCGCTGACGGGCCTGACGTTCCACTACTTTCCCCAGCCCAGTGTCGCGTGCTGCCTGGTGCTGTTGCCGCTCTGGTACAACCCGTTCTTCCTGCAAAACCTGTCCTATCAATACGACGGCCCCGGCATGGTCTTGAGCCTGGTGGCGGTGATCTATGCGATCACCTTTCGTCACCCGTGGCGCAGCGTGCAATGGCTGGTGCCGTCGTGCCTGATTGCGCTGGCGCTGGGCCTGTATCAGATCAGCCTGAATGTGTTCCTGGGCCTGTGCTGCCTGGAATTGCTCAGGGCGGCCAACGACAAAACGACTGCGTTGCCATGGCGCGATCTGCTGGGCTGGAGAGCCGCCCAACTGGTCCTCGGCGGCTTGATCTACAGCGTCAGTGCCTATCCCTACACGGACGCGAATCGCACGTTGCTGCTGGACTGGACGGCGCACCCCGGTTTTCAAATCCAGATCAACATGGCCCGGGTCCTGGAAAAAGTCGCTCTGCTATTCCATGGCGGATGGCTCTGGATCTTCGCTGGTTTGCTGTTGTGTGCGATCGCCGGGGCGGTGCAGCTGGGTTCAACAGTGGCCGCGCGACAGGAACGCAGGCCGACGAAGCTGTTGATCGGGCTGATGTGCTTGCTGACATTACCGGTGGTGACGTTACTGGTGTCGGGTGTCGCGTTAGTGTTTCGTGACTTCAACGAAGGTGCCCGGACCTTGATGGGGTTCGCCGTGTGGCTCGTGTTGTTGTTCTATTTGAGTCATCTGGCGCTGGCATCGATCCATGCACGGCTGCCGTTGTTGTTGATGGTTCCGCTGCTGGCCATGTTGTCGCTGTCGTTCGCCTATGGCCGGGTGCTGACGCTGCAGAAAAGCTTTGCGGCCACAGCGCTGGCCAGCCTCAGTCATGACATCGCCAGCCATCCGCGCCTGCGCGAGGCCAAGCGGATCTATATCTCGGTGACCTATTCCGACCATTGGCTCGTGGCGGCGGCGGGTTCCTTCAAGCAGACGCCGGTGTTGCATTACCTGCTCAATGTCGATTACTACATGCTGGCCGAGAATCTGCCGACAGCGGGGATCAGCAACGTGGTGTCCGAGCGCGAGCGGCGCAACGCCACGCGCGTCGGCTATCAGGGTTACCCGCCGCTGGTCGACAGCCAGTTCTACCGGATCTACCTGATCGGCGATTACGGTTTTGTCGTGATGAAGGAACCGGCCCCGATCAAGACGCTGCGTTGGTGACGTGCGACGACAGGGCCGGCAAGGGTCAGGCGGCGGCGACTTCGTTGGGCTCGAAACTGTCGGCCCGCGCCATCTGCCACATCCGAGAGTAGAACTCGCCGTTCACTTCTCCGGTCAGCAACTCGCCGGGCTTGAGGAACACGTGCAGCTGCGAGAACAGCTTGATCTCGGTCGCCGACATGCGTCGCACAAGATGCTTGGCGGACAACTGCGACGGGTGTTCGAGGCCGGCGGCAGCGAGCATTTCCGCCAGGGCCTTGAGGGTACTGCGGTGGAAGTTGAACACCCGCTGGGCCTTGTCCGGCACCACCAATGCGCGTTGGCGCAGGGTGTCCTGGGTGGCAACGCCGGTCGGGCATTTGTTGGTGTGGCATGACTGCGACTGGATGCAGCCGATGGCGAACATGAAACCACGCGCCGAGTTGGCCCAGTCGGCACCGATGGCCAGTACGCTGGCGATGTCGAAGGCACTGACGATCTTGCCGCTGGCGCCGAGCTTGATCTTGTCCCGCAGGTTCAGGCCCACCAGGGTGTTGTGCACGAACAACAGGCCTTCGCGCATCGGCACGCCGATGTGGTCGGTGAACTCCACCGGCGCCGCGCCGGTGCCGCCTTCCTTGCCGTCGACGACGATGAAGTCCGGCAGGATGCCGGTCTCGAGCATGGCCTTGGCAATGCCCATGAACTCCCACGGATGGCCGAGGCAAAACTTGAACCCCACCGGTTTACCGCCGGAGAGTTCACGCAGTTGCGCGATGAAATGCATCATTTCGATCGGCGTGGAAAACGCACTGTGGCGCGATGGCGACACGCAGTCTTCGCCCATCAGGATGCCGCGGGTCTCGGCGATTTCCTGGGTCACCTTGTGCTTGGGCAGGATCCCGCCGTGGCCGGGCTTGGCACCCTGGCTCATCTTGATTTCGATCATCCGCACTTGCGGCGTTTGCGCCTGCGCGGCGAAGCGTTCCGGGTCGAAGCGACCGTCGCTGGTGCGGCAACCGAAATAGCCGCTGCCCAGTTCCCAGGTCAGGTCGCCACCGTTTTCCCGGTGATAGGGGCTGATGCTGCCTTCACCGGTGTCATGGGCAAAGTTGCCGAGCTTGGCGCCCTGGTTCAAGGCGCGGATGGCATTGGCGCTGAGAGAGCCGAAACTCATGGCCGAGATGTTGAACACCGACGCCGAATACGGCTGGGTGCACTGCGGGCCGCCGACGGTGACGCGGAAACTGCTCGGGTCGCTCAACGGCGCCGGGCGCATGGAGTGACCGATGAACTCGAAACCCGCCTGGTACACATCGATGAGTGTGCCGAAGGGTTTGTCGGCGGTTTCGTTCTTGGCCCGCGAATACACCAGCGAACGCTGGGCGCGGGAGAAGGGCAGGGCGTCGCTGTCGGATTCGAGCAGGTACTGGCGGATTTCCGGGCGGATGCCTTCGACCAGGTAGCGGATATTGCCCAGGATCGGGTAGTTACGGCGCACCGCGTGCGGGCTTTGCAGCAGGTCGAACACGCCGATCAGGCTGAGGACGCCGGTGACGGCGGTGATTGGCCAGAGCCAGTCATAGTGAAGAAAGGGCAGGCTGGCGAGGGTGAAAATCACGCAGGCGGCAAAGAAGGCGTAGCGGCTCAGGAGTGACAGGCTCATACGGTTTCCTTGGGTTCGGACTCAATAAATGTGGCAAAACACAAAACACTGTAGGAGCGAGCTTGCTCGCGAAGTCGGTGTGTCATTCACCCTAGATGTCGACTGAACCACCGCTTTCGCGAGCAGGCTCGCTCCTACAAAAAACGCAGAATGTTCCTCAGGTCATTCAGGCAATTTGTGCCTGGAGAAAAATCGAAAACAGCTCGGACTGGGCATACTGGCGCACAGACACCGACCGGGCAATCTTTCTACCGCCCGGCCCTAACAAGGATTACCCATGAAGGTCGAACTCGCCCAATTGGCAGGCCGTGACAACAACATAGCCTACAACCTCGAACGCACCCTGGCGGCTATGCCGCGCGTGCAGCCGACACGCCGTTGATCCTGTTCCCCGAAAGCCACTTGATGGGCTTCCTTTCGGCGCAGTCCGTGACCGATGTCGCCGAGGCGCTGGACGGCCCGTCCGTCAGCGCGGTCAAACAAAAACGTGGGTAGGACATTTCCGGGGTTATAGGCAGACGGTTCCGGTCTTTAACGGGCTGCAACGCTTGGCCGAGTGACGAGGGCGTGGGATTCTGTGTACCCCTCAATTTGGACTCTGGGTCAACAATGCTTTCTTCTACCGATGTTTCACTCAACCCTTGCGGGATTATCCGCATCGCCGCCGCCCTGTTGATCGGCCCAGACGGCCGCACGCTGCTGGTGCGCAAGCGCGGTACCACGGCGTTCATGCAGCCGGGAGGCAAGATCGAGCCCCATGAGTTGCCGGTGCACGCACTGGCCCGTGAGCTGGAAGAAGAGTTGGGCCTGGAGATCGACCCGGCGCAAGCCGTGTACCTCGGGCATTTCTCGGCACCGGCGGCCAATGAACCGGGTTTTGTCGTGCACGCCGAACTTTTTCAGCTGAACATTGAGTCGGACGTCACCCCGGCGGCGGAGATCGAAGAGGTGATCTGGATCGACCCAGCCACTGACGGCGGTGTCAGCCTGGCACCATTGACACGGGACCTGATCCTGCCGTTTTATCGAGCATCGCTGACCGCGATTGCCTGACTCTCACGCCTAGGACTTCACCCATGATCCCACTTCAGGACCTGCTGATTTTTGCTGCCGCCGCGTTGCTGATGGTGCTGACGCCGGGGCCGAACATGATCTACCTGATCTCCCGGCTGATGCTTGTGCAAAAGCGGATGGCCTGAACATGTGGATCGAACGGCTGGATGCCAGCCATGCCCTGGACTATCGGGCACTGATGCTCGAAGCCTACGACTTGCACCCGCAGGCCTTCACTTCAAGTGTGCGCGAGCGGGCGGCGATGCCGCTGAGCTGGTGGGAGTCGCGCCTGACCAACAAGCTGGATGTGGTGCTCGGGGCGTTTGAAGAGGGTCGCCTGGCCGGCATTGTCGGCCTCGCGTTCGAGCCGCGGGAAAAGGCCCGGCACAAGGTCACGCTGTTCGGCATGTACGTGACCGCCAGCGTCCGCCAGCGCGGGCTCGGCCAAAAACTGGTCCAGGCCGCATTGGCCGAGGCGCGACACCATGCGGGGTTGCGCCTGATCCAGCTGACCGCCACCGCCGGCAACGAAACCGCGTTCAAGCTCTACCAGCGCTGCGGTTTCGCCCAGTTCGGTCTGGAACCGATGGCGGTGCGGGTGGGGGAGGATTACTTCGACAAGCTGCACATGTGGCGCGAGCTCTAAATTCGCCATAACCACCTGTAGGAGCCGGCTTGCCGGCGAAAGCGGCGGTTCGCTCAACAACAATGTGTCCTGATACACCGCCTTCGCCGGCAAGCTGTTGTGGCTCAATATTTATGGACCATGATGTAGGAGTATCAACCTAAGGAAGCATCATGGGATTTCGGATCGTTACTGCCGAAGAGAAGGCGGAAGCTGTGCGCTTGGTCGTGGAAATG
>NZ_JAFMPV010000028.1:0-72577 GCF_049132105.1 Pseudomonas sp. NFX15
TGTCGCCTGACAGGCCGCCTTCGCTGGCAAGCCAGCTCCTACAGTTTCAGTGGGTATACGCAACATTTGTGAGCACCCCAAATCACTGTAGGAGCGGGCTTGCCCGCGAAGAGGCCGGCACATCCAGTATCGATGTCGCCTGACAGGCCGCCTTCGCTGGCAAGCCAGCTCCTACAGTTTCAGTGGGTATACGCAACATTTGTGAGCACCCCAAATCACTGTAGGAGCGGGCTTGCCCGCGAAGAGGCCGGCACATCCAGTATCGATGTCGCCTGACAGGCCGCCTTCGCTGGCAAGCCAGCTCCTACAGGGTTTGTGCGTTGCTTGAGTTTTTAGGCAAGCATGCGCAGCAGGATCGTCGCCAGGATTACCGTCGACGCACCGCCAATACGCGTGGAAATCTGTGCAAACGGCATCAGTGACATGCGGTTCGACGCCGAGAGGATCGCCACGTCGCCCGTGCCGCCGAACAGTATTCGTCGGTGTACGCGGCGTTTTATGCCACCGACGGTGCACTGCCGCGTCACCTGAATATCTGGCCGTGGACCACCCTCGAACAGCGCTTGCAGGTGCGCACCCCGGTGCCTGGCCGCCGGAAAACTCCGGCCCGCAACTGCGCGGCATGCGTTCGACGATCTACCTGCCCGCGACGTTTTCGCCCTTGCAATGACGGGGGCGAGGCTCTACTAGCCAGGGGTGAATTCAAGATGGTTGAATAGCGCTCCCCAAGACGTCGAGACAACACAGTGCTCAGAAACGTGACGGACATGGATCTGCGCTTGCTGCGCATTTTTTCCATCGTCGTGAAATGCGGTGGGTTCACCGCGGCCCAGGCTGAGTTGAACATGAGCCAGTCGAACATCAGCACGCACATTTCCGGGCTGGAAAAGCGCCTGGGCTATCGCATCTGCGAGCGCGGCAAAGGCGGTTTTCGCCTGACCGAAAAGGGCCAGCGCATTCTCAAGGCGTCGTCGGTGATGTTCAGTGCGGTGGACGCCTTTCGCGACGAGGCGCAGGACCTGGCAGGACGCTTGGTCGGCGATCTTCATGTGGGCCTGGCCGACAACATCGCGACCTTGCCGACGGCACGCATCGATGCCGCCATTGCGCGGTTTTATCAGCGTGAGCACGACATGCACCTGCACATCTTCGTCAACTCGCCCACGGAACTGGAACTGGCGGTGATCGACGGGCAACTGGACCTGGCCATTTCGTACTTCAGCCGGCCGTTGCCGAGCTTGAGCTACCAGCCGCTGTATTCGGAAGAAATCGGGGTGTTCTGCGGGCAGGCGCATCCGTTGTTTGACGTGGCGTCGCCGAGCCTGGAACAGCTCCAGGCCAGTGACTGGATTCGTCACGGTTTCCTGCCGGTCGATCAGGTGCTGCCGATTGCACCGGACCGCGCTTCAGCCACCGCCTACCACATGGAAGCGGTGGCCCATGGCGTGCTGGCCGGGACCCATTTAGGTTATCTCCCGGCGCATTACGCCCGGCCGTGGTTGCAGAGCGGGCAGATGCGGGCGTTGCACCCGGCAACGCTGCGCTACGAGGTGCAGCACAGCATGATCACCCATGTCGGCCATCCGCAGAGCGAAGCGGTTCGCGCCTTCATTGCGGACTTGCTGGCTGAGCATGGCGTTTAGCCGATCAGCCCAGGCAGCGGGTGACGTGCTTCACCGATTGGTAGGCTGACAAACCCCACGGCCCGAGTTCGCGGCCGATGCCGCTGCCCTTGGTGCCGCCCCACGACGTTTCGACGAACACGGCCTGGATCGAGTTGATCCACACATGGCCAACTTCCAGCGCATTGGCGACCCGTTCGGCGCGCTCAAGATCGGCACTGATCACCGTGGCGACCAAGCCAAAACGGCTGTCGTTGGCCAGGGCCAAGGCTTGTTCTTCGGTGCTGAAGCGATGGCTGCACAGCACCGGGCCAAAGATTTCTTCGCTCCACAAACGGCTGGTCAACGGCACGTCGGTGTACAGGGTCGGGCAGACGAACCAGCCCAGATCAGGCAGCACGTCGCCCCCGGCCGCACAGTGCAAGCCTTCGGCGCGGGCGATGGCGAAGTACTCGTTGACCTTGTTCCACTGCGCCTGACTGGTCAGCGGGCCGATATCGATTTCGCCAGTGAGCGGGTTGCCCACCCGCAGTTTTTCCAGGGCCAGCTTCAAGCGTTCATTCAGCGCATCGGCAATGCTGTCCTGCACCAGCAGGCGCGAGGTGGCCGAGCACATCTGGCCGGCGTTCCAGCAGATGCCGGAGACGATCCATTCCACCGCCTGGTCGAGGTCGCAATCGTCGAACACCACGATCGCCGACTTGCCGCCCAACTCCAGGGTGACCGGGCGGCAATGGGCGGCGCTGCTGCGCATCACCTGGCTGCCCACGGCATTGCTGCCGGTGAACGAGAGCTTGTCGATGCCTGGGTGATTGCTCAGGGCGGCGCCGGTTTCGGCTTTACCACCGACGATGTTCAGCACGCCTGCCGGTAAACCCAGTGCGTCGGCGATGTGGCCGTAGGTTTGTTCGATCAGCGGGGTGATTTCCGAAGGCTTGAGCACCACGGTGCAACCGGCGGCCAGGGCCGGTGCGAGCTTCCAGGCGCTGGTCACCAGCGGGAAATTCCACGGCACGATCAAGCCGACCACACCTACCGATTCCAGGCGTGTGTGGGAGGTGAAGCCGGGCACGGGCAGGGCAACATCGCGGTCCTGTCGGGCATCCAGCTGTTCGGCGAGGCTGGCGTAGTAGTTGAAGGTGGCCACGGCGTCATCAATATCGACGACCGCCTCGTGATGGGGTTTGCCGTTGTTCTGCATTTGCAGCGCGATCAGGCTGTCACGGCGCTGTTGAATCTGCTCAGCGAAGCCACGCAAGTAGGCGGCGCGTTGGCTCGCGCTGGTGTTGCGCCATGCTGGCAATGCCTGTCGTGCGGCGGCGATGGCTTGGTCCACTTGTGCAGCGCTGGTGGCCCTGAGCTCAGCAAAAGGCTGGCCGAGGGATGGGTCGAACACGGTGATCAGCTCGGCACCTTCGCCTGCTACCCAGTGTCCGTCGATGTAATGTGCGTCGGTCATGCGAGTGCTCCTGGCAGGACGCCGGTGACGGCGTTGCGAAAGATCTGGCTGTAGTCGGCAGCGCTGAGCACGCAGGCGTTGGTGTCGGAAGAAGAAATGTCGGCGAGCGCTTGTTCACCGACCCAGTCTGCCGCCTCGGCGTCGAGGCCGATCTCGCTCAGGGTGTGCGGAATCCCGAGGCGTTGACGCAGTTCCAGCACCCAGTCGAGGAAGCCTTGGAAATCCGCCTGCGGCAGTTCCAGGTAGCGCGCCAGTCGTGCGATGTCCGGGCTGATGGTGTCGCGGTTGGCGATCAACACGTAGGGCAAGAGGATTGCGTTGAGCAAACCGTGGTGCTTGTGATAACGCGCACCCAGCGGATGGGCGAGGGCATGCACACCGCCCAGGCCTTTCTGGAACGCCACCGCGGCCATGGCCGAAGTCACCAGCATGCCTTCGCGGGCGACCAGGTCCTGGCCATCGGTGTAGGCATCGAGCAGATGTTGCTGGATCAGGCGCACACCCTCGACGGCCACGCCGGAGGACATCGGGTGATACAGCGGTGAACAGAAGGCTTCGATGTGATGGGTCAGTGCGTCCATGCCCGTCGCGGCGGTCAGCGCTGCTGGCAGGCCGCGGGTCAGCACGGGGTCGAGAATCACCGTGGCCGGGAGCATTTCCGGGTGGCTGATCACGCGCTTGATGTTCAGTTCGCTCATGGTCAGTACGGCTTCGCGACCCAGTTCCGAACCGGTGCCGGCCGTGGTCGGCAGGGCGATCAGGCGCGGCAGGTTCAGGCGTGGGAAATCCGCCAGGCTTGGGTAGTTCGCCAGCACTTGCGACCACTCGAAACGCATCAAGCCTTCAGGGTCGACGGCCGCCAGGCTGATGCCTTTGGCAGCATCCATCGCGCTGCCGCCACCGAGGGTGATCAACGAGTCGTGTTGCCCGGCGTGGTACGCGGCAACGCCACGGGCCACGTCGTCCATGCTCGGGTTGCTGGCGAGGTCGCTGAAAACCGCGAACGGAATCTGTGCCTCGGTCAGACGGGCGCTAAGCAACGCCAACGGTTCCAGCGCCAGCATGCCAGGGTCGGTGACCAGCAGCGGGTTGCGCATGCCCAGCAGGTTGCAACGCTCGGCCAGCAGGTCGAGCGCGCCCGGCCCACAGAAAATTTCCGTAGGGTAATTCCAATAATGAACAGACATTTGAAACTCCGGATCGGCGAGGCCCGACAAACGTGGGCCTCGCACAACAAGACAGGGGTGTTATTCGGTAAGCAGTTGTGGCGTAGCGGTGCGCAGATACGGTTTGGCCCAAACCATGTAGATCAGACCCAGTACCGCCAGCACCGAGAACACCAGAATCACCGCCCACACCTGGAACCACGGCGCGCCGGGCGGTGCCAGCGATTCGCGCGGCCAGGCGACGTTGATGGCTTCGAACACCAGCCACACGAACGCGGCAACGTTGACCAGCAGCCCCCAGCGCCCGAGGCTGAAGACGCCAGGCTCGGGTTTCCAGCGACCGCTCAGGCGAGCGAGCAGGGCGCAGGACACGACGATCAAAAACACCACGAAGAAGCCGCCGCTGCCGAACGCAATCAAGGTGCCGACAGCGGTCGCATTCAAGCCCAGCGCCAGGCCGAAACTGGCGAACAGGGTGCTGAAGACCATGGCCGCGAAGGGCACCTTGCGCTTGTCGACCCGACGCAACAGCGCTGAGGCCGGCAGGATCGAGTCACGGGCCATGCCGAACACGGCGCGACCGATGTAGGTCTGCACCGACACCACGCAGGCGATGAACGCCACCAGCACGATGCCCACGAACGGACGCTCCGACCACGCACCGAAGGCGTCGACGACGGCCGGGGTGACCGGGTCGATGATTTGCCCAGAGACCATGCCGGCGGTGTTGGTGTAGGACAACGTGACGGCAAACGCGGTTAGCATTACGGTCAGGCCGACCAGGATCATCGAACGCAGAATCGCACGCGGCGTTGAGGTACGGGCGTCGGCGGTTTCTTCCGACACCTGCGAGCAAGCATCAAACCCGAGGAACGCCCAGCCACCGACCGCCATCGCCGTCAGGAAACCGGAAAAATACGAACCGTCAGCATCGCCGGTGGCCGGCAAGCCTTCAAACAGCAACGACAACGAATGGTTGCGGAAGAACAGCAGCAACAGCAGGCCAATCCCGATCGAGGCAATCGCCTCGGCGACAATGCCGGCGTTGACGAAATACTTGAGCGGGTTGATCCCGAACAGGTTCACGCCCAACCCCACCAGCAACAGCACCGCGCCGCAGAACACCTGGGCATTGGCCGACGGTGGCTCACCGGTGAAGAACAGCCACAGCCAGAAACCGCCGAGATAAGCCACGGTGGTCAGCGAAGCCAGCGCCGAGGCCAGGTACATGAACCCGGTGAACCAGGCCCAGCGGTCGCCGGCCAGGCGTTTGACCCATTGGTAGCAGCCCCCGGCGAGCGGGTATTGCGAGGCCAGCTCGGCGTAGACCAGCGCGACGAGCAATTGCAGGGCCAGGCACAACGGCACGATCCACACCCAGGACGGCCCGGCGCTCATCGCGCCCAGGGACATCACCGAATAGATGCCGACAACCGGCGACACCGTGGCGAAACCGACCGAAAACGACGACCAGAGGGACAAGCCGCGATGCAGTTCCTGGGCGTAGCCCTGGCTGTGCAGCAGGTTTTCATCGGCATTTTGCCGAGAGAGGGAGGAGGTCATTGTTCACCTCCAACACAAGCGCAACGACCGGCACACAGGCGTGCGAACGTAAATGACATGGGGGATTCCTTGGGTCGGCAGACACATTGTTTTTAGGATCGCCTTTTTAATCAGGCTTACCGACGAAACGGGCTCCTGCGGGGAGGAGTGGGGGCAAGCTTAAAACAGCCAAACATTGGAAAAAATTCATATGTTTGTAGGCTGACTTCTGGGTTTTTAGATGTTTGACGGAGGGGCCGCTGCGCGGCCCAGCGGGAGCAACTCCGTCGCCACAGGGTGCGTGTCTAATGGACGTCAGGGTTACTTCATGAAAGCTACAAGACCTTGCGCCGTTGCCTACGGTTACGCCAGAATCCGCCGGCTTGTGCGTATTGGGTGTGGGTTTTATCGTTTCCGCATCGCTGAAAAACAGCGGTCGGGTTTGGTAGCCCGGTTACCTGATACGTTGTGCAACCTGATGCAGTGACGCTTCTCGTCTTCTGTATTAATGGTGGCCATGCGTAGGGCACCCTCGGGTGCGCCGGGTTTCCAGGTTTCCGGTCTACCAACCTCCGTATGGTCGCCACCCTCGTTTGGTAGCGCGGGTGATGGCTCCACTTTCCAAACCTGGAGTTCCATCTATGTTCAAGGTAACCCCCAATCCGCCGGACGCCGATCCGACATCGCCCTACGAAAGCCCTGTTTCAAACAAACTTCACGAAGCCGCCGAGCGCGCGCTGGCCTTTCACTTCCCCTCCAGCGCTGACATCAAAGCCACGCCGCGCACGCCCAGCCACCTGTTTACCGTTGACCCACAAGCGTCGACCGAAACGCTGATGGTGTATTTGGTGGAGACGCTGGCGTCGGTCGATGTGATGGTGCATCAACTGGTGGATCACCTGGACGGTGGGTCGCGCAATGCCCTGTTGGGGATTTCCAACAGTGTGATGCTGGCGGAGATTACGGCGAACCGGGTGTTGGATCAGATTGATCCGCCGGAGTAGGACAATGGTGGTGCAGTGGTCCTTTTGGGGCCGCTGCGCGGCCCAGCGGGAGCAAGCTCCCTCGCCACGGGTTTGCCGGTGCTTGCTCAGTGCAGCGCCTGTTCGTCCAGCTACTCGTTCAGGCACTTGATAAATGCCTGGTGCTTGCGGGACGTTTTGACTGAGCTGCGGTAGCACCTTGATCAGAAGGTTTTCGGTGAGGGCGTTCAGGCGTGATTCCCAGGCGAGTGGATTAGCGACGCGTCGGGCAGGGCGCGGTAAACTGCCCGCGCAAACGGCACTCGCCTTACCTTTTCCAGCAAGAGAACCCCCATGGCCAATCACGACCTGAGCTTCACCCCTGACCTCGATGCCGATTCGATTTCCTCCGACGTCGTCGGTTTCGCCGGTGTGCTGGTCTCCACCCAGATCCCGACCCGCGCCGACGGCAGCCTGGAACTGGGCGACATCACCCTGCAAAGCGAATGCACCCTGCAAGCGCTGAAAGTCGCACTGGAACGCGCCGGCAGTTCGATGGACCGCGTGATGCACCTCACCATCTACCTCACCGACATGGCCGACCGCGCCGCGTTCAACGAAGTCTACCAACGCTTCTTCGCCAAACCGTGGCCGGTACGCGCCGCGGTCGGTGTGGCTGCATTGGCCGTCGAAGGCATGCGCGTCGAAGTCACCGCCATGGCTGCCAAGGCCTGATCGCAGCACCGCAAAATCCTGTGGGAACGGGCTTGCCCGCGAAGAGGCCATCTGATCCAACACTATCATTGGCCAGAGACACCGCCATCGCGGTCAAGCCTCCATCGCCTACAACGGCAGATCCTAAGCCAGTCAATACAAGTCCACATGCAATGCCTCCCAAACCTACCGTGCCAACGCCAATTGCAACGCATATTGGGATACCCATAGCCACCTATGACTCCATTCGTTAAGGTGCCTGCATTAATAAAAAGGAATGAGGGGCTATGTTACTCGTTCATCTTAACCAATTCATATATTTTCCGATTGCGAATAAAGCGAACATCATTAAGGCTGTAAAAAATGAGGCTAAACTAATACCACAAATACGGGTTTTCAAGTGACGAGGAAAATCGTCATAATCCTGCTGGCTCAGGTCACCTCCGCGTATTGATTTTTTGTAAAAAACAAGCATCATCCCCACGTTGTTCGCAACAAACATCCTGCTGAATGCTCCCCCCTTTAAAAACGGTTTGCGAATTTCAATTCCGTAAGAGTTTGGTAGCGCCTTGAAAACTTCCTCCAGCTTGAATTTTGAGAAATACCACTGAATAAAAAACAGCATTAAACCGAATGCCATGTTGGCAATTACGAAGATAAAAAAAATATCTTCCGCTCCAATCATTACTCACTCCAGCCATAAATTTTCTCACCCGCACCCTCTCCAACTGTTTCACCAACCAGCCCGCCACCAATAGCTCCAGCTCCCGCGACAATGAGCCCACATGCGATTTTTCCATATCCAGTAATACTAATTGCCGCGCAAACTGGCCCAGCGATTGAGGGACCGGCCGAACTACCAACAAATCCACCAACAAATTTTCCGCTCTCAGTGAGCTTAACTTTTTTGCACTCCTGTTCTCGGCCCGTCCGACAAACTTCGCTCACTTTCAACCCCGAAGCCCCAGCCCCCAAGCCAACACCAATCCAGCCACCTGCTTTTATGACCTTACTGGCCTTACTCACCCCCTCGATATGCGTGGCATACCCCGCAATTCCACCCGCCGTGCCGGCCTTGCTCCAGTGGTGCACCAGGCTACGACTGGAAATACCCAGTGCGTTTTTAAGTTTCGGATGATTGGGAATACCCACACCTTTACGCACCAATGGGCCGAGGCTGCTGTCGAGTTGTTTCATCAGCTTTTCGCGTTTGGAGAAGAACTCGGCGCCCGAGAGTTTCCCGTGTTTGTCAAAGGTGCTTTTGTGCAGGGATTCAAGTTCTCCCAAGGTGGTTTTCAAGTTGCCCAAGTGCTGGCCAAACATCGCTGCGCCAATGCCCACAGCCGTTGAGCCTTGCGCCAGAAAGGACTCGATCTCATCGTGATGAAGTGCCATGAACTCGGCTTCGGCGTCGCTCCAAGGATTTGAGGGTAGCGTTGACTATTTGCTTCACCTCCATCCTTTTACTTCAACCAACCGTTAAATTTTCCAACTATAGTAATGCCAACTAGTAACGTTGCTCCAAACAATCCTGAGATATAGAGTCCTCTAATCAATCGAAGTAAATTTATTGGAAAATCGATTAAATCGCATTTGTCTAGTTCGCCAGTTTTTACAGCCATCATAGGAAATGTGAAATAAGTTGACACGCTTATCATCATGAATAGCCTGGTAAATGGGTCGTTCCCCATTATTGATCGCCTCTGCTTTATACCCTTCGATCGACTTAGCGCGAGCAGTATTTCACCCATCCGAAAGTATCCAAGATAGATTTGTCCGAAAATAAATGCAATTCCGAAAATCAGTAAAGCAATTCCACTAAACAAGAAAAAATTAATTTCAAATTCACCTCTCATCACTTAACCTGTCATGAACTATTTCACCAAAAATTTCGCCAGCACCTTCACCTAATGAGGTACCAACGATCGTTCCTGCCCCAACTAAAATTAGGCTGCAGGCCACACCACCAACGTCAGCTGTTACGACACCAAGCCCCAAGCAAACGCCTACTCCAACCAGACCGCCTAATGCACCTCCCACAACTCCAACGCCTAACTTCCCAAACTCAGTAAACTTCACCTTTCTACAAGCCTCATCCGTCCCCACCCGACAAGTCTCTTTCACCTTCAACCCCGAAGCCCCAGCCCCCAAGCCAACGCCAATCCAGCCACCTGCTTTTATGACCTTGCTGGCCTTGCTCACCCACTCGATATGCGTGGCATACCCCGCAATTCCGCCCGCCGTCCCGGCCTTGCTCCAGTGATGCACCAGGCTACGGCTGGAAATACCCAGTGCGTTTTTAAGTTTCGGATGATTGGGAATACTCACACCTTTACGCACCAATGGGCCGAGGCTGCTGTCGAGTTGTTTCATTAGTTTTTCGCGTTTTGAAAAGAACTCGGCGCCCGAGAGTTTGCCTTGCAGGTTGATGCACGTATGCAGAGCGTCCAACTTCTTCAAGTAAAAACTGTCTCAACCTAAGTCCTTATGAAATTGTCGACTCACTCAATCCACCCCAGGTATTTACAGCCAATCAGTAGTACAAGCATTGCAATCCCTCCTCCAAGTGCTGATATATAAATAAAGCGAATCAGATGCAGCAGTCCACGAGGAAAATTTAGATAGTCATCTTCATCCAAGGCGCCTCCCTTAATCGACTTAGATGGCAATATCAAGTAAGCACCTACGCATGCGAAAAAAAAGTAAGCTCCCGGCATTCCTCCACTTAAAAAAAATTTACGAGCCAAAACCCCTTGGGAGTTTTTGAGCACACATAGAATTTCTGGGATCTTAAAAAAATACAGATAAAGTTGACCAAAAATAGATATAAAACCTAGCCCAAAAAACAAACCGCCAAAAGTCAAAACAAACCATGCTTCGTCATTATTCGTCACTGATAAACTCCTTCATAAATCACTTCCCCAACTTTCTCTCCCGCCACCTCGCCGCCCATCCCTCCAACAAAAGTTCCCGCAGCCACTAACACGAGTGAACAAACAACTGTGCCAGTTCCCGCCGTTACAAGACCAATTCCCGCACAAGTCAGAGCCCCCGCGATGCCTCCAAAGGTACTTCCTGCAAGCCCACCACCGAACTTCCCAACCTCCGTAAACTTCACCTTCCTACAAGCCTCATCCGTCCCCACCCGACAAGTCTCTTTCACCTTCAACCCCGAAGCCCCAGCCCCCAAGCCAACGCCAATCCAGCCACCTGCTTTTATGACCTTACTGGCCTTGCTCACCCCCTCGATATGCATGGCATACCCCGCAATTCCGCCCGCCGTGCCGGCCTTGCTCCAGTGGTGCACCAGGCTACGGCTGGAAATACCCAGTGCGTTTTTAAGTTTCGGATGATTGGGAATACCCACACCTTTACGCACCAATGGGCCGAGGCTGCTGTCGAGTTGTTTCATCAGCTTTTCGCGTTTGGAAAAGAACTCGGCGCCCGAGAGTTTCCCGTGTTTGTCAAAGGTGCTTTTGTGCAGGGATTCCAGTTCTCCCAAGGTGATTTTCAAGTTGCCCAAGTGCTGGCCAAACATCGCTGCGCCAATGCCCACAGCCGTTGAGCCTTGTGCCAGGAAGGATTCGATCTCATCGTGATGAAGTGCCATGAACTCGGCTTCGGCGTCGCTCAGGGGGGCGAGGGCCGCGTCGACTTTTTGCGCAGCCTCCATCAACAAGGCTTCTTCGCGGGTGCATTGGGTGTTGCGCGGGTCGCTGAGTACGATCAGTTGGCCGGGTTTGGCATAACCATTGAGTTGCGGGTTGAGGCTGCGGAATTTGGCCAGTACCGTCGGATGCGATTCGGGAAACAACAATGACTCCAGCTCGGTACGGCGCAAGGGGTACTCAACGATGTGGAAGCCCGGTTCAACGCCGGAGGAGGCCGGCGTAACGGATGCCTTGGCGCCGCCGTTCAGGCTGGCAGGGGCAGGGCACAGTCCGTCAGCGCACCGTAGACATTCTTCACAGAAAGGTGCGTTGCTTTTGAGGCTCTGGATTTGCGCCTCGCTCAGCGGCACGGGGGCTGGCCCCGTTTTGCCGATGCCACCCATGATCGGCATCGGCGCGCCGCCGACCTGAATCGGCACACTGCTGAAAATCCCCGCCGGGCCGACATTGATCCAATGGCCGCCCGATTGAATCGAAATGTTCAGGCCACTTTCGATCACCACCTGCTGACCCGCACTGAAATGTGCTTGCTCGCTGGCGTTCAGGGCCTGGTTGATGACGCGGATTTTCAGGTCGCCATGGACCTGCAGGCTGTCGCTTGATGCCGGCCCTTCGGTACTGCCGATGACCACATTGCGCTGATGGCCGACCTGGACATGCATGTCCTGCAACACGTCCTGACTCCAGTCGCGCTGGGCGCGCAGGTAGATTTCCTCGGCGCCCTTGCGATCCTCGATGCGCAGTTCGTTGTAGCCACCGCCCCCAGGGCTGCTTTGGCTGCGGAAAATGCTGCGGGTCTTGTCGGCGGGCAGGTCCAGCGGCAGCGGCGTCGAGGCGTTGGGCGCACAGCCCATGACCAATGGTTTATCGGCATCGCCATGGACAAACCCCACCAGCACTTCCATGCCCACTCGCGGGATCAGCACGCTGCCATAGCGGTCGTGAGCCCAGCCCGTGGCGACCCGCAGCCAGCAGCTGGAGAACTCATTCAGCTCGCCGTGCCGGTCCCACTTCATCTGGACCTTGACCCGACCGTACTCGTCGCAATGAATTTCACTGCCCTTGGGGCCGGTGACCACGGCGCAGTGATAACCCGCGACGTTGGGCTTTTCGATCAAGGGCGGGCGGTAGGGCACGTCCCGCGGTGTGGCCAGAAAGGTATTGCGATAGCCCTGGAAAGCGTCCGCATCATCGGGAGCCGACTCCTCCAGCACCTGCGGTTGACGTCCGTGGTGCTCGATGTGGGTGACCAGCCACAGCTCATTCCAGGCCTGGTTCGCATGCTCGGCGAGCCGCAGAAAATGGCCGCTGACCAACGACCAATCATCACTGGTGCCCTCAGCCTGACAGACATCGGCGTTGTGTCGCTCAAGTGAGCGCTTCGCCAGTAGGTCAGCGCGCCGAAGATCAGTGAACTGACCGGGGAACTGATAGTGCTCCAGCCTCGGTCGCTGCTGGTTGTCGAGGCTGCTCTGGAGTGGCTGGCCAGGCTTGTGGAAGTCGTAGTCAGCGAGCGTGATGGCGCTGGTGCAGGTTTCCAGGCGTACGTCGAAGCGGTTGATCACCGGGGTTTCGCCGGCCATGCCGCTGCCCGGCAGGAACGGCGTTGACTGGCTCAAGCGGGGGAAAAAGGTCTGGTCGTCGCCAAACATCAGGCGGTGCCCGTCGGGGCTGTGCCGGAAGTGAAAATGAATGCCGGTTTCGCCACACAGACGCTGGATGAACGCCAGATCGCTTTCAGCGTATTGCACGCAGTAGTCGCGTTCGGGGTATTGGCTGCCGAACTGGAATTCGCAATGGGCGTATTCGAGAATGTGGTGGTCCTTGAGGACCAGGGCGATGATCTGCGGCACCGTCTTGTGCTGGAAGATTCGCTGGTTGATGCGCCGATCAAGGTAGCTCAGGCGCGGTACCAGGCTGATTTGATAGTGCGTCAGGCGCCGTGTGGTCGCCCCTTGGCCGACGCGAATAATCTGCCCGTGAATGCCGCGTCCCTGCCCATCGAACCCCAGAAAGGCCTGACGATGCAGGAGGCTTTCGAGCGGGATACCGGCGCGCTCGCTGACCAGTTCCAGCTCAAATCGGTAAGGTTGGCTGATGGCCTCCTGGCCTTTGAACTCAAAGACCTTGAAGTCGTAGTCCGGCTCGCCTTCAAGGCTCAGGGTGAAGCGTGGCGAGTTGGCAAGCGCGAACATCCGGTGGGTCTCTGCAGAACGATGGCGGTCGATTCTGCATGAGCGATAACGGGGCCTGACCGGGGTGCAGGAAAATCAGAATTGCCCTACTTGTCCTGAAGCATTTGCCTTCAGAAAACGGTTGATCCGGCGACAGACAACCTTAAAAAACACCGCGCCCTTTGTAGGAGCGAGCTTGCTCGCGATGAACATAAGGGCGACGCGTGCATTCAGGATGCTCGCGTCATCGTTAACGTCCTTCGCGAGCAAGCTCGCGCCTACAGGGTTTCAGGCAGGGCAGGCCCACCCGAGACACCACCGGGCAGCACAAGGTGCCGCCCAGGCGTTTCGCCGCTACAATGCACGCCTCGACCGTGACAAGCCTGACTAAAAAAATTATGTCCTTGCCTAAACATCACCTGGAATTGCTCAGCCCTGCACGCGATGTCGCCATCGCCCGCGAGGCTATCCTGCATGGCGCCGATGCCATCTACATCGGTGGCCCGAGCTTCGGCGCCCGCCACAATGCCTGCAACGAAGTGAGCGATATCGCCGATCTGGTGGAGTTCGCCCGTCGTTACCACGCCCGGGTGTTCACCACCATCAACACGATCCTGCATGACAACGAACTGGAGCCGGCACGCAAGCTGATCCACCAGTTGTACGATGCCGGCGTCGATGCGCTGATTGTCCAGGACCTGGGTGTGATGGAGCTGGACATCCCGCCGATCGAACTGCACGCCAGCACCCAGACCGACATCCGCACCCTGGAGCGGGCGAAGTTCCTCGATCAGGCCGGTTTCTCGCAACTGGTGCTGGCCCGCGAGCTGAACCTCCAGGAAATCCGCGCCATCGCCGACGAAACCGATGCGGCCGTCGAGTTCTTTATCCATGGCGCGTTGTGCGTGGCATTTTCCGGCCAGTGCAACATTTCCCACGCGCAGACCGGGCGTAGCGCCAACCGTGGTGACTGCTCGCAGGCTTGCCGTCTGCCGTACACCCTCAAGGACGAAAAGGGCGGCGTGATCGCCTACGAAAAGCATCTGCTGTCGATGAAGGACAACAACCAGAGCGCCAACATCCGCGCCCTGGTCGAGGCTGGCGTGCGCTCGTTCAAGATCGAAGGCCGCTACAAGGACATGGGCTATGTGAAGAACATCACCGCCTACTACCGCCAGCGCCTCGACGACGTCCTCGAAGACCGCCCGGACCTGGCCCGCGCCTCCAGCGGACGTACCGCGCACTTCTTCCTGCCCGACCCGGAAAAAACCTTCCACCGCGGCAGCACCGATTACTTTGTCACCGACCGCAAGATCGATATCGGCGCCTTTGACTCACCGACCTTCACCGGTCTGCCGGTGGGCGTGGTCGAGAAAGTCGCCAAGCGCGACATGCAGGTGGTGACCCACGAACCGCTGTCCAACGGCGACGGCCTCAACGTGCTGGTCAAGCGCGAGGTGGTGGGGTTCCGCGCCAACATCGCCGAACCCAAGGGCGAATTCGAGGAGGATGGCGAGAAGCGTTATCGCTATCGCGTCGAGCCCAACGAGATGCCGGAAGGGATGTACAAGCTGCGCCCTAACCATCCGCTGAATCGCAACCTTGATCACAACTGGCAACAGGCGCTGCAAAAGACCTCGGCCGAACGTCGCGTGGCGTTGCGCTGGGTCGCCAAACTGCGTGAAGAACAGCTGCAAGTGACGGCGACCAGTGAAGAGGGCATCAGCGCCAACGTGACGCTGAACGGCCCGTTCGGCGTCGCCAACAAACCGGAACAGGCGCTGGAGCAGTTGCAGGATCTGCTCGGCCAACTGGGCACCACCCAGTACCACGCCACCGATATCAAGCTGGACGCGCCGCAGGCGTACTTCATCCCGAACTCGCAGCTCAAGGCCTTGCGCCGGGAAGTGATCGAGGCCTTGACCGAAGCGCGCATCGCCGCCCACCCGCGTGGCAGCCGCAAGGCCGAGACCACGCCGCCACCGGTGTACCCGGAGTCGCACCTGTCGTTCCTGGCCAACGTCTACAACCAGAAGGCCCGCGACTTCTATCACCGTCATGGCGTCAAGCTGATCGACGCGGCCTACGAGGCTCACGAAGAAACTGGCGAAGTACCGGTGATGATCACCAAGCACTGCCTGCGTTTCTCCTTCAACCTGTGCCCGAAACAGGCCAAGGGCGTGACGGGCGTGCGCACCAAGGTGGCGCCGATGCAACTGATCCACGGCGATGAAGTGTTGACGTTGAAGTTCGACTGCAAACCGTGCGAAATGCACATCATCGGCAAGATGAAGGGCCACATCCTCAACCAGCCGCAACCGGGCAGCGTGGTGGGATACATCAGCCCCGATGACCTGCTCAAGACGATCACCCGTGCGCCGCACTGAGTGTTGACCGACGAGCGCGCCGCAATGGCGCGCTCACGGATGGTTCAAAACCCTGAAAATTTGAAGTACATGAAGGCCACGGCAGCGGCGAAACCGAACGCTGCCAAGGCCTTGGTGCGGGCTGTCGCCTGGAAGGATGGCAGGGACTGAGCCCGTGCCTGCGGGACGGGTGGCGAATACGGCGAATACGTTGCAGGATCGTCATGTCGTTGCTGGATCGCCCGGTAGCTGTAGCGCAGGGCGATCAGCAGGGAAAAGGCCAGCAGGCCGAGGAAGAGCCAACGGGTCGCTGTCGGTTTTTCCTCGGCGGCCATGCCGGTTTCGTCATCGCAGGCGGCACTGTCGAACTCAACGACGCTCACCGGCTGGTAGATCATCGAGGGGCGTTTGGCGTCACTTTGCATGGCCGCCAATTGTTCCAGGTCCAGTGCCTGATACTTCCACAGTGTCGACGAGCCTTCCCGGCAGTAAGTGAACGCAACGGGGGTCTTGGCGCCAACGATGCAGGCGTCATGGATACCGATTTTCTTCAGGGTTTCGGTTGCCGAGCGCGTGTAGTCCAGTTCGAGGACCGGAATGACGCCGTTGGCCGATACCGCGACAGACACCAGCAGGCTGGCCATGGCGCAGAAAGTGGATTGATTCAAAGTTGACACATCCTCGTTCTTCTTAGGCTTTTTGTTATAAACGCGGAGTTTGCTGCACCTGCCTTGGCTGGAGTCTAGTCGCAATCGTCAACCCGGGAGTGGGCGGTCGCTATTTTTGGCAGGCCTCGGCCACAGCCTTTTCAGCACGCTTGAATTCCTGTTTTACGTCAGTGGGGATGCGCTGCTTTTTGAGTTCCTGGCCGAGGAACGGTTGATCGCTGCGCGAGTGAACCTCGGCGTCTTCGGCGGTGATCTGCGCTTCGATGACGGCGGAACGCTCGTCAATGACAGCATCGACCTCGGCTGCATTTTTCGCCGTGTCGAGTGCCCTGACCAATTGGCCGGCGTCGGCTTTTTCGGCCTCGCCATAGGCTTCGACCGTCAATCCGGCGGCCATGGCTCTCGCCTGGGTTTCCAGGCCTTTGAGGTGTTGTTGGGCCACGCTGCAAACGGCTTCTTGCCGCTTGTTCTGGGCGCGTTCCCAAGTGTTCAACCCGTAAATCGCAACACCGGCCATCAGGATGGTGGCGGTGGCGGCAATCAGTCCGCCTTTCACATTCGGCGCCCTCAGATGGCAAGGGGAAGGGTGCTAGCAATCGATTCCCAATCCGGTTTCAAGATACAAAAGCGTAGCAGACGCGGTCCCGTTGCAAGCACGCCGGTAATCTGTCTGGCCAGTGTTTAACACTAAGCATCTGTTTTAAAAAACAAAATATTAGCCTGGGGCTTCCCAGGCGAAACAAAACTTGGTAAATTGCCGGCCACTCTTGCACAGGCCCTAACTGAACCTGTCAGGCAAGTAGGCAACAGGTCCTGTTGCCATTCAGTAAAACGAGTGCGAGTCACTCGCCGCAACAGATACAGGGGCGTCGCCAAGCGGTAAGGCAGCAGGTTTTGATCCTGCCATGCGTTGGTTCGAATCCAGCCGCCCCTGCCATTATCTTCTCAAGTATTCCAGTAACACCCCGTCGACGATTATTATTCGTCGCTTTGGTGGTTTATTGCTTGCGTCATCCTATTGCTGATATTCCTTGGCAAACAGAGTTCAATCGGTTAGTTCAACTATCGTCATAGCATTTTGTGCTGAACCTGGCTTGCGGTGAGCAACTGGTTGCCGTCGTCACTATGGAAAGCATCAAGAACCTGGGCGCTCCGGCCTGATAATACGCCGCACGCCGCACTAATCCCCGTGATCCATTGTTTGATGGATCACGGGGATTTTTCGTTTCTGGCGCCCCATCTTCTTTACCGAAACCGCGATGCAATGGCCTCGACGAACGGGTACATCGAAAAGTAAGGCTTCGCCTCTTCGATCACCCGCTTGACCGACGGCCGCTGGATCAACCGTTCAAAATAAGCACTCAAGTGGCGATGTTCGTCGGCAAACGGCACGAGGGTGCTGGCGTAGAACAGCGCCGGGGCGGCGGCGCAGTCGGCCATGCTGAACGTCGTGCCGGCGGCCCAGGAGTCGGCGGCCAGTTGCTGCTCGAGCATGCCGTACGCTGTCGTCAGCGCGGCACGTTCCCGGGACAGATCGCCGTTGGCGGCGCTGATGCGGTCGCCGACGATTTTCTGCATCGGCCCTTGCACGTGCAGGTCGAAAAAACGATCCCACAATCGCACTTCCAGCGCTGCCTTCCAATCCTCGGTAATCAGCCGCGGGTAGCCGGCCTGCCGGTGGTCAAGGTACTCGATGATCACACTCGACTCGGCGACGTTGCGTTGTTGGTCGTGATCGCGAATCACCGGGAATTTGCACAGAGGCCATAGCGCCTGAAGTTCTGCGTGGTCGGCTTCGTTGCCCAGGTTGATCAACCTTTTTTCAAACTCGATATCCAGTTCGTAGAGGGCGATCAGCACTTTGTGACAGTACGAGGAGAGCGGGTGGAAATAGAGAGTCAGTGGCATGTCCGTTTTCCTTGGCGAAATGGAAACCTGTTCATTATGGCTGCCCTGTGCTCAGGCGCGAGTTGCTTCATTGTGGTGCTTGTCAGGGGGCCTGAGTGCGAGGGTGATGGGACACGGAGTCGAGGGCGTGGTGCTTTGCAAATCAACAAGATAACGCCAGAGCCGCGACACCGAGACCAACGTGGCACGCACATTGCTATTTCCCTGCTGCACCCATGACGGTGCACTTGATCCGGGACGACCCGGAGGCCTTGCGGCCCTGCGATATCTGGACGACCAGGTGACATTTTGACTAATCATCAGGAGGTTACGCATGGCGCCCATGCCCCGGATCACCCCTCATTCAGCATTCGAACGCCTGCCTCTGGTGGACATTCGAGGGCTGTTTTCCACCCTTGAAACCGAACGTGTGGAGGCTGCCACCGCACTCGGCAATGCCGCTGCGCAAGCGGGTTTTCTGTATGTCACCGGCCACGGCGTCGACTCGGGCATCATCGAGCGACTCAAGCAGCGCACGGCGGAGTATTTCGCCCAGCCGCTGGAGCGCAAGATTCAGGATTACATCGGGCTGTCGAGCAATCACAGCGGCTATGTGCCTGAAGGCGAAGAGCAGTTCGCCACCGGCAGCATCGACCACAAGGAAGCCTTCGATGTCGGTTTCGACTACGTGCTGCCGCACGGGCAGCGGCCAATGCTGGGGGCCAACCGCTGGTCGTCGTTGCCGGGGTTCAAGCAGGACATCAAGGCTTACTACGACGCGGTGTTTAGCCTCAGCCTCACGTTGTTTCGTGGTTTTGCCCTGGCCCTGGGCCTGCCGGAAAACGCGATCAGCCAGAAGGTTACGCAACCGCCCAGCCAACTGCGGCTGATTCATTATCCGTACTCGGCGGATGTGCCGGTCGACCGTCCGGGCATCGGCGCCCATACCGACTATGAATGCTTCACCATCCTGCTGCCGACGGCGCCGGGGCTGGAGGTAATGAACGGGGCAGGGCAGTGGATCGACGTGCCGCTGGTGGACGGTGCATTTGTCATCAACATCGGCGACATGATGGAAGTGCTGAGCAATGGCACTTACGTCGCCACGGCCCATCGGGTGCGCAAGGTCACGCAGGAGCGTTATGCCTTTGCGATGTTTTGCGCCTGTGACTACGACACCGTGATCGAACCCCTCGCGCAATTGCTCGATCCGGCCACGCCGAGCCGCTACGGCCCGGTGGTGTGCGGCGACCACCTGTACGCGCAAACCCTGCAAACCTTCCGCTACCTCAAGCAGCGCCTGGCCCGTGGCGAACTCAGCCTGCCGGTCGGGGCGAAGGCCCTGTCGTCGTTCGGCTATGCCGCCATCGGCGAGGAGGCTTGACATGCACCTTCAACAACTCGTCGCACACTATCCGCAGCAACCGGCCACTGGCGTTCCCGACTGGATGCTGGGTTTCTACAAGCGCCGGGCAATCAGCTTTGCCAATGGCCTGACCGATACCGACACCCACGTGTGCTGGTTCCAGAGCCGCAACTTCACCATCGACCTGCGCCTGCCGCTGGAACACCAGCAGGTGGCTGCCAAAGCGCTGTCGGCGTGCAGCGCCGAAGAACTGCAACGCCTGGCCAATTACGAAGGCTGGGAAGCCTTGTGCACCTGGGAAGGCGAGACCTTGAGCTGGCACAGCGACACGTCCTTGCAGGTGCATAACCGCTGGCCGGAGCCGGCCGTGCTCAAGCGTATTGGCAACTGCATGATCGAATTCGCCCCCAGTGGCGCCTATGTCGAAGACTGGCGCCTGCAACCTTCAAGACCGGGCGTATTGATCGGCCTGCGACTGTTGCACGAAACACAACTCGATAGCGGCGTGGTGCACCACCGCGGTGGCGGTCTGATCGTTTGTGGCGATCATGCGGCGATGGTGCTGGGGCGTGCCCAGCCGCTGGAATACGACGCGCACGGTCTGCCATTGCGCGAGCAAGTCGAGCGCAATGCGGATGATCCTGAGTGGTTGCATCGTGCATTCAACTTTGAAACCTCGGTCGCCCAAGGCTCGCTCGACGGGGGGTTCAGCGTGACCTTGTCGACCTGTGCGGCACGGATTGGCCAGCCGCTGATTTCGCTCGAGGGCTTCGAGCTTCAAGCGGACGGCAGGCATGTCAGTCAGCTGTTGCAGGTCGATGGCGTGCTTCGTGAGCGGATCTATGTCATCGACACGCTGGAACCCGAGGTCAGCTACGTCCAGACCACCGGGTTCACCGACAGCGCGGCGCAATGGTACGCCCGTGAATCCACGACGTTGAGCCGCTACACCCGGCCACTCCCTTAATCCCACGCGTCACTCCATTTCATAACCGGTGAGGTTTCCATGAAGGCATTTTCGTGCGTGTTTTATCGCTGTGCAGTCGTGTTGCTGGCGCTGTCCTGCCTGGCTTTTGGGGCGTCTGCCGCCGAAAAAAAACATTCGTTCAAGGTTGCCTGGTCGATCTATTCCGGCTGGATGCCCTGGGGGTACGCCAGTGAGCACGGGATCATCGACAAGTGGGCGAAGAAGTACGGCATCCAGATTGAACTGGTGCAACTCAATGACTACATCGAGTCGATCAACCAGTACGCAGCCGGCGCGTTCGATGCCTGCGGCATGACCAACATGGACGCGCTGACCATTCCGAGCGCCAATGGTATCGATACCACGGGGCTGATCCTCGGCGATTACTCCAACGGCAATGACGCCATCGTCCTGAAGAACGGCAAGACCTTTGCCGACATCAAGGGCCAGCAAGTGAACCTGGTGGAACTGTCGGTCTCCGATTACCTGATGTCGCGGGCCCTTGACATCCATGGTTTGAGCCAGCGCGACATCAAGATCATGAACACGTCGGATGCCGATGCGGTGGCCTCGTTCTCTACCCCTGGCGTGACGGCGGCGGCACTGTGGAATCCGCAGTTGAGCATGGTGATGAAGCAATCACCGACGGCGGTGCAAGTGTTCACCTCCCGGGAAATCCCTGGGGAGATCATCGACATGATGGCGGTGAATACCCAGACGTTGAATGCCAATCCGGAATTGGGCAAGGCCTTGGTCGGTGCGTGGTTCGAAACCTTGCAACTGATGAGCGGCGACAACGGACAGGCGATCGCCGCCCGCAACTCGATGGCCGAACGCTCCGGCACAGACCTCAAGGGCTACGAAGAACAACTGACGCAGACCATGTTGTTCTACACCCCGCGCACGGCATTTGACTTCGCCAACTCCGAGGCCATCCGCCACACCATGGACAAGGTGCGCACCTTCTCCTTCGCCAAGGGCCTGCTCGGCCAGGCGGCCACCAGCGCCGATGCGGTAGGCATGCAATTCGCCGATGGCTCGACCCTGGGCGACAAGAACAACATCAAGCTGCGCTTCGACAGCCGTTTCGTGAGCATGGCGGCGGCGAACCAGCTCTGACCCTTAACTTGTAGGAGCTGGCTTGCCAGCGAAAGCGGTGTGTCAGGCGCCATTGATGATGGAGTTGACGGCCTCTTCGCTGGCAAGCCAGCTCCTACAGGGTTTGTGGTATGCCCTGTGTGTTTCAGTGCCGCCAGAAAAACCGAGCCAGTAGTGCATCGAGGCTGAGCTTGCCGCCACCCGACAACAACAGCGGTGTGAAGGCGACCAGGTAGATCAACGGCAACTTGAAGTTGCCGTAGCCCTTGTTGCTGATGGCGTAACCTTGGGCGAGTTCACTCAAGGTGTGCCAGTCGGCGGGCCAGTGCACGGCGGCGGTGGCGACGACGGTGACCACGATCAGGCTGAAGGCTGAAAAGCGTGTGCCCAGGCCGATCAATAAGGTGATGGCAAAGACCAGTTCGGCCCACATCGACAGTTCCCAGTTCAGCGTCGCCGAAACGTGGTTGAACGGAAACGGAAAGCGGTTCTGGATATCGGCAAACCAGTTTTGGCCGTTGAATTTCTCCAGTCCGGACTCGAAGAATTCCCAGGCCAGTAACACCCTCAGCGCCAAGGGCGCAATCCAGTCGCCGGCACGGTCGAGGTTCAGGTGAAGGCTTTTGACGGCCGAAGCCATTGAGTGGGTCATGGTGGTGTTCCTTGCATTGAATGAGTTGAGCGCCTGGATCGGCTGGATCAATCGACAGGCGTATTTCATCAATGGGGTGTATCTGCGGTGTGTCGTTGTGGCGGGGAATTGCTTGAGCGGTGTGTCGAGGGCGGGGTTGTACACACTGAGATACGAAACGGGTAGGAGCTGGCAAGCCAGCTCCTACAAGGTTCTCCGGTGTTTTCGGCATTGGTGTCCGGCGCTAAACGGGTAGGAGCTGGCTTGCCAGCGAACAACGATAACGCGGTCTACCGGTTGGGCACGCGCCACAAATACCAGCAGGCGACCGTGCGAAAAGGGCTCCACGCCAACCCGATCTCGATCATCTGCTTGCGCGTCGGCTGCACCTCCAGGCCTTTGAGCCGACGATAACCCTCACGCACACCAAAATCGTCGGCGGGCAAGATATCCGGCCGCTCCAGGCTGTAGATCAGCAGCATCTCCACGGTCCAGCGACCGACACCGCGCAACGTGATCAAACGCTCGATCAGCGCTTCATCGTCCATCGCCAGCGCCGTGGCGTAATCCGGTACCACGCCGTCCAGCGTCGCCTGGGCGATGCCCTGGATGGTCGCGATCTTGCTTGCGGAAAATCCACAACTGCGCAACTGCTCGAAATCGGTGGCGACGATTTGTTCTGGCCTCGGGAACGAACCCGAACCAAACAACGCCAACAGCCGTCCGACAATCGCATCGCCAGCCTTGGCATGCAGCTGCTGATAGGCAATCGCCCGCACCAGCGACTCGTAGGGGTCACGCGCCGGGTGCGGCTGATGCAGGCACGGGCCGATGGCCTCGATGTGGCGGCGCCAGTCGTCATCGAGGGCGGCCAGGAATTCACTGGACGCCCGATAGCCGTCGGACATGGCTCAGGCGTTCCCGGATGGTTTCAACAGGGCGTTCACCTCACCATAGGTCAAGGCTTTCAGGTCGTGGCTATCGAGCATGCCGGTTTGCAGAAAGCTCTTGGCGATACCGGCCATGGCGCCGTAGAGGAATTCGGCGATGCCGGAACCTGCGCTCAGGCGCCGTACGCCCAGCGCTTCAAGCGCTTCGGGCGACGGCAGGCCCGCACGCCCGAGCACATTCAGCGGCAGCGAAGTGCCCTGGCACAGCGCCTTGATTTCGTACTCGGCGCTAACACCGGCGGCAAACAGGCCATTGGCCCCGGCGGCCTGATACAGCGCGGCGCGCTTGAGGGTCTCGGCGACGCGGTCTTCGGCAGGCACCAGGCCCCGCAAGTAGACATCGGTGCGTGCATTGATGAACAGGTTGACGTTGCGCCGCTCGGCTGCCTCACGGGCGATTTCGATCTTGCGCACCAGCAACTCCGGTGGCGAGGAACCGTCCTCGATGTTGATCCCGACCGCACCCGCGGCAATCACTGCGTCAACCACCTGCGCCACCCGCTCCAGGTCATCGGAATAACCGGCCTCGATGTCGACGGTCAGTGGCGCCGAAATAAGCCGGGCAATCGACTCGACCGTCGACACCAGGCGTTCGAGGGGCAGGGTGTTGCCGTCCGGGTAGCCATGCACCCAGGCCACCGCCGCGCTGCTGGTGGCCACCGCCTTATTACCCAGTTGCTCCACCAGTCGCGCCCCGGCAGCATCGGCGACGTTGGTGAGGATCAGCAAACCCTGCTGATGCAGTTGGTGCAGTTGAGTGTCGAGCCTGTCCATCGAGCGTCCTTCCTTTAAAAAAACAGTAGAGATCAGAACGCCAATGGCTCGGTGAGTTGCACCGCGGCGTTCTCCAGCCTGAGCAGAAACGCCTTGCGCGGCTGGCCTCCAGCGTAGCCGGTCAGCGAGCCGTCGGCGCCGATCACCCGATGGCACGGCACCACAATCGATAAGCGGTTATGCCCGTTGGCCAGGCCTACCGCGCGGCTCGCACCGGGTTTGCCCAGGACCCTCGCGATGGCGCTGTAGGTGGTGGTCTGGCCGTAGGGGATTTTCGCCAGTTCGGCCCAGACCCGGCGCGAAAACTCACTGCCGGGCATGTGCAGCGGCACGCTGAACGCAGTCAGCGTGCCGGCAAAGTACGCAGACAATTGCGTTTCGATCTGCTGCAAATGTGCGTTGTGCCCCGGTGCCACCGCATAACCGAAACGGTTGTGCAGCGTTTCGACCTGCGGGCTCAACGATGGCTGATCGAGAAACTCCAGCAGCACCAGCCCACGCCGTTCGGCCATGGCAATCATCGGCCCCAATGGCGTGGTCAGGCGCGTGAACAACAGGGGTTCGCTGTTGGCGGCGCGGCCCGGGGTGATGTGAAACGACTTCTGGAAAGCGTCACGAAAACCGCTCAAGGATTCGTAGCCCGAATCGAATGCGGCGTCATCGATGGAGTCGCCCTGTCTGATCCCGCCCAACGCCATGCCCAGGCGCCGAGCGCGCAGCCAGGCGTGAAAGGTCATGCCGAAATGCTGCTTGAACCAGCGGCGTAGTTTCAGCGGTTCGATGCCTTCGGCCAGTAGCTGGGCGTCGGTCCAGCGTTGCTCTGGATTGGCGTCTACCGACTTGAACAGTCGCTGCACCCAGTCGGGTGCGCTGGCAGCCGTGTCCAGCGGTTTGCAGCGCAGGCAGGCGCGATAGCCCGCGGCCAGGCATTGTTCGGCGTTGGCAAAGAACTCGACATTCTCAGGCTTCGGGCTGCGTGCAGTGCATCCGGGGCGGCAGAAAATGTGTGTGGTCTTGACCGCCGTGAAGAACACACCCTCGTAGGACGTGTCTCGCTCGAGCATGGCGCGAAGCATCTCGGCACGGGGCGGCAGCAGCGTTTTTTGTAGGTTCATGGGCGCAGCTTAGATCGCGTCAAGATTAGTCTCCACCGGAAAATCGACAGAGAACTCCCGCACAGCTCTCTCTAGGAACGGACTTGACCGCGAAGGCGCCGGGTCAGCCAATATCCACGTGGCGGACACACCGCTTTTGCTGGCATGCCAACGCCGTATGTGACGGCATTGGGCGGGGTACACCAAAATGGCGAAAATGCAACATGTCTTTATCTTCATGTTGGGCAGTCGCGGCGGTGCCTACGCTAAGACGGTATCGGGCGCACCTTCCATCGTGGGCAAATTCCGGGAGCCATTCAATGAAATTGGATCTCGCTCTGCACAAGGACAATAACAATGCAGATCTGCTGCGCCTCGTCGCGGCCTGCGCGGTCATTTGGGGGCATGCCTATGCGCTTGTTCCAGGGTCTGTGACAACAGAGCCAATCAGGGAATTGCTGGGATTTGACTATTCGGGATCGCTGGCCGTTGAGTTCTTTTTTTTCTTGAGCGGCATTCTCGTCACCCATAGCTGGATCAATAACAGTTCACCCCTTCATTTCATCCTGGCCCGGTTTTTTCGGGTGTTCCCGGCCATCCTCGTGAGCGCAATTGCTTGCATGCTGATACTTGGGCCGATGCTCACCACACTGCCGCTCAATAGTTATTTCGCCTATGGCAGCACATTTGTATCGATATTGCGCCACCCCTATGTCGAGTACTCGCTCCCCGGCGTGTTTGAACACAGCAGCTACCCGCTGACCAATGGATCGATCTGGACGATCCGATACGAACTCATCATGTACGCCATGTTGCTGGCAGCAGGGCTCTGTGGGGTATTCCGTCATCGACTCCTCGCCACGGTGGCGCTCATTGCCGTACTGGTCACTTCATTGTTTTTTCCGCAATCGATCGAGCTGATTGGCCTGATGAACGTGGATATTGGTGGTCGCCTCCCGGCCTTCTTTGCCTTCGGGGCGCTTCTTGCGCTTTACAAAGACCAGACCTATATCGATTTCCGGGTGGTTTGCGGCTTGATCCTGTTTGCCTGGATTTGTCGGCATGGGCCGGCGTTCCAGTTTGCGTTTTATCCGGCATTCCTGATGACGGCGCTTTGGCTGATGACCACCGAGCCGATCAAGGCATTGCGACTTCCAGGCGACTTTTCGTATGGTGTGTATGTCTTCGGATGGCCCATACAACAGGTGATGGCCACCGAATTCCCGCAGTTTGGCATTCATGGTAACCAGGCGGTTACGATTGCCGCATCCCTCGCGTTGGCCAGTATTTCCTGGTTCATCGTTGAAAAGCCCTGTATCGGGTATGGGCGCCAGTTAAGTCAGCGCTTTGCCGGGCCCAACAGCCGTAAAGCGCATGCTCGATCACGTGCAGTCGCTGGCTTGCCAGCGAAGGCGGCCGATCAGCCAGTCTCCACGTCGCTGACCCGGCGCTTTCGCTCGCAAGCCAGCGCCTACGTTAAAAGCAGGTCCTTCACGTTCGATGAGCCATCAGCAATACCGAAGCCGCCGCTGACAACAATCCGGCGCAGCATCGATTGAATATCCGCTTGCCCGACGGTTTTGCGATCCAGCGACGCAGGTGCAGGCCCATGTAGGCATAGGCGCCGATGGCGATCCACTCCAGCCCCAGGAACAGCACGCCCAACACCGCGAATTGCGGCGCAATCGCGTGGGTCGAGTCGACGAATTGCGGCAGGAACGCGGTGAAAATCAGGATCGCCTTGGGATTGCGGAAGACGAACGTGATTTGGCAGTCGCAGCGCACATAAGGAAGGGCCGATTTCGACTCAAAACGGACGTACGCGAAACACTATCAATCAGTATGAAACTCAAAATTGTCCGCGTCCGTTTGACGAGGCGGAACCCTGGGCCTAGGGTTCTTGCAGACATTCATTTCGTTGGACAGGCGCGCTTCAGACAGCTTGCGCCCGTCGATACTCATGAAGGGACGCTCGTTATGACTTCACCACGTAGTTTTTTGTTATGTGTTCTGCCCTTGTGTATTGCACTCGGCAGCATAATGCCTGTGCAAGCCAGTACGCCGGATTTACTGCTAACCACACCTGCTACACCCGATGCCGTAGAAAAAGGGATGCAGGCTGATGGCTACAGTCTGGCGATCTCGGCTTACAACTGGGGTTATCCGCTGGTGCGCATGGAAAGAGTGGCACGTGAATACATCAGCGTTCCCTCACCCAAGCCCGACACGAGCTATCGCGCAGGTCTGAACCGGATCGGCTGGGCGACTTCGCTGGCGTCACCGTCAGCTAAGGACATGCCTACCGCCAACAATGACACCTACTACATGAGCGCGGTGCTGGATCTGACCGAGCCCTACGTGTTGACCGTGCCGGATACCCATGACCGTTACTACGTGGTCGATGTGTTCAACATGTGGCAAGAACTTGAGCACTATGTCGGGCGGCGTACGACAGGCACCAAGGCCGGAAAATATGTATTGGTGCCGCCAGGCTGGAAGGGCGAGTTGCCAAAGGACGCGAAGCGCCTCGATGTCTCGACCAAAAAAATCTGGCTATGGGGGCGCATTCACGTCAAGCAGGGTGAAGATGTGGCACCGATCCTCGCCTTGCAGAAACAGTTCAGTGTCGAGCCGTTGAGCGGCAAAACCCATAATGATGAAACCTTGCCTGCGTTGCCGCAGACCGGCGACGACCCACTGGGGTTCTTCACCGAACTGGCTTCGGCGCTCAAGGACAATCCGGTCAAGCCTGCCGACGCTGCCTTGTTTGCCCAGTTCGCTCGCATCGGCCTGACGGAAAAGGGCTTTTCACCCGATAAACTCAATCCGGCCACTCGCAAAGGCCTTGAAGCAGGTTTGAAAGATGCGCCCTACGTCGCGATCGCGTCGCTGGCCAGCACCTCGGAAGTGCGCAATGGCTGGAATTGGGTGACCGGTCTCGACAGTTTTGGTTATAACTACCCGTTGCGCGCCATGGTGGCCGGACCCTATTTGGGCGGTCAAGGTGAGCATGAAGCGATGTATCCGCTGCGCTTCACCGACAGCAAAAACCAGCCACTCACTGGCGCCAATCAATACGAAATCAAACTGACTTCGGCACCGCCGGTGAATGCTTTCTGGTCGCTGACCATGTATGACGCCAGCGACAAAATGTTGGTCGATAACGAGATTGGTCGCTACAAGGTCGGCCCAGATACGAAGGGGTTGAAGATCGCGGCGGACGGTTCGATCACCATTCCCATTTCCCACACAAAGCCGCAGGGTGAGAATGCCGCCAACTGGCTACCGGCACCCGAGGGCGGTTTCTACGTGATGTTACGTCTGTATCAACCTTCAGAAGATGTCCTCTCGGGCAAGTGGCAATTGCCCCAGCTGAACAAGGTCAATTAATTTAGGACGTTTTATTAATTAATCGGCCAATAGCTTCGACGGTCCGTCCGCTATGGGCCGATTCTGTTGAAAAAGTCGGCTATGGTTTTTTCGGCAGAAAAGTACGCGCGTGAGATTGAAATTTTTACTTTGAGCAGAGGAGTCGGGGCTCAGATTTCGCGTAGCGACGTGCATAAAAGGCGTTTCCAGCGGTCAGCAGGGGACCAGTCTGGAAAATCCGACTTTTTCAACAGAATCGTCCGAAAGTGGTCTATCGTTCGGATTCATATTGCCCATCATTAGGCTATCCGGCCGCCACCAGGAATTCCTGTCGGGCCAGTGCCAGGGTGCCCACCGGTGCGGTGCTGACCACGGTTTCGACGCCGGGGTCGGCGCGCCACAATTGCCAGGCAAGGTAGAACAGGTAGGCCGCGCCAAGGATCTTGATCGCATAGGACAACAGTTCAGACGTCTGCAACACCACGCCAACCCGGCTGACGCGAGGGCGATCATCCCGGCGAACGCCAGCAACCGGCCGATGCCGGCTACGCACGCAGTGCGGTAGCCATAGCGCTATTTAGCGAATTTTTTCGCCCCGGCTACACACACGATCACGGCGACGGTCACGCCCAGCATGCCGATACTCACTTGTTCATGCAGCAGTGTGGCGGCCAGGGTCAGCCCGAAAAATGGCTGGAGCAACTGCAACTGCCCAACTGCCGCGATCCCCCCTTGGGCCAACCCGCGATACCAGAACACGAAACCGATCAGCATGCTGAACAGCGAGACGTAGCCCAGGCTGAACCACGCCGGCAGGCTGATGCCGCTCAATGACGCTGGCAGACGCATCCAGGTCAGCGCGGCAACCACCGGCAACGACAGCACCAAGGCCCAGCAAATCACCTGCCACCCGCCGAGGGTGCGCGACAACTGTGCGCCTTCTGCATAACCGAGGCCGCAGGCGAGGATCGCCAGCAACATCAGGATGTCGCCTTGCGGTGAAGCAGTCAGGCCCCTGGAAAAGGCAAAGCCGACCACCAGCAGGCTGCCCAGCACCGAGAAAACCCAGAACGCCGCTTTGGGTCGTTCGCCACCGCGCAATACGCCAAACGCCGCCGTTGCCAACGGCAACAAGCCAACGAACACGATGGAGTGCGCAGAGGTCACGTATTGCAAGGCCAGCGCCGTCAGCAACGGGAAGCCGATCACCACGCCCAGGGCGACGATGACCAATGACAGCAGTTGATGGCGCGCCGGGCGTTTTTCCTTGAACAGCCAAAGCAAACACAGCGCTAGCACGGCCGCGATGGTGGCGCGGGCCACGGTCAAGAACACCGGGTCAAATTCCAGCACTGCCACCCGTGTCGCCGGCAGCGAACCGCTGAAAATCACCACGCCGATCAGTCCGTTGATCCAGCCGCGGGTGGTATGGTCGAGTGTCCCTTGTTGCAGGTTCGAAGTCCGTTCCATTTGGCTCACGCTCATTGTTGGGTTGCACGTGACCCATCCTATGAGTGAGGATCGATACAATCAATAAATTGTCATGGATACATCCGGACATGCCTCGATCCCGATACAAGACGCTGGTGGATGCCTTTGCAGCCGACATTCGCTCGGGGCGTTTGTCACCCGGTACCCGCCTGCCTACCCATCGGCAACTGGCCGCGGAACACGGTCTGGCACTGGTCACCGCCAGCCGGGTGTACGCCGAACTGGAAGTCATGGGCCTGGTCAGCGGCGAAACCGGACGCGGGACCTTCGTGCGGGAAACCTCGCTACCGCCGGGGCAGGGCATCTCGCAGCACGTGGTGGCGGCGGGCATGCTCGACCTGAATTTCAACTACCCGTCATTGCCCGGCCAGGCCGACCTGTTGCGCGCTGCATTGCGTCAATTGGCCTTGTCCGGCGACCTGGAATCCCTCCTGCGTTATCAGCCCCACGCGGGGCGCCTGCATGAGCGGGCCTCGGTCGCGCGGCACCTGGTCGAGCGCGGGTTGAATGTCGCGGCCGAGCAAGTATTGATTGTCAGCGGCGCCCAGCATGGGTTGGCCGTGGCGCTGATGACGTTGCTCAAGCCCGGCGATGTGATCGCCGCGGACGCGTTGACCTATCCCGGATTCAAGACCTTGGCCGAGACGTTGCACCTGGAAGTCTTGCCGATTCCAGTCACCGATACCGGGCCTGACCTGCCTGCCCTGGAAGGGCTCTGTCGCAGCCGTTCGGTGCGGGCGGTGTACGCGATGCCGACATTGCACAACCCTTTGGGCTGGGTAATGGACAGCGCTCAGCGCGAACGGTTGGTGACGATTGCGCGTGAACACGGCCTGACCCTCATCGAGGATGCCGCCTACGCGTTCCTCGCCGAAAACCCACCACCACCGTTGGCAGAGATGGCGCCAGAAAGGACGGTGTACGTGTCCGGCCTGTCGAAGAATATCGCCACGGGACTGCGCGTGGGTTTCATCGCCGCGCCTGTGCCGTGGATCGCCGCATTCGAGCGCACCATGATGGCGACGACTTGGAATACCCCCGGTGTCATGACAGCCCTGGCCACCGCCTGGCTCGACGACGGCACCGTCCTCAAACTGGAAGCGCAAAAGCGCGCCGACGCACAGGCCCGGCAAGCCTTGGCGCGGGAGGTGCTGGCAGGGTTGCGGACCGTCAGCCACCCGAATTCGTATTTTATCTGGTTACCGTTGACGCAAGACGCTCGGGCCGACCAGATCGCCATGGCGCTGAGGCGCGAGCAGGTGTCAGTGTCGGTGGCCGAGCCCTTTGCGGTTTCGGCGCATGTGCCCCATGCGCTGCGCCTGGCGCTGGGTTCGGTGGACATGGAGTCGCTGCGCGTGGCGCTGGTGAAAGTGAAGCGCATCGTGACCCTGTATTCATAGGGCAGTTTTGTTCAATACGCACACCGCTAGTCTCCTTATCGTGAGGGCCTGTTCAACTCGAAGGAAGTAGGTGTGCAATGAGTCTGATGATGTCCATGACGGCGTTTGCGCTGGTCGCTTCCATCACCCCCGGGCCGGTGAATATCGTGGCTTTGAGTTCCGGTGCGCGATTTGGCTTTCGGGCCAGCCAGCGCCATGTTGCCGGAGCCACCCTGGGTTTTGTCCTGTTGTTGGTGCTGATGGGCTTGGGCCTGCATGAGTTGTTGCAGCAGTGGCCGGCGTTGACCGAATGGGTGCAATGGGCGGGGGTGGCGTTTCTGCTGTATATGGCTTTTAAGCTGGCGGCCGACAACGGGCAGGTGCAGGCCAATGAGGCGGCGCAGGCCCCATCGATGCTGTATGGCGCCATCATGCAATGGCTCAATCCCAAGGCTTGGCTGGCCTGCGTGGCCGGCATGGGGGCGTTCGTCGCCGATGGTGAGGCGCGCCTGGTCTGGCAGTTCGCGGCGATTTATCTGGTGATTTGTTATGCGTCGGTGGGTTGCTGGGCCTACGCCGGGACGTTTTTGCGCGGTTTCCTGAACAATCCGGCGGGCATGCGCTTGTTCAATCGCGCCATGGCGTTATTGCTGGTTGTGAGTGCGGTGTATCTGTTGTTGCCTTAGTTGTGGACGAACGAGGTTTTGTGGCGAGGGGGCAAGCACCCTGGCCACAGGTATCGCGTCAAGATTACGAGTTCAGCCAAACCCTCACCCCCGATACTGCCCCGGCGTCGCCGCCAGATGCTGCTTGAACGCCCGTTGAAAATGCGCCTGGTCAGCAAATCCCGCTTCCAGTGCCACATCGGCAATCAGCTTGCCGCTGCGCAATTGATCCTGGGCGAACTGGATGCGCCGGTTCACCAGGAACGCGTGGGGCGTCATGCCGTAATGCTGTTTGAAGGCGCGAATCAGGTAGGACGGCGAGAGTTGCGCCGCCTCGCAAATGTCCTCGAGCTTGAGCAGTTGCGTGCAATGCTCGCGGATGTAATCGGCCGCACGTTCCAGCTTGAAATTGGGCTCGCGCAGCGGTTGCTCGGCCGGGTTGAGCCGCAGTTGGACGTCGGTAAAGAACTCCACTGCCACGCTGTGCTTGCGCAGGACAGCCTGCTGCGGGTCGACCAACACCTCATACAACTGAGCAAGGCCGGCAAACAGCTCGGGGTCCCGCGTGTGGGTCAGCGAGAAACGGCGAAACGCCGCGTCGTCGCTGAACCCGAGCTGATGCTGCAAATCGGTCAGCCAAGGCGCATCGATGTACAGCATCAGGTACGACCAGGGCTGGTCTTCGATGGGGTTGCAGGCGTGCACGTCGCCGGGGTTCATCAACACGACGGTGCCGACGTCGACCTCGAACGCCGATTGCTCATGGAGGTAGGTGCTGCGCCCGGACGTGATCGCGCCGATGGAAAAGTGTTCGTGGGCATGCCGGGTGTAACAGACCTCGCGCCCGTCGGCGATGGCGCGGGCCTCGATGAAGGGCAGGGCGTCATCGCGCCAGAAGCGCGGGGCCTGGTCGGCGTTCTTGGCAACGGCGTGCTTCATGCTCACTCCTGGGCAGTTCAGTACCGGAGTGTATTATCTCTCGCCGTCAAAGGCTCGTTGCAGTGCGGCGATATCGAGCTTTTTCATCTGCATCATCGCCTGCATGGCGCGCTGGGATTTTTTCGTGTCGGGGTCCTTGAGCATGTTCATCATCGCGATGGGGACGATTTGCCACGACAGCCCGAACTTGTCCTTGAGCCAGCCACATTGCTGGGCCTCCGGCACGCCCCCAACCGACAGCTCGCCCCAGAAATAGTCGACCTCTTCCTGGGTGTCGCAATTGACCTGAAACGAAACCGCTTCGCTGAACTTGAACATCGGCCCGCCATTGAGCCCGGTGAAGCTTTGCCCGTCGAGCTCGAAACTGACGGTCATGACCGAGCCTTCAGCCCGGCCATGGAACTCGAAACCGGCGTGGCCGTAGTGGGTAATGGCAGTGATTTTCGAATGATCAAAGATCGAACAATAGAATTTCGCCGCCTCTTCGGCCTGGTCGTCGAACCACAGGCAGGGCGTGAGTTTTTGTACGCGTTGCATGGTGCCAGCTCCTCTGCAAAATGCGAATGTTCCGGACTTTCAGCGTAGTCAGCGTCTGCCAGGTTGGCCGTACCGTAGATCGATAAAAAATTTCGTGAAGCGCGTGGAGGTAGTCTTAATGATGACCGGTGGTCGATGCATCACGGTCTGCTCGGAAAATTGCGCTTAGCTGTAGGGATAACCGAGGCGCGCGCAGGTCGAACAAGGCTGCAGCGACGCCCCTTCAGATCACCGTGAGTCTGAGGAACTGCGCCATGCTGACCCTGAACATCAATGGCCAGGATCAGGAGCTCGATGTCCCCGCTGACATGCCGCTGCTCTGGGTCTTGCGCGATGTCGCCCACCTAACCGGTACCAAGTTCGGCTGCGGCATGGCCCAATGCGGGGCCTGCACCGTGCACGTCGATGGCGCACCGTTGCGCTCCTGTATCACGCCGGCCACGCTGGTGGCCCACGGGCAAAAAATCCTCACCATCGAAGGCCTTTCGGCCGACGGTTCGCACCCTGTGCAACAGGCCTGGGCAGAACTCGACGTGGTCCAGTGCGGTTACTGCCAGTCCGGGCAGATCATGTCCGCCGCGGCGTTGCTCGCGAAGATTCCCAAACCGACCGACAGCGACATCGATCAGGCGTTGTCCGGCAACATCTGCCGCTGCGGCACTTACCCGCGGATTCGTGCGGCGGTCAAACGCGCCGCCGAGCTGGGTTGAGGTGGCCATGAACAACATCAATAGGTTATCGCGCCGGGGTTTTCTCAAGGGCAGTGCTGCGTTGGGCGGCGGTTTGCTGGTGGCCTTTGTCATCCCCGGCGCCCACCGTTTCGCGATGGGCGCGCAAAACCCGGGCAACGTGTTCGCGCCGAATGCCTTCCTGCGCATCGGCAACGACAACAGCGTCACGGTGTTGCTCGGCCATTCGGAAATGGGCCAAGGCATCTGGACCGGCCTGACGATGCTGGTCGCCGAAGAGCTGGACGCCGACTGGACGAAAATTCGCGTCGAGCATTCCCCGGCGTCGGCCGCCGATTACGGCATGCCCGGGTTTGGCGGGATGCAGATTACCGGCGGTTCGACCTCGACCTGGATGGAGTTCGACCGCTATCGCCAGGCCGGGGCAGCGGCGCGCTTGATGTTGATCGATGCGGCGGCCAAGCGTTTCAACGTCGCACCGTCCGAAATTCATACCGAATCGGGCGTGGTGATCGCAGGCGAGCATCGCGCCACCTACGGCGAACTGGCCGATGACGCCGGGCAATTGCCACGGCCGGATCCGGCCTCGATCAAGCTCAAGGACGCGAAAGACTGGCGGCTGATCGGTAAACCCACCCAGCGCCTCGACACCCCGGAGAAGATCACCGGCCGGGCGAAATACGGTATGGACGTGCAGTTTGACGGGTTGATGACCGCGATGGTCGCCCGTTCACCGACCTTTGGCGGCAGTGTCAAATCCTTCGAAGGGGCAGAAGCATTGGCGATTCCGGGCGTGCACAAAGTGGTGCAAGTGCCCACGGGTATTGCGGTGATTGCCGACCACTACTGGGCGGCGAAGCTGGGGCGTGATGCGCTGAAAATCGATTGGGATCAGGGGCCGAACGCCGGGCTTGAAAGCCACGCACTGCTGGAGAGTTTCCGCAAACTCGCCGCCACGCCCGGGATGAACGCCGGCCAGGCGGGTGATACCCAGGCTGCACTGGCAAAAGCGGCCAAGACCATTGATGTCGAGTACAGCGTGCCGTACCTGGCCCATGCGCCGATGGAGCCGCTCAATTGCACGGTGAGCATCAGCAAGGACAAGTGTGAAATCTGGACCGGCACCCAATTCCAGACCCTGGACCAAATGGTCGCGGGGAAAATCACCGGGCTCAAGCCGGAACAGGTCGAGATCCATACCGAGTTTCTCGGCGGCGGCTTCGGGCGTCGGGCCAATCCGACCTCGGATTTCGTCAGCGAAGCGGTGTATGTCGCCAAGGCAGCCGGTGCGCCGGTAAAAACCGTGTGGGCGCGGGAGGATGACATCCGTGGCGGCTATTACCGCTCGGCGTTCCTGCACCATGCGCGGATCGGGCTGGGCGCCGACGGCTTGCCGCTGGCCTGGAAGCACGTGTTGGTCGGGCAGTCGATCATGGCCGGGACGTCCCTCGAGGCAAGCATGGTCAAGGACGGCATCGACAAAACCTCCGTCGAAGGCGTGGCGGACAGTCCCTATCTCGAAGGGCTGGCCAATCACCAGATCGAACTGCACTCACCGAAAACCGGGATCAATGTGTTGTGGCTACGCTCGGTCGGGCACAGCCACACCGCGTTCGTCATGGAATCGCTGATCGACGAGATGGCCACGGCGGCGGGCAAGGACCCGGTGGAATACCGGCGCACGTTGCTCAAGGATCATCCGCGTCATCTTGGCGTGCTCAACCTTGCGGTGGAGAAGGCCAACTGGACGGCGCCGCTGCCGGATGGCCATGCCCTGGGCGTAGCAGTGCATGAATCCTTCGGCAGCTATGTGGCGCAGGTGGCCGAGGTGTCCCAGGACAACCTCGTGATCCGCGTGCACCGCGTGGTGTGTGCGGTGGACTGCGGTATAGCGGTCAACCCGCAGAGCGTCGCCGCACAGATGGAGTCGTGCATCACTTTTGGCCTGGGCTTTGCCTTGCACAGCAAGCTGACGATCAAGGACGGGCAAGTGGTGCAGTCCAATTACCACGACTACCAGGTGTTGCGGCTTAACGAGATGCCGGTGGTCGAGGTGCATATCGTGCCCAGCAGCGAAAAACCCGGCGGCATCGGCGAAGCCGGCGTGCCGCCCACGGCGCCGGCGGTGGCCAACGCGGTGTTTGCCCTGACCGGGCAGCGCCTGCGCGAGTTGCCCTTGCAGTTGTCGGGGGTATGAAATGAAACGCCATCATTGGTTGCTGGGGACGGTGGTCCTGGTGTGCCTGGTCGCGTATGCATCGCACCTGTTCGCCGATGACCGCGAAGCGTTGGAGGCGTTCGGCACGGTACAGAAGGTGTTCCAGAGTCCTCGTTGCCAGAACTGCCACATTCCCGGTGATTCGCCGCTGCAATTCGATGCGGGCGTGCCCCATGCGATGAATGTCGTGCGCGGCATGGACGGCAAGGGCTCGGCCGGATTGCCGTGCGCCACTTGTCACGCCGACAACAATCCGCCGGACAGTTACGGCCCGCACGCGCCACCGGGTGCGCCGCACTGGAGCCTGCCGCCGGCCGCGCACCGCATGGCCTGGATCGGCCTGCCCGCCGACCGGCTCTGCGCGATGATCAAGGATCGCTCCAGCAATGGCGATCGGGATTTTACCGCGCTGATCAAGCACGTCAGCGACGACAAGCTGGTGTTGTGGGGCTGGAACCCGGGCGGCAGCCGCGCGCCGGTGCCGGTGCCGCACGATATCTTCGTCACCCAGTTCAAGCGCTGGGCCGATGCGGGCGGACCGTGCCCGGTGTCGGGGAGCTGACCTGTGGCATGCGGTGAGTGTGTAGGAGCGAGCTTGCTCGCGAAGGCATGGGGTCAGGTGGTGATGCTGGCCTCTAAGCCGGCTCCTGCAAGACATTGGGTCAGGAGGACAGACGTTCGGCCAGAAGTGGCAGTATCCGCTCGCACGACCCTTCAATTTTCAAATCAAGCATGTCATCGGCCCGCGTCTTGCCCAAATTGATTGCGATCAATGGCTTGCCCTGATCCACCACCGCGCGGCACAAGCGAAACGCCGAATAGGCCATCAACGACGAACCGACCACCAGCAGCCCGGCCGCCTGCTCGACGGCGGCCATGGCTTTGGCCGCCGTAGCCTGCGCGACGTTTTCACCAAAAAACACCACATCCGGTTTCATCCGTTCCCCGGCGCAATGCGGGCAGTGCGGGACCTGGAAGCGTGCCTCGAAGGCCGGGTCGAGCAGGGTGTCGCCGTCCGGCGCCTGCACCGCGTCGACGCCGGCCAGGTACGGGTTCTGGGCTTCCATCAGGTGTTGGATCGAATCGCGTTCGCTGCGCTGGCCGCAATCCAGGCACAGCACCCGGTGCAAACTGCCGTGGAGTTCGATCACATCGCGGCTGCCGGCCTGATCGTGCAGGGTGTCGACGTTTTGCGTGATCAGCCCGCTGATCTGCCGCATGCCTTGCAGATGCGCCAGGGTGTCATGGGCGACATTCGGCTGCGCCAGGCGCACCCGCGGCCAGCCGAGCATCGCCCGCGCCCAATAGCGACGCCGGGATTGCGGGGCCGAGAGAAATTCCTGATACATCATCGGCTGCCGGCCCCGTCGCACGCCCTGGCTGTCGCGATAATCGGGGATGCCGGAGGGGGTGCTGATGCCGGCGCCGGTCAGCACGGCAAACGGCGCATCGGCCATGAACCCATGGAGGCGCTCGAGTTGGTTACGGGTCTGCCAGTCGAGCATGTCCAACACTCCGCAGGGCACTTCAATGCTTGCAGCGTAGCAGTTGCCCAACACCAATTCGGGGGTTTATTTGCGGGCCTCCAGGATCAGATTGAACGGCGTTTGCGTGGCCCGGCGGAAGTGGCTGAATCCGGCTTCGCTGAACACTTTGCGAAGGCGCGCTTCACCGGCCTGGGCGCCGAGGCCCAGGCCCACTTCCTGGGACAGCGAGTTCGGTGTGCAGATGAAGGTCGAGGCGGCGTAGAACAGGCGCCCGACCGGGTTGATGTTGTCGTCGAGTTGGTCGTTGGCATAAGGCTCGACCAGCAGCACCGTGCCGTCGTCTTTCAGCGATTGATAGGCATGTTTGGCTGCGCCCACCGGGTCGCCCATGTCGTGCAGGCAGTCGAAATAGCAGACCAGGTCGTAGTCGTCGCCGGGGTAGCTTTTCGCCGTGCCCTGGAAGAACCGCGCCCGACCGGACACACCGCCTTCTTCGGCGCGTTGGGTGGCGACGGTGATGGAGGGGGCGTGGTAGTCGAAGCCGACGAAGCGCGAATCCGGGAATGCCTGGGCCATGATTACCGTCGAGGCACCATGGCCGCAGCCGATGTCCGCCACGTTGGCCCCGGCTTGCAGTTTGGCCACCACGCCGTCGAGGGCCGGCAGCCATTCGGCAATCAGATGGGCTTTATAGCCAGGGCGGAAGAAACGTTCGGTGCCGCTGAACATGCACGGATGGTGATCACCCCAGGGCAGGGCACCGTCGCCGCGCATGGCGTTGACCAGTTTGTCCTTGTCGTGGAAAAACGACGCTACCACGCCGATGCCCCCGGCGATGTACACCGGCGAGTCCTCAATGGCCAGGGCCAGCGCTTGCTCTTCGGGCAGGCGGAACTGGCCGTCGCGGTGCTCCATGTAGCCAGAGGCGGCGTGGGCGCTGAGCCATTCGCGCAGCAGGCGGGTGTTGCAGCCGGTTTTTTCGGCGAGGGTTTCGGGGGTAATCGGCTGGCTGTCGGCCATGGCCCGGTACAGGCCAAGCTCTTCGCCGAGGATGACGTTGGCGAGCATCGCCGCGCCGCCCATGTCATTCACCAGTTTGCCCATGAAATCGTTGAGTCTGGCCTCGTCCATCACGTGTGCTCCTTCGATAAGGATCACGGTCCAGAGGCATTGTCTGGCAAGGCATGCGCCGCTGGGCGGTGGTCGTGGGAATGGGCAGGACGCTGAGCCGGTCCTGCGTCCATTAAGTTTAGTCCGGGGGCTGTGTAGTGCGGCCTGACGCGACGAAAGCTACCGATTCCTGATGGACACAGGATCGCCGTCGAAGGCAAAGTCACGGCTTGTCGCATAACTGTAGGAGCTGGCTTGCCAGCGAAGACGGCCGTGCGGGCAACAGGGGTGTTGTGTATGCCAATGTGTCTGGCCCCTATGTCGATACACAGGCATCCATTGCTGACCCCTGACGCACACAGTCCTGATACACCCTTTCGATTAACTGTGTCTCAAGGCGGGCACCAGCTCGCGTCCTTGAACATTGGTGAGATCGACATCATGCAGACATCCATTCCTCCCGTCACCAGGGCCAGCGCAGGGCTTGGCCTGCGTCGCGGTTTACTCAAAGACTTGCAGGCAGCCCCAATTGGTAATTTCGACTTTCTGGAAGTTGCGCCGGAAAACTGGATCGGCATTGGCGGTGCCCACGGAGCGGCGCTGCGGGCATTGGCCGAGCGCTATCCGTTGTCTTGTCACGGCTTGTCCCTGTCCCTCGGCGGGCCGTCGCCGCTGGATGTCGGGTTCTTGCAGGAAGTCCGGGTTTTTCTCGACCACTACAACGTGCCGCTGTACAGCGAGCACTTGAGCTATTGCAGCGATGACGGTCACCTGTACGACCTGTTGCCGTTGCCGTTTACCGAAGAGGCGGTGTACCACGTCGCCGCGCGTATCCGGCAGGCCCAGGACATTCTTGGCCGGCGCCTGGCCGTGGAAAACGTCTCCTACTACGCCGCGCCGCAGCAGGACATGGACGAGGTCACCTTCACCAATGCGGTGTTGCGCGAGGCCGATTGCGATCTGTTGCTGGACGTCAATAACGTGTACGTCAACTCGATCAACCACGGCTTCGATCCGCAGGCGTTTCTCGCCGCTATCGACCCGAACCGTGTGGTGGCCATGCACATCGCCGGGCATTTCGACGAGTCCGATACTTTGAAAATCGACACCCACGGAGCCTCGGTCAAACCGGCGGTGTGGTCGCTGCTGGCCCAGGCCTACGCCCGATTCGGTGCGCAACCGACCTTGCTGGAGCGCGACTTCAACTTTCCGGCATTCGCCGAACTGGTGGCGGAATTGCAGACCATTCGCCGCCTGCAACAGGAGGTTTGAATTGTGAGTACACAGTCGTTGCAACAACAGCAAAGCACCCTGGGCCAGTACCTGCGAGATCCTGAGCACTTTGCGCCACCGGCCGAAATGGACCCTGCCCGGGCGCAGGTGTATCGCGATCTGGTGTTTGCCAATCTGTCGTCGCTGCTCAGCGGCACTTTTCCGGTATTGATCAGGATTTTGGGGGATGAGCAGTGGCGTTCGCTGGTGCGCATCTTCCTGCGGGACTACCGCGCCCGAACGCCGAAATTCGGTGAGATCGCTCAGGAGTTTGTCGAGTTTCTGGCGAGCGGTCCACAGCCGTTGAGCGATGGACCGTGGCCGCCATTCATGGTGGAACTGGCGCATTACGAGTGGGTAGAAATGGCGCTGCAACAGTCCGACGCCGAGCCTTTGGCCGCCGGCGGTGCCGGGTCGTTGCTGGATCGACCCTTACACGTGTCGCCACTGGCCTGGCCGTTGGCGTATGCCTGGCCAGTGCAAAGGCTCGGGCCGGATTACCAGCCTGACGCGGCTGCGGCGCAACCGACATTGTTACTGGTGCGACGTGCGCAAGACTGGAGTGTGAAGTTTTCCGAGCTGAGCCCGTTGGCGTGGCGGCTGTTGCAGCGGATTGGAGAGTTTCCCGAACTGACAGGGCTGGCGCAATTACAAGGGTTAGCGGCGGAGGCGGGGACAGTGGGATCTACTGCGTTTCTGGAGGGCGGTTCGGCGCTATTGCGGCAAATGCAAGAGGAAGGCGTTATCGGAGTGATCTGACCCCACAACCCCCTGTAGGAGCTGGCTTGCCAGCGAAGGCGGCCTTGCAGGCGACAGCGATGTTGAATGTGCCGGCCTCTTCGCTGGCAAGCCAGCTCCTACAATTTCGGGTGTCAACCTCACGCTCCATGAACACCCACAAACCCCTGTAGGAGCTGGCAAGCCAGCTCCTACGGTTTAGCGGTTAGGCCGAAACCTTCTGCCCTGGTAGCTTCAACTCCGCGCACAATCCGCCACCCTCACGATTGCTCAAGGTCAACGAGCCGCCAATCGCGATTGCCAATTGCTGGGCGATTGCCAACCCGAGCCCGGTGCCGCCGGTGCTGCGGTTGCGGGAGTTTTCCACGCGGTAGAACGGTTCCATCACTTGCTTTAGTTCGTCCTCGGCAATCCCCGGGCCGCGATCGAGAATCTTGATCGACAGGTTGCCATCGGTGCGCTTTAGCACCTGCAACTCGGCCGCGCCGGCAAACTTCAAGGCGTTGTCCGTGAGGTTTACCAGTACCCGGCGCAGGGCATGGGGACGGGTGTCGATGACGGCTGCACTCTTGCCGCTCAGTTGTACGTCCTTGCCCATGTCCTGATAGTCGAACACCAGGCTGTCGAGGAAGGAGTCGAGATCGGTGCGGCGGCTCTCTTCGGTGGCACCGTGGACGCTGCGGGCGTAAGCCACGCCTTCGCGGACCAGGTGCTCCATCTCACCGAGGTCGTTCCACAGTTTGTCTTTTTCGGTGGAGTCGTCCATGAACTCGGCGCGCAGTTTCATGCGGGTGATCGGCGTTTGCAGGTCATGGGAGATTGCCGCGAGCAATTGCATGCGCTCCTTCAGATAAGCCGCGATGCGCGCCTGCATCGCGTTGAAGGCCTTGGCCGCGTGGGCGACTTCGGTCGGGCCTTTTTCGTCCAGGAGTACGGGGTGGGCGTTCGGGTCCAGGGTTTCGACGGCACCGGCGAGGCGGGTGAGGGGGCGAATGGCGATTCGCACCGCCAGCCAGCAGCAAACGAGCATCAGCGCCAGTTGCCCGAGCAACACGATGGGCAGCCATGGCGACAACGGCACCATCGCCGGGCGGACGTCGATAGTCAGCGGGCTGCCATCGGCCAGTTTCAGGTGCACCTGAAAATGCTTTTTCGGCCCCGGGATGTCGGTGAAGGTCATCGGGTAATCGTGACCAATGGCGTCCTTGATCGAGGCGATGGCGATGGGCGCATCGGGCATGTCGGTGCGGATCGGCGTGCCCGGCGAACCCTCGTTGAGCAGGTAGCTGTAGTTGTGCCGCTCCAGTTGTTGCAGCCAACTGGCCCGCTCCTCGGCGGGCAGGCGGTCGAGGATGGCAATCGAGGTGGAAACGTCGGTTTCCAGGTTGCCGAGCATGGTGTTTTTCGACGACTCGTAGCGTTCGTAGTACTGCACGCCGAAGGACAATGCCTGGGCGAGGATCAGGCCAATCAGGAAAATCAGCGACAGCCGCGAGGCCAGGGTCCGCGGCCAATGCAACGCCCGCCTCATGATGGATCGCCCAGGATTTCCACCGGTAGCGAGAACACATAACCTTCGCTGCGCACGGTCTTGATGTAGGCCGGTTCGCGGGCGTCATCGAGCAAGCGCTGGCGCAGGCGACTGACCAGCAGGTCGATGGAGCGGTCGAACAGGTCGGCGTCGCGGCCTTGGGTCAGGTTGAGCAGTTGATCGCGGTTGAGCACCCGTTGCGGATGGTCGAGAAACACCCGCAGCAACCGGTACTCGGCACCGCTCAGGGCGACCATGGTGCCATCCTGATCGAGCAGGTGCCGGGCCGAGGTGTCCAGGCGCCAGCGCCCGAAGGCTAGCAGGCGGCCGGCTTCGGTCACCACCAGGTTCGGCGGCAGCATGCGGGTGCGCCGCAGCACGGCATTGATCCGCGCCAGCAGTTCACGGGCAGCGAACGGCTTGACCAGGTAATCGTCGGCGCCCATTTCCAAGCCGAGGATGCGGTCGGTTTCATCGTTGCGGGCGGTGAGCATCAACACCGGCGTGGCCTTGTGTTTGCCTGCACGCAATTCGCGGCAGAGCAGCAGGCCATCGTCCCCCGGCATCATGATGTCCAGCACGATCAGGTCCACCGGGGTGGTTTCAAGGAACGCGCGCATCTGCCGTCCATCCGCCACGACGGTGGTGCGCAAGCCGTTCTTCTTCAGGTAGTTGCCGACCAGCTCGCGGATTTCGCGGTCGTCGTCGACGATGAGGATGTGATCAACGTGATCCATTGGGCCAAACCTCTGAGAAAGGGGAGTTTCCACACAGTCTATCGAGCCGGAGCGGGGTCGCCTGCCGCCCTTTGTATTGCAGTGTATCCGGCCTGCCTGCGGATACACAGGAAGGCAAAAAAAGCCGGTTTTAAGGAGCAATTGTATGGCTGTGTATCCAGACCCTGTTCTGATACGCAGCGATTGATTCGCGCCGATTCCCGACACAGACGAGATACCTCGCAGGCTTTTAATAGGTTCCATCGAGGCAAGCCCAACCGCCTCGGACCCACCAACGATCAGCCTGTTGAAACCATGAGGAACTCGCCATGAACACCAAAGCCGTCTACGCCGCTTGCCTGTTTGCCGCCCTGAACATCTGCACCCTGTCGGCCCGTGCCGAAGCCGATGTTACGCCTCAAACCTACACCTACGGCACTCACCTGGACATCAAGCAGGTGGTGTCGCTGAGCGAAGACGCTGCGCCTTCCTGCGGCGTGGTGAATGCGCGGCTGACCTACCTCGACTCGCAGTCGAAAACCCAGGTGCTGGATTACCGCAAATTCGCCGACCACTGCAACTCGGAAAACTGAGTGTTGCGATTAACCATCGTCCAATCCATTGAAACAGGAAGAACATCATGAACAACGTTTCCCGCTACTTGACCGCCATCGCCTTTTCCGTCGCCGGTGCGGCCGCCCATGCCAACGCCTCGGTCGAGCAAAGCGCCTGCGCCAGCAACACCTGCTTCCAACTGACGCCAGTGGCAGAAAAGGACGCCCAGGGTTTTCTCGCCCAAGACGGCGCCAGCCATACACCGCAGGGCCAGTTGCTGGACGAACAGACTGCTTGAAAACATCCCAACCCATTGTAGGAGCTGGCTTGCCAGCGAAGGCGGTCCAACAGGTGACATCTGTGTTGAACGTGCCGACGTCTTCGCTGGCAAGCCAGCTCCTACAGGGTCTTGCGTCGCTCTCTACATGTGTATCAGGTGATCCCATGTTACTTATCGCCTTCCTGGGCGGCCTCTTGACCGTCCTCAGCCCGTGCATCCTGCCGGTCGTGCCCTTCCTGTTTGCCGGGGCGAACCGCACACGCGCCTCGATCCTGTTGACCCTCGCTGGCATGGTCCTGACCTTTGCCCTGGTCTCCAGCCTGGCCGTGGTCAGCAGCGAGTGGGTGACCCAGGCCAGCAACACCGGCCGCCACGTCGCGCTGGGAGTGATGGTGTTGTTCGCCCTGTCGCTGATCTGCGCCCGGGTTGGCGACTGGCTGGCCTATCCTTTTGTGCTGCTGGGCAATCGCATCGACCCCGGTTCGCGCAAGATGTCCGGGCCGTTGGCGGCGATCATGATCGGCGTCGCCACCGGGCTGCTCTGGGCTCCGTGCGCCGGGCCGATCCTCGGGGTGATCCTTACCAGCGCCATGCTGCAAGGCGCCAACGCCGGTACTAGCCTGTTGCTGGTGGCCTATGGCGCGGGCAGTGCGTTGTCCCTCGGCACCTTGATCTTTGCTGGTCGCGGTCTGGTCAATCGCCTGAAACCATCGATCCCGGTCACTGCCTGGCTGCGTCGCGGCGCCGGGGTGGCAGTGCTGGCCGGTGCTGCGGTGATCGCCACCGGAGCCAACGATCTGCTGTTGGCCAACAGCTCATCGCAAGGCGTCAGCAACGTCGAGAAAGGCGTGCTGCAAACCGTACCGAAAGTCGTCGATTACCTGGTCAGCAAGGTCAAGGCCGACAGCCGCATGGACAACGCCCAAGGCGCCATGCCGTCGCTGGCCGGGGCCGTGGAATGGCTCAATTCGCCCGCGCTGAGCAACGAAGCCTTGAAAGGCAAAGTGGTGCTGGTTGACTTCTGGACATTCGACTGCATCAACTGCAAGCACACCTTGCCGTATGTGAAGGACTGGGCAAAGAAATACGAAAAGGACGGGCTGGTGGTGATCGGCGTGCACACGCCTGAATACGGCTTCGAACGCATCATCGACAACGTCAGGGCCAAGGTGAAGGAGTACGGCATCACCTACCCGGTGGCGATCGATAACAACTACGCGATCTGGCGCAACTTCGACAACCAGTACTGGCCGGCGCACTACCTGATCGATGCCAAGGGGCAGGTGCGGTATACGCACTTTGGCGAGGGGAGTTATGAGGCGCAGGAGAAGATGATTCAGCAGTTGTTAGGGGAGGTGAAGGCCAGTACGCCAGCGGCGTAATCCTTTCGATCAATGGCTCATAGGTCTCGCCTCGTGGGCCTTATTTTTTTTCTCCTGCCCGCGCCGCCATGTCGCTGGCGGCGCGCCGTACTCGCGGCGAAAGGCGCGGCTGAAGGCGGTATCGGTCTGGTAGCCGACCTCTTCGGCGATCCGCGTCAGGGAGCTGTTGCTGCTGCGCAGCAGGTTGGCGGCGAGCAACATGCGCCATTGCGTCAGGTATTGCATGGGCGAGATGCCCACCAGTTGTTGGAAGCGTTCGGCCAATACCGACCGTGAAGTGTTGGCAGTGCGCGCCAGTTCTTCCAGGGTCCAGGCGTGGCAGGGTTTGCTGTGCAAGGCGTTGAGGGCAGCGCCGACGATGCGGTCGCGCACGCCGGCGAGCCAGCCGGTGCGGCCTTCGTCCTGTTCGTTCATGTACAGGCGCAACACTTCGATGAACAACACTTCGGCCAGTTTGGCCAAGACTCCTTCGCCGCCGGGGCGGGGCGAGCGGGCTTCGGCGAGAGCGTAGCGCACCGAGGATTCCAGCCAGATCCCGGCGCTTGAACCGCGGACATTGACCCGCACTACAGGCGGCAAGCCTTTGAGCAACATACCGGCCAGCCGCGTGTCGCAGGCCAGGTAACCGCACACCAGGCGCGTGACCGCGCCACCGCCGCCATGGCTCAGTTGTCGCGGCCGACGCGCCAGCACGGCGTCCAGTCGCGCCCCCGTGACCGGTGGCAGTCCTGGGCGCGAGCACATGCGATGGGCGTCGCCCTGGGCGAAGATCACCACGTCGCCGGCGCTCAGCAGCAGCGGTGGGTCATCGCCCAATTCGACGTAGCACTCGCCCTCGGTGATCAGGTGAAAAATCACGATCCGTTCCGCACCCGGCTCCAGGAACGGCGCGGCGGTGTCAGCCCCGGGCGACTGATAGCACCAAGGCGCGCTGAACCGGGCATTGATGAAGATCGCGCCGACCAGGTGCACCACGCGCAGGGTCTGTGACAGAGCGTCCATAGGGAGGTTCCGTGGGAGGATTGCTGATTGTGAGCGCCTTGGCGCGCCACGTGGAATCTCCGGACGATCGGGCAGGGTTGGGCGACGATCGGACAGGACGCCATCCCTGGTCGGCGCGATAGTGGGTCCTCAGGGTCAATGCCGGCCCTGCTGACCAGAACAAGAAAGAGAGGTTGCCATGCCAAAGTTCGTCATTGAACGTGAGATCCAGGGCGCCGGAGCTCTGTCGGAAAGGGATTTGAAAGCCGCTTCGCTAAAATCCTGCCAAGCGTTGCGTGAATTGCCAGAAGTGCAGTGGCTGCACAGCTATGTCACCGGTGACAAGCTGTACTGCGTGTACATCGCGCCGAGCGCGGCGCAAATCGAGGAACACGCCAGGATCAGTGGCTTTCCCGCCAACCGCATTTCCCAGGTGATGAATGTCATCGATCCGACGACCGCGGAGTAATCGCGGCCGGCCCCGATTCGTGTTTCAACCCAGAGACCGTCTCCATGAGTACACCCATTGATCTGACTGCCTTGAAAAACCGCCAAATGGCCACGTGGGCCAGCGGCGACTACGCCGTGATCGGCACCACCCTGCAAATCGTCGGAGAGCAACTGGCCGAAGCCTGCGACCTGTTGTGCGATGAACGCGTGCTCGACGTGGCCGCCGGCAACGGTAACGCCAGCCTTGCCGCCGCGCGCCGTGGCTGCCAGGTGACGTCCACCGACTACGTCGGCGCCTTGCTCGAACGCGGCGAAGAACGGGCCCGCGCCGAACGCCTGAACATCAACTTCCAGGTCGCCGATGCTGAAGCCTTGCCCTTCGCCGACGGCAGCTTTGATGCCGTACTTTCAACCTTCGGCGTGATGTTCACCCCGGATCAGTCCAAAGCCGCCACGGAACTGGCGCGAGTATGTCGCCCCGGTGGGCGGATCGGCCTGGCCAACTGGACGCCGGAAGGTTTCGTCGGCCAGATGTTCAGGGCCCTCGGCCAGCACCTGCCACCGCCGCCGGGGGCGAGCCCGCCCTCACGTTGGGGCACCGAAGCGTGGCTGCATGAGCATTTCGACGAGCGGCAATTTCTGTTGCAGGTGACCCGTCGCACGTTCAATTTCCGTTATCGCTCGGCGGCGCATTTCATCGACACTTTCCGCGACTGGTACGGGCCGATGCACAAGGCCTTCGCCGCCTTGCCCGCCGATGGCGCCCAGGCCCTGGAGACGGACCTGACTGCATTGATCAACCGGACGAATCGGGCGGGGGAGGCATCGCTGGTGGTGCCCAGTGAATACCTGGAGGTGGTTATCACGCGGCGTTGATCCATAACAATGCATCGCCCCTGTAGGCGCGAGCTTGCTCGCGATAGCGGTCTTCCAGTTGCAGTGAATGTGTCTGATCCACCGCTTTCGCGAGCAGGCTCGCCCCTACAGGGGATAGGAGTTGTCGGTCAGATGACGTCTGCCCCACGCGCCTCCAGCAATTCGCGCAACACCGACCGGTGACAATGCGCTTCCTCCTCGCAATAACAACCTACGGCCAGCGACGTGTGATGGGACAGTGCGGCCAGCAGGTCGAGCATCTGGCTGGCGGCGGGCTGATTCATCTCGGCCTTGAACTTGCGCCGAAAAGCCTCCCAGGCGGGGGCATCCTGCACCGCCCTGGCCTCGGCCACGAGCTGCGTGCTGGGTGACAACAGCGGCACCCAGGCATCGTAAAAATCCCGACGGGCGAACTCCGCTTTCGGCACGCCACGGGGAGGGCGGCGAACCGTGCCCAGGCGCAGTCCTTCGTGCGGGCGGCGGGGCGAGCCGAGCTGGACGATATGCACCGGCATGGTTACTTGGGCCTCGACGTGTCGAACCACTCCAGTGCCGTGCGCCACAAGCAAATGCCCAGGAAGTAGGCCGACATCAACAGCCACAAACCCATCACCAGGGGGTTGATCACCGGATGATTGAGCACCAGCGACAAGCTGCACAGCAACCAGATGGCCGTCACCGCAATGTTGACCGGCATGAACCGGCGCACGCGGAACGGGTGGAGGAATTTCATTCGGGTCACCGTCAGCAGCGCCAGGCCGATGAGGGTCAGGAAGGTGATCCACGGCGACGGGGCGATGATGTACAGGCACAGGGCAACCACGTTCCAGGCCGCGGGAAAACCCTGGAAGTAGTTGTCCTTGCTCTTCATGTTGACGTTGCAGAAGCAGAACAGCGACGACACCAGAATCAGCGACACGCTCAGCAGCAGGGTGTAGTCCGGCAGCGGAATGTAGCGATAGATGAACAGCGCCGGGATGAATACATAGGTCAGGTAATCGATCACCAGGTCGAGGATCGACCCATCGAAACTCGGCAGTACCGACTGCACGTTGACCTTGCGTGCCAGCGCACCGTCGAGGCCGTCGACGATCAGCGCGACACCCAGCCATAGCAGGCAATGGGTCGGCTGGTTATCCAGCAGGGACAGCGTGGCGAGAAACGCGGTGACCACGCCAGTGGCCGTAAAACCATGGGCGCCCCACGCTTTGAGCCTGGCGATGTGTAGGGTTGAGATCACAGGGGCGTTCTCCAGTGAATGAAGCCAGCCAGTTATCACCCCGCGCACGGGGGGCGGTGGCAAACCGGGTCGGTTTGCAGGTATCGACCGGGTATCGGCGAATAAGGTTCACCACCCCTTGAATCTTAGCTGCGCCAGCAAGAAATACCCCGCACAAATCCATCCCGGCGCGCAGGTGTCGGCCCAACGGTGCTGGCACATTCATCTGCGAGGACTATCGTTGCCTGACCGCATAAACGCTTGCAAAGAGGACAGCGTCATGAACACCAGCGATCTGCTCGAACAATTATTGCGCGCCGGCCAGGGCTCGATGGCGCAACAGGGTGGTGGTGGCGCGGCGCCCCAGGGCGGGCTCGGCGACCTGGGTGGATTGCTCGGCGGGTTGTTGGGCGGTGGCGCCGGTGCGGGCGCGAGTGCCGGTGTCGGTGGTGCTGGCGGGTTGGGCGGCTTGCTCGGTGGGTTGCTGGGCGGTGGTTCGCCGATGGGTGGCGCGCCGCAGAGTCGTTCCGGTGGCGGCACCAATTATGCGGCGCTGGCGTCACTGGGCATGATGGCTTTCCAGGCGTACCAGGCGTGGCAACGCAATCAGGCGTCGGCGCCACAGCAGGCACCGCGCACCGTCGATTTGCTGGCCGGCCCGGAAGCTGAAGAGCACAGCCATGCGATCCTGCGGGCATTGATTGCCGCCGCCAAGGCCGATGGGCGGATCGATGCCGCCGAGCAGCAGATGATCAGTACGGAAATCGGCCGTCACACCGATGATCCGCAATTGCAGCAATGGCTGGACGACGAAGTCGCGAAGCCTTTGGACGCTAAAGACGTGGCACAGTCGGCCACCGACCCGGCCATGGCCTCGGAGATGTACCTGGCGAGCGTGATGCTGGTGGACGATCAGCAGGACGCCGAGCGTAATTATCTGGATGAGCTGGCCGCGGCATTGAAGATCGACCCGCAGTTGCAAGTGCACCTGGAACAGCAGGCCAAGGGCACTGCCTGAGGGGTTGCCAGGCGGTATTGCTGGTGGGTTTGCTGGCCCCTTCGCTGGCAAGCCAGCGCCTACAGGGTTTTGGGTGTACGCGCAATTGATGTACGGAAAACCCATTGTAGGAGCTGGCTTGCCAGCGAAGGCGGCGCGTCAGGTGACATCGATGTTGGATGTGTGGATCAACCCGCGTCACAAGCCCGTCTGTCCGGGCATTTTCAAGGCCAATTGAATTATTGCGCCGCTTGCCGGCTCTGCTGAGTTAGGAGACGTTTGCATTCAACGTCCTGGCGCTAGGCAGGTGAGCCATGACCCGCAATCTCGATGACTACAACCGTATGCGTGATTTCTCGGCGACTTCCGAGCCCGCCGCCGACAAGTCCCCGCGCAAAAAAGCAGCCAAGGCCCATGCCCTGCAGTTTTGCATTCAAAAGCATGACGCCTCGCACCTGCATTATGACTTTCGCCTGGAACTCGACGGCGCGCTGAAGAGCTGGGCCGTGCCCAAGGGCCCCTCGCTGGACCCAACCGTCAAGCGCTTGGCCGTGCATGTCGAAGATCACCCGCTGACCTACGCCACCTTCGAAGGCAGCATTCCCGAGGGGCACTATGGTGCGGGCGAGGTGATCGTCTGGGATCGCGGCATCTGGATTCCCCAGGATGACCCGCACAAGGCCTATGCCAAAGGGCGGCTGAAGTTCGAGTTGCAAGGGGAGAAACTCGGTGGCCTGTGGAACCTGGTGCGCACGCACATGCCGGGCAAGCAGGAACAATGGTTCTTGATCAAGCACCAGGACGGCGCCGCCCGTGCGCAGAGCGACTACGACGTGCTCAGCGCCGAGCCCGACAGCGTCCTCAGCGACCGTAGCATTCTCGACAAACCTGCCAAATCGACCCGCAAGTCCAAACCGGTCAGGAAACCCTGCGCCCAGCAAAAATCCTCACCACTGACCGGCGCACGCAAGGCCAAATTGCCGGACGTGCTCAAGCCCGAGTTGGCGACGCTGGTGGAGAAAGTCCCTGACGGCCCCTGGAGCTACGAAATCAAGTTCGACGGCTACCGGATCATGGCCCGCATCGACCACGACGACGTCAAGCTCATCACACGCAACGGCCATGACTGGACCCACAAGTTGCCAGGCCAGGCCAAGGCCCTGGCCGCACTGGGCCTTGAGTCGGCTTGGCTGGACGGTGAAATGGTGGTGGCCGATGAACAAGGCGTGCCGGACTTCCAGGCACTGCAAAACGCCTTCGAGGCGGAGCGCAGCGAGGGCATTCTCTACTACCTGTTCGACCTGCCGTACCTCAACGGCGTGGACTTGCGCGAAGTCCCGGTCGAAGAGCGCCGGACCGCGTTGGCGACCGTGCTCAGGGCCCACGAGCAGCCGCTGCTGCGCTTCTCCGAATCGTTTGGCGAAGAGCCTCACGCCTTGCTTAACAGCGCTTGCCAGATGCGTATGGAAGGCCTGATCGGCAAGCGCCTCGGGTCACCTTATGTTTCCCGGCGCAGCAGCGACTGGATCAAGCTCAAGTGCCAGCATCGGCAAGAGTTTGTGATCGTTGGCTTCACCGATCCTAAAGGCTCGCGGCATGCCTTCGGTGCATTGCTGCTGGGCCTGCATGATCGTGACAGCGGCGAGTTGCGCTATGCCGGCAAGGTCGGCACCGGGTTCACCGAAGCGACCCTGCGCAGCATTCACGAACAGCTCAAGCCGTTGCAGACGAAAAAACCATCCGTGGTCAACCCACCCAGCGGTTCCGAGGTGCGGGATGTGCACTGGCTCAAACCCCAATTGCTGGGCGAAGTGGCCTTCGCCGAAATGACCAAGGACGGCTCAGTACGCCATGCCGTGTTCCATGGCCTGCGCAACGACAAACCGGCAAAAGCCATCACCGAGGAGCGCGCGAAAACCGTGAAGACCTCCACTGCGAAAAAAACTACACCCAAGAAAACCATACCCAAGAAAAGCATGCCCAAGAAAACCGCGCCGGCCCCCTCACAGATCGGCCTTGAGAACGGCAAGGTGCGCATCACTCACCCGGACCGGGTCATCGACCCCGCCAGCGGCACCACCAAACTGCAATTGGCGCAGTATTACGCGAGCGTCGCCGAGTGGATCCTGCCCGAGCTCAAGGACCGCCCGGTGGCGTTGGTGCGTGCGCCGGACGGTATCGGCGGCGAACTGTTCTTCCAGAAAAACGCCGAGCACCTGGCTATTCCCGGCATCACCACGCTGGACAAGCAGTTGACCGGCCAGCCGGTCATGCTCATCAACAACGCAGAAGCGCTGATTGGCGCGGTGCAGATGAGCACCGTGGAACTGCACACCTGGAACGCCACCTCGGACAATCTCGACAAGCCTGACCGCTTTGTCCTCGACCTCGACCCGGACCCGGCGCTGCCGTGGAAACGCATGGTCGAGGCCACGCAACTGACGCTGTCGGTCCTCGATGAGTTGGGGCTCAAGGCGTTTCTGAAAACCAGCGGCGGCAAGGGTATTCACGTGGTCGTGCCGTTGACCCGCAAGCTCGGTTGGGATGAGGTCAAGGACTTCAGCCATGCCATTGTCAGCCACATGGCCAAGCTGCTGCCGGAACGATTTTCCGCGGTGTCGGGGCCGAAGAATCGGGTCGGGCGGATCTTCATCGATTACCTGCGCAACGGTCTCGGCGCGACCACCATTTGCGCGTATGCCGTGCGTACCCGCGAAGGGTTGCCGGTGTCGGTGCCGATCTTTCGCGAGGAGGTTGCCGAACTCAAGGGCGGCAATCAATGGAGCGTGCACAACGTACTTGAGCGGCTGGCTGAGGTGGGGGATGAACCGTGGGCGGACATGTCCAAGACACGGCAAGCGATCACCGCCCAAATGCGTCGGCGGATCGGCATGAAGCAGTCATCGGGAGGGTCCGCAAAGTAACCCTCTGTGGCAAGTTCGCTCGCCACAGAGGGTGGGTGTTACTTCAGGAAGGCCTGGAAGTCACTGCCCAGTTTGTCGATTGCTGCCTTGAAGTCTTTGGCGGTGATCTTCTGGCTTTCGTTATCCAGGGCGGTGCCGAACACTTTGCGCACCACTTTGGCCACGGTCTGGTTGGTCTTGGCGTCGATGAACTCGGCTTCGATGAACAGGGTGGTTTCCTGGTCACGGTGACCGGTGGCGGCCTGGGTTGCGCCCACTACCGCAGCGATGGGGACCACTTCATACCACTTCATGCCTTCGTTTTCGGCGTTAACACCGGTAATCGCCGCGCGCATGATCAGGGGCCGTGAACCCGCCGGTGCGGCAGAGCTGTTGGCCACTACACGGTATTTCTGACCCAGTGTGGCCTTGGCCTTGGACGTCATGTAGTTCTGAATGTCGGCCAGCGTTTGCTGGTTGACGCGCTCATTGGGTTTGGGGGCAGGGTAGAGCTCCAGTTTGTTAAACACCACGGTGTCATAGGCATTCGGGTTCCACGAAGGGCTGACCCAGCGCATCGCGGTTCCGCCGCTCGGCGTTTCGACTTCCTGCAGGTTGTTGTAGTTGGACAGGTAGCCTGAGTACTGCTCCTTCTCAGTCACTTTCGAAGTGCAACCGCCCAGCATCAGACTGGCCAGCGCGGCGCCGACGAGCAGTTTTCGGGATAGATTCATAGTGGTGTTTACTCCTTGGATGAAATCGTCGTTCTTTTGTTTACAAGACATCAGAATCGCCAGGTCATGTTACCGGTCAGCGCTTGAATCCAGGCGTTGTCGAATTGACCGGAAATTCGACCACCTGAGGTGGACTTGGTCTGGTCGACCGGCATGTCACCGAGCCAGACCATAGCCCAGCTGACGTTGACATCGGTGTCTTTGTTCAGAGCATAGGTGGCTCCTGTCGCAATGCGCCAGGATTCGTTCATCGGGACGAGCACGCTGCGGTTGCCGTCCGAGACGGCGCTGCTGTCGTAGGCCACGCCGACGTTCCACAACAACTGCTCGGTGGCCTGGTACTGCGCGCCGAGCGAGAGGTGCCAGGTGTCCTTGAAGCCGGCGTCGACGTTTTTCGATTGCGAACCAAACGCCGTGGTGTCGACCTCAAGCCCGATATCGCCGAACTCGGACCAGTCCTGCCAGTTGGCCGAGGCCAGCAGCGCCCATTGCCGGTCCAGTTGCTGGAACAGGCTCAGGGTCACGGTTTGCGGCACCTTGGTGTCGATTTCGGTTTTGGTGTTGTCGATATTTCGCAGCACCGGACCATCACCCTTCACGTCGAGTCGGTCCTTGAAGTCCAGGTCGACCTGGCTGGTGTAGGCAAGACCGATGCGCGTACCGGGTTGCGGGGCGTAGATCACGCCGACGTTGGCGCCGTAACCCCAGGCATTGTCCTTGTATTTGTACTGGCCATCCGAACGGTCGGTGAGACCGAACGGTGAGCGGTCGATGGCCGTTTGCGCTTGCAGCATGCCGTACATGGCCTTGATGCCCAGGCCCACCGACCATTGCTCGTTGAAGCGATACGCCACGCTCGGCACCAGTGACAGACCGAGCAGGCTGGAGTCTTGTGAGAAGTAGCGGCCGGACCAGCCGTTGTCGTATTTGACTGCCAGGCCGAAGTCACCGTAGGAGCCGAAACCGACGCTCCAGTGATCGTCCAGTTCATGGCTGATGAAGAAGCTGGCGCCGGGTATCGGGTCGAGGGCATTGCCACTGCCGCTGCCTGAAACGTTGGTGCCGGAGTCGCGATCGAAGGTCAGGTCGCCATAGAGCACTTGCAGGCCACCGGTGATTTGCGTGCCGGGCAAGTAACTCATGCCCGCCGGGTTGCTGGCGATGGTCGATGGGCCCTGGGCGCGGGCAGCGGCGCCGGCGTTGGCCAGGCCGGCATTGTCGGTGCCGATTTCGTAGAGCATGATGCCGCCGGCCCAGGCTTGTTGACAGCTCAGGGCCAGTAGCGCGCAAGCGGGCAGGGCAAGTTTTTTTGTCGGCATGTATCCACCTCAGCAAATGTCCATTTCAAATCCGCCGGTGGCCGGTGCGGGCCACCCTTGGATTCGGCTGTTTACTTGGCCATGGCCGCCCGGGCGGCTTCGATCTTGGCCTTGACCGCTTCCAGGTTGAAGCTCGCGCCTTTTTGCATCGGCGGAAATTCAACGGCTGACTCGGCCAGTTTTACAACTTGTTGTTGCACAAAAACAAAACGCCAGAACTGGAACTTGAACCATTCGAAGTATTCCAGCGAACCACTGGCCGACATGTTTTCCGGCCATCCGGCACGCTCGAACGGATCAAGCCGCAGGTTGGTCAGGATCGGCATGTCCAGCGTGACCTTGGCCCCCAGCCAGCCCCCAGGCTGGTCAATGAAGCGATATTTGAAGTCATCGATGCGGATCGCCCCCAGGGCGCTCTCTCCAAAGTAGAAGATTTCATGCCGGTTCGACGGACCTTTTCCAGTAATCATTGGTGTTTGATCATAGCCGTCCAGATGAACTTTGTAGGTTGTATCGCCCAATTGTTTGCCTTTGAGCAGTTCGGCCGTGATATTCGGGTTGCCCGCCGCCGCCACCAGGGTCGGGAACCAGTCCATGCCGGACATGATGCCGTTGGCGATGTGGTTGGCGGGTACCTTGCCAGGCCAGCGGATGATTGCCGGCACCCGGAAGCCGCCTTCCATGACCGTGCCTTTGCCCATGGCAAACGGCGTGGTACCGCCATCGGGCCAGGTGAAGTTTTCCGCACCGTTGTCGGTAGTGAAGATCACGATGGTGTTGTCGTCCATGCCGTCTTTCTTCAGCTTGGTCAGGACCTCACCGACGATGTCATCGAGTTGCGCCATGCCGGCTTCCTGTTCCGACCAGCCGTTTTCCGCATTGCGCATGGCTTCATATTTGTCGGACAGGTGCGTGACGATGTGCATGCGCGTCGGGTTGAGCCAGACGAAGAACGGTTTGTTGTCTTGCTTGGCCTTGTCGATGAACGAGAAGGCCTTGTCGCGAATTTCGTCGTCGACGGTTTTCATCCGATCCGGGTAGAGCGTTCCGGCGTCTTCGATTTTCTGCTTGCCGACCTTGCCCCAGCGCGGCATCACGGTCGGGTCATCGGTGGCGGCGGCCCAGCTGTGGACCATGTTGCGCGGGCCGACGCTGTCCAGCAGTTCCTTCGGATAGTTGGGGTGCGACGGGTCTTCCATGGCATCAAGGTGGTAGAGGTAGCCGAAGAATTCATCGAAGCCATGCACGGTGGGCAGGAACTGGTTAAGGTCGCCCAAGTGGTTCTTGCCGAACTGGCCAGTGGCATAGCCCATGGCTTTGAGGGCGGTGGCGATGGTCACGGCTTCGTCAGGAATGCCCACGGGCGAGCCGGCCTGGCCCACGGTGGTCATGCCCGTTCGAATCGGCAGCTCGCCGGTGATGAAGTTGGCGCGCCCGGCGGTGCAGCTGGCTTCAGCGTAGTAATCGGTGAAACGCATGCCTTCGTTCGCCAGTTGGTCCAGGTTGGGTGTCTTGCCGGCCATCATGCCCTGGTTATAGACGCCGATATTCGACCAGCCCACATCGTCACCCATGATCACCAGGATATTGGGGGCCTTGTCGGCGGCCAGACTCAGGCCGGGGAGCATCATTGCAGACAGCAAAAGGGGTGCAGCGAAGATCGCGGATAAGGTTGTGCGGTTCATTTCGAGCTCCAGCGTACTGCGTGAGTACATCGAGACGAGCCCCCAACCGTCGTTGAATTTCATCACCCCCGCGAAGAGCGTAGGTTTGAATCACGATTTATCCAGTAATGACTAGTCAGAAAGTTGTGTTTCAGGCGTCGCGCAGCAGGTCGTTGGCGTTGAGCAGCGCGTAGGCGATCTCCGGGCGCTTTTCCAGGGCACGGCGTATGGCGGCGGGGATGTTGGCGCGGGTCTTGCGGCACAGGCCCGGCAGTTCGCCAACCTGGATGCCGATGCCGCGCATGGTGCGCACTTCGTTGAAGCCAGGAGCAATGTCCACGCGAATGCCCAACTGTTCGAGCATGCGCCGTTGCAGGTGTTCGAGGTCGTTCAGGCTCTGCAGGTTTTCCAGGCGTTCGATCAGGCGTTTTTCTTCGTTGCGAGTCAGAAATAGGATGCGCAGGTCGGCCCCCGGCGTTTCCAGCAACGGGTCACGCCCGCAGTCGCAGGCGCCGGGCGGGCAGGGTGAGCGCAAAGGAGCAGTGGTGGTCATGGGGATCAATCATAGAGCGCGGTGATTGAGTTTGCCCATAGGGTTTTTTGCTGTGACAGCGGTTAAAAAAATGTGGGAGCGGGCTTGCTCGCGAAAACGGTCTTGCAGTCAACATTTGCATTGGCTGAAGTGATGCCTTCGCGAGCAAGCCCGCTCCCACAGGGTGTAGCCGTATGACTTATTTCAGTACCAGCATCCGGTAAACGCCGTCTTCGACTTCGATCCCGTGGGTGTCATGGGTGAAGCCTGGGAAGGAGCGGTCGAACGCTTCCAGTGCCTTGAGGTACGCCAGCAGCGGACCGTCCGCCGGGCCAGCGTTCTCACCTGGCATCAACAATGGAATACCTGGCGGATACGGCACGATCCCGGTCGCGGCGAGGCGGCCGGCGGCCTGCTCGAGGGTCACCAGTTCGATGTCGTTGCGCACCAGTTTTTCGTAGGCCTCTACCGGGCTGAACTCGGCTTTTGGCAGGGTGCCGAAGGCCTGGGACATGTTGGCGGTGGTCTTGTGCTTCTTCATGGCGGCGAAGATTTCGTCGGCCAGGTCCTTCAGGCCCATGCCGGCATAACGTTGCTGGTTGGCGCTGTACAGATCAGGCAGGCACAGTTCCAGTTCGGCGTTGTCGTCATAGTCACGCTTGAAGTCGAGCAGGGCGTTGAGCAGCGTGCCCCACTTGCCTTTGGTGATGCCGATGGAGAACAGGAACAAGATGGTGAAGTCGGTGGTTTTCTCGACCACGATGCCCTGGCGGCCCAGGTACGCCGTGATCACGCAGGCCGGGATGCCGGAAGCGAGCAGGCTGCCGTCGTCACCCATGCCCGGGCTGAGCACCGAGACCTTGATCGGGTCGAGCATGCAGTAGCCTTCTTCGATATCACCGAAGCCGTGCCAGACCGCGTTGGGGTGCAGGACCCAGCAATTAGGGTCGGTTTTCAGCGTGTTCGGGTCGACTTCATGGAACGGCACGGTCGCGGCGCCCACCTGTACGCTCGGCGGCTGCCAGCAGGTGAAGAACCAGTCGTCCTTGCTCAGCATCTCGTTGTGCATGCGCGACAGGACCTGACGGAAACTGATCGCTTCTTCAATCGATTCGTTGGTGAGGATCTGCCCGCTCGGGGCTTCCATCATCGCCGAGCTGACGTCGCACGAGGCCATGATCGCGTAGTTCGGCGAGGTCGAGGCATGCATCATGTACGACTCGTTGAAGCGTGCGTGTTCGATCGGGTTACGCCCGTCGCGCACGTGGATCATCGAAGCCTGGGACAGGGCGGCCAACAGCTTGTGCGTCGACTGGGTGGCGAACACGGTTGGCTTGGACTTGTCGTGGTCGGCCGGGTTGCCGTGCATGGCATGGCGCCCGGTGTACAACGGGTTGAAACGCGCATAGCCATACCAGGCTTCGTCGAAGTGCAGGCGGTCGACGCTTTCGCCCAGCAGCTCTTCAACGCGGGTGACGTTGTAGGTCAGGCCGTCATAGGTGGAGTTGGTGACGATGGCGTGGACCGGCGTCGGGTCGATGCCTTTCTTGACCAACGGGTTGTTGGCGATGGCCGCTTTCACGCCTTCGGCGCTCAGGGTCTGCGGCAGGATCGGGCCGATGATGCCGTAGCGGTTGCGGGTCGGCACCAGGTAGGTCGGGATCGCCCCGGACAGGGTCATCGCGTGTTCGGCCGACTTGTGGCAATTGCGGTCGCACAGGGCGATCTGGTTGCGCGTGACGCTGGCCATGAGGATGACGCGGTTGGACATCGACGAACCGTTGGTCACGTAGTACGTGCGGTGCGCACCGAAGACCTTGGCGGCATAGCGCTCGCCCTGGCCGATCGGGCCGCTGTGGTCGAGCAGCGAACCGAGTTCGCCCACCGAGATCGACAGGTCGGAACGCAGCAGGTTTTCACCGAAGAACTCGTAGAACGCACGACCCGCGGTACTTTTCAGGAACGCGGTGCCGCCGGCATGGCCCGGGGTGTGCCACGAGTATTCATAGGTGCGGGCGAATTTCACCAGCGCGCCGAACATCGGTGGCAACGCCGCCTGACGATAGCGCTCGATGGCCGCCAGGATGCGTCCGCTGAGGAAGCTGGCGGTGTCTTCGGGCAGCCAGATGAAGTCGTCGGCGTGTTGCATGACCAGCAGCGGAATGCTCGACGCCGTGGTGCGGTCGCTGATCAGGAACACTGGCACACGGGTGTTGCGCTCGCGCAGTTTGACCAACAACTTGATGCAATCGGCGTGGCCTTCGCTGGTGTCCATCTCCCAACGAATGAGCACGCACTGAACGGCGGGGTCCGAACGCAGGATGGACGCGGCATCGGTGAGGCTTTCCGAGGCCAGTACGCTGACGCCTCGCCCCTCGACATCGTGGACCAGATGGTCCAGGGCACGGCCGAACACCGTTCGCTTGTCGGGGGGCGTGCTGACCAGTAGCGCCAGCATGCCCAGCGAATGTTTATATTCCGTCATGATTGAACCTCCACAGTTAATTCAGGTTGTTGACCGGCACTGGCTCGGCAGTGAGGTGCTGCGCGCTGACGGTTTGCGTCGGTACGCTGTTGTTTTGTGCTTCGAGGCGAATCAGGCGGTTGTTGACGAAGCCGAACAGGGTGTAGCCGAAGATGGTCGCCACGCCGCCAAGCATCAGCGCCTGCTCACCGGAGCTGTACAGCGCCAGGTAGCTGTAGGCCGCCGCGATCACGGCGATGACGTTGGTTGCCAATGCCTTGCTCTCGGGAACATTGGACACCTTCTGCATGGTCATCAGTGCGGCCATCGACAGGATGTACGGCACCAGGTTGGTGACCACCGCGAGGTTGACCAGGGTGTCGAACTGTTTGCTCAAGTCAGGACTGATGGTCAGCAGGGCCAACGCGGTTTGCGCCGCCAGCAGCACCAGCATGCCGATGATCGGCGTGCCGGCCTTGTTGCCCTTGGCAAAAATTGGCAGGAAGTAACCGGTGTTCGCCGAGCTGGCGTACACCTGGGCAATGGTGAACTGCCAACCGAGCAGCGAACCGATGCAGGCAAGCACCATGGCGGCCATCACGATGTCACCGACAAACGGGGTGAACATGTGGGCAAACACCAGGCCGAACGGCGCAGTGGACGCGACCAGTTCTGCGTTGCCAACGATACCGAAGATGACGTTGGTGGAGACGATGTAGATCACCGCCGCACCCAGCGTACCGCCCAGTACGGCAATCGGAACGTTGCGCTCTGGGTTTTCCACCGCATCGGTGTTGGCGCAAGCCGATTCCAGACCAAGGAAGGCCCACAGGGTGATCGCCACCGAGGCGCCGGCTGCTTCAAACCAGCCCTTGTCGTGGGGGTTCCAGCCAGCGGCGTAGACGCTGCTGTCGAACCAGAACCAGCCAATCGTGGAGACCAGCACCACGGGGGCAATCACACCCCATACCGTGATCGCACCGATCCGGCCGGTAATGCGCGCGCCGCCGAAGTTGGCGAAGGTGGTGATCCAGAGCAGGGCAATGGTCGCCAGACCGACTTGCAGCGAATCCAGTTTTATTCCGAATAGCACCTGAATATAGCCAACCGCGGTAATACTGATGGCCACGTTGGCAATCAACAGCGACAGGCCGTAGGTGTAGTTGGTGATGTAGTTACCCGCTTTACCGAAGGTGTATTCGGCGTAACCGCCCATGCCGCCGGTCTTGCGGCTGAGCATCCCGCATCGCGCAAAGGCGTAGGCCAGAGCGAGCGAGCCGGTGGCTGTGACCAACCAGGAGAGAATCGAAATTGCACCGACTTCCGCGAGTTTAGTCGGGAGTAGCACAATGCCTGAGCCCAACATGTTGACTGCAGTCAACATTGTCAGTTGCCCCACACTCATTTTCTTTGCGACTGACATTCCGTTGCCCCATTTAGTTGGCGATTGAGAGTCTTAGCTATAGCAAAGGATTGAAAACTAGCAAGAAATGGCGCTAACCATCTTGTTTTTGCACTAATTTGCAAAAAGGGCAGGATACTGGCCCCCAAGTTGAAAAATCCCCCGCAAAATTAGTTCATATTCAACTAGTTAGATAGGTCAAGATGCGCAAGACATGGATAGCGTTAATCCCGCTAGTTGTGGCGGGTATAGCCAATTCGGCTCATGCCAAAGCACTGGCAAGCAATGATCAGTACATGTGCAGCTGGGGTGCCGGTACCGCCGCAAAGGCGCAGGAACTGAAGCTTTCGGGGGTTTCCCTGTATGCCGCCCGGCAAAAAATCCAGGTCTACAAGTTCTCTAAATCCTGGATGCGCATGATGGCACTTGGCATTACAGAACAAACTTATGACAGTCCGTCGCGATTCAAGCCTGCGTCTGTGCGGCAGAGTTTTTATGAGGATTGCATCCGGTACAAGTTGGCACGTAAATAAAGTAAAAGCGGGCGCCGGTCGGTTCGACCACGGTGTGGAACTAACACGTCTATATTGATTGCCCATCCCCGCGACAGTCGCGCCGCCCAAGGATGTGGCCGTCGATGCCGAGGTCGACTTGGGGACCAATGAAGGCGGCTATCTGTTGCAGGCGCGGTTGAATGTCAGACTGCCAGGGCTGGACCGCGAAACCGCACAGAAAATTGTCGACACCGGGCACCAGTACTGCCCGTACTCGAAGGCCACGCGCAACAACATCAACGTCGTGCTCAAGCTCGTTTGACGCGAGCTGAATGGGATGCCTCGACGACGGTGAACGTGCAACGCTTTTTGTAGGCGCTGGCTTGCCAGCGAATACGGTCTGTCAGGCGACAGCGAAGCTGACTGTAACGGCCCTTTCGCGTGCAGGCTCGCTCCCACAGGGTTTGTGTTTTTGGCAGCAATCAGTCCATTTTCATCTTGCTGTGATCGTGTTCCATCGAGCCGTGATCCATGGTGCCGATCGCCTTGGCAACGGCTTCAACCTGAATCGACTCTTTCTGGCCCTTGGCGTCTTCGACGGTCAGGGTCAGCGGCACCTTGTCGCCTTCCTTGATCTGGCCTGTCAGGTTCATCAGCATGATGTGATAGCCGTTGGGGTCGAAGTTCACCGCTTTGCCCGCGGGCAGTGCGACGGCTTCGACCTGCTGCATTTTCATCACGTCGTCTTTCATGCTCATTTCATGAATCTGCACCAGCTTGGCCACTGGCGTCTGCACGCTCAGCAGTTTGCTGTCGCTGCTGGCGGTGACGGTCATGAAGGCGCCGCTGGAGGGCTGGCCGGCCACGGTGGCGCGGACCCAGGCGTTTTCGACGGTGGTTTGTGCCGACGCCTGGAAGGCCAGGCCGATCAGCGACAAGCCCAGTGCCAATTGCTTGCAGCGTTGTGTAAAACGGTTTTTAGCTTGCGGGGCACTCATTTCAGCAAACCTCCATCACGGTGAGCAGGTCTTCTGCACACTCTTTGGCCGTCAGGGACGCGGACAGCCCCAGGCGCAGATTGCCCCGGGAGTCGAAGACAAAACTGGTCGCGGTATGGGAGAGGGTGTAGGTGTCGCCGCTCGGGACTTTCTCGAAGAACACGCCGAACTCCTTGGCGGTGGCGGCGGTTTCTTCCAGGGTGCCGTACAGCGCTTCGAAACTCGGGTCGAACGCCTTGACGTACTTGTCGAGTAGCTCGGGCGTGTCGCGCTCGGGGTCGAGGGTGATGAAGATCACCTGCAACCGTTCCCCGTCACGACCCATCAACTTCTTGGCCTGTGCGGCGCGGGCCAGGGTGGTCGGGCACACGGCCGGGCATTGGGTGAAACCGAAGAACACCATCGGCATCAGGCCGCGATAGCTACCGAGCATCCGGGTTTCGCCCTCGGTGTTCTTGAGCTTGAAGTTGCGCCCCATGATCTTGTCGCTGAGGTCTTTGCCGTACTTGAACGATAGCTTGCTGCTGTCGTCGCAACCGGCGAGCAAACCCAGGCTCAACAGGCCCATGCCTTGCAAGACAGTTCGGCGGGTATACACAGTACTCATGAAAAAAAGCATCCTGTTGAACAGGCTGAAATGACAGCGTGATGACTGTACAGACGAAAAATCGTGGGGATGTTAACAAACTGTGCCGGTGACGGCGGACCGGATTCGACCATTGGACCGCTGGGGAGGCGTGACATAGTGTCGCGCTGGCCTTTGCTTAAGCCCACAGCGCTCTGGTGGCGTTTAACGACGCAACTTCGCGCTCGGGCAGCAGGCCGCAATGGGACTCGCGGATGTCGTCACAGCAACAGAAAGCGCATCGGTTGTCCTTAATAGATAAATGCCCCTCGATGCAAGAAAGAGGGGACGGTTTCAGCGCGCGATGATCAATGGGTGGCCGCGTTCCGGGTGCTGGTGGATCAGCACTTCGAGCCCATACACCGCCGCCAGCGCCTCGGCGGTCAGCACGTCGGCCGGTGGACCGTAGGCGTGGGGCAAGCCCTGTTGCAACAGCAGCAGTTGATCGCAATAACGCGCGGCCAGGTTGAGGTCATGCAGGATCACCAGCACGGCCGCGCCACGTCCGGCGAAGTCGCGCACCGCTTGCAGGATGGTGTGCTGGTGCAGCGGGTCGAGCATCGAGGTCGGTTCGTCGAGCAGCAGGATCTGGTCCCTGGCGCCCGGCCAGAGTTGCGCCAGTACCCGTGCCAGGTGCACGCGCTGGCGTTCGCCACCGGACAGCGCCAGATAGCTGCGCCCGGCCAGGTGCAGGGCATCGGCGCAACGCAGCGCTTCGGCGACGATTTCGCCATCGCGCACGCGGCCGCTGGCATGGGGCAAGCGCCCCATGCCAACGACTTCGTTGACCGTGAACGCAAAGTTCAGGCTCGAACTCTGCGGCAACACGGCCAGGCGCTTGGCCCGGTCCTGGCCCGGCCAGTCGGCGAGCTTGCGCTCGTCGAGAGTGACGGTGCCTTCGCTGGTCGCCAACTCACCGCACAGCGCGGCAAGCAGGGTGCTTTTGCCGGCACCGTTGGGCCCCAGTACGCCCAGCACTTCGCCGGGACATAATTCGATATCGATGTTGGCCAGTACCGTGCGGTTGCCACGGCGGACCAGCAAGTTGTTTGCCCGCAGCATCAGGAACGCCCTCGCACCAGCAAGTAAAGAAAGAACGGCGCACCAATTAGCGCGGTGACGATCCCGATGGGCAGCTCAGCCGGCGCCAACACCAGGCGCGCCGCCAGATCGGCCAGCAACAGCAGGCTGGCACCGGCCAACAAGGAGGCGGGCAGCAACACCCGGTGATCAGGGCCGACCAGCAAGCGCATCAGGTGCGGCACCACCAGGCCTATGAAACCGATCAGGCCGGCCGCCGCGACGGCCGCGCCGACGCCGAGCGCCGTGCACAGCACCAGCTCAAGCTTGATCCGCTCGATGTCGAAGCCCAAATGACGGGCTTCGGATTCGCCCAGCAACATGGCATTAAGTGCAGCAGCCCGACGGGGCAACCATAACGCCACGCCGACCGCGACGATCAGCAATGGCCACAAACGTTGGTAACTGGCGCCATTGAGGCTGCCCAGGTTCCAGAACGTCAGCGTGCGCAAGGTCGCATCATCGGCCAGGTACGTGAACAGCCCAACCCCGGCACCGGCCATGGCCGTCATCGCCACACCCGCCAGGAGCATGGTGGCGACGTCGGTTTGCCCATTGCGGCGCCCGAAGCGATACACCACCGCCGTCACGATCAAGCCACCGGCAAAGGCGCAGATCGACAACAGGTATGGCTCGATGGCCGGTGGCACGCCCCCGAGCAGGCTGCCACCGACAATGGCGAGGGCGGCACCGAGCGCCGCACCGCCAGACACCCCAACCAGGCCTGGATCGGCCAAGGGGTTGCGAAACAACCCCTGCATCGCCACGCCGGACAGCGCCAAGACCGACCCCACGGCAATCCCGAGCAGGCTGCGCGGCAGGCGAATCTGACCGAGAATCAGCTCCGCCTGCTGCGTGTCACCGCCCTCGAGCGGCAACCCGAGCAAACGCAGCCCGGCCAACAAGGTATCGCCCAGCGGCAGGCTGACCGGCCCCAGGGCCAGGGACAGCCAGAACACCAGCACCAGCAACAACAGCAAGCAGATCAACGTCGGACGCGACCGAAAAATGGCCGTCATGGGTTAACCCCGGCAGACTGCGATTTAACGTGCCGATTGAACGCCGTGGATAGACGCGGCAAGGCGTCGGCGCCCATCTGGCTGTCGAGCACGCGGGTGCAAGCCAGCGGAGTTTTCATAAGCATCGGTATTTCCCTTAGCCGATCAGAGTCGTGGCGGTTTCAGCAGGGCAGCTCTGCAATGCCGGGCTTGCGCACGCCGATAACCGGGTCAGCCATTTGTTGCGGCATTGAACCTTCGTAACGGGTGATGATGCCATCGACGCTCGGCTTGCGCACATGCAACCGTTCGGTCATAGGGACAAGCCCCCTCGCCACAGGTTCTTACGGCGTCTGTTAGGGCACTGGCTGCATCATGCGCAGCAACGGCGCATATTCGGCATGGCTGACCGGGACGATCCCGGTCGCTTCCTGTGAATCAAGGAAGCTCGCCAGGCCTTCCTGGTTATTCAACATGGCTGCGCGAGCACGCTGTTTCAGTGACGCACAGAGCGAACCGCTGAACACGAACGGATCGTAGTAAATCGGGTCCGAGCGCCAGAGCACCTCAAAGGTGTCGCGCTTGAACTTGCCGCTATTGAGGTAAGCATCGGCCCGCACGCTCGAGACAAACGCCGCATCCACTTTGCCTTCCAGCAGCGCGTCCATCGATTTGTCATGGGAGCCGGAATACACCACCGAGCCAAAAAACTGCACAAGCGGTTGGCCCACCCGGGCCGAGAATTCAGTGCTGGGCACCACACTGCCCGAAGTGCTGGCCGGGTCGGTCAAGGCCACCCGTTTGCCGCGCAGCGCCTCCACGTCTTCAGCCACCTGGCGACGGGCCAGCAAAAGGGCTTGGTAGTGATGGCCGGCAGGCGTGAAGTAACCGCGACTGATGGTCAGGCTGGCAAAGGGTTCGATGCGCGGGTCGCGCTGGTACGCCAGCATGTACGAGGCCGGGCCGAGCCAGGCGATGTCCACGCCGCCGGAGACGATGGCATCCACCACGCTTTCATAGGACGAGGAAGGCACGATCTCCACCGGCATATGTAATTGCGCGCTCAAGCGGTCGGCCAGGGGCTGGTGTTCCCGCAGCACGTCCATGTTTTTCTTCGGAATGACCGCGATACGCAAGCCTTGCTGAGTGCACTTGGCCTGCACCGTCGTTGCCACGCACAACGCCATCAACAGCACGACCAGGCCTTTCATTCCACGCATGCTGTCGCCACCGAATTGATGAAAGGGGAATACTCATGCAGTTGCGCCGAGGACAACGGTCGACTGAAGTGATACCCCTGCGCCACGTCGCAGCCGGCCAGTTTCAGGCACACCACTTGCTCGCGGGTCTCGACCCCTTCGGCGACCACTTCGAGCCCAAGGCGCTTGGCCAGAATGATCGTCGACGAGACGATCGGGCTGTCATCCGGGCTGTTGGACAGCGGCGCGATCAGGGTGCGGTCGATCTTCAGCTTGGTCAGCGGCAACGATTGCAGATGGGCGAAACCGGCGTAGCCCTTGCCGAAATCGTCGAGGCTGATGTGCAGGCCGGCACGGCGTAGACGTTGCAGGTGTTCGATGGCCTGGCCCTGATGATCCAGGACCGTGGTTTCGGTGATTTCCAGTTCCAGGTACTGCGGTTCGATGGCGTAGCGCTGCAACTCGTCGAGCACGCGTGTGCTGAAGTCGGCCTGGCGCAACTGGATCGTCGACACGTTGATCGATAGCGCAATTTGGCGTCCCTGTGCGTGCCACTGGGCCAGGCTTTCGCAGGCCAGGCGCAGCACTTCCCAGCCGAGCGCGACGATAAACCCGCTGCGTTCGGACAGCGAGATGAAACGGTCCGGATACAGCAGGCCGAACTCGGGGTGTTCCCAGCGCACCAGTGCTTCATAACCATCGACGAGCATCGAGTCCAGGCGAATCTGCGGCTGGTAATGCAGGATGAACTGGCGCTCGCTCAGTGCGCCGCCAAACGCCTGCTCCAAGGTGAACTCTTCGATGTCCGCGACATTCAGCGACGGGTCGAAATAGCGATATTGCCCACGACCGGCGCGCTTGGCCGAGTACATCGCGGCATCGGCGTTGCGGATCAACTCATCGATGTTCTGGCCGTCACGTGGGCACAGGCTGACACCGACGCTGGGGCTGGTGCGCAGTTCATGCGGGTGGAGCGAGTAGACCGCCGAGAGTTTTTGCACCAGGGCGCGTGCCCAGGCATCGATCTGATCCTCGGTACGCTCACCGGCCAGTAGCACCACGAATTCATCGCCGCCAAACCGCGCCGCTTCGTCGCCGGGCTCCAGCAAGCGTTGAATGCGTCCGGCCACTGCCTGTAGCAATAAGTCGCCGACCTTGTGCCCTAACGAGTCATTGATCGATTTGAAACGGTCCATGTCGATGAACAGGATCGCCATTAACTGTCGCTTGCCACGTTGTCTGGACAAGGTATGTGCCGCGACTTCGAGAAATTGCCGCCGATTGTGCAGGCCGCTGAGGTGGTCAGTGGCAGCAGCATGGCTGCTGCGCCGGTGTTCCTCTTCGAGTCGGCCAATCAGTTGCTGATTGACCAACTGCGCCTGCTCCAGCGCATTGAACGCTTCCTGGCGCTTGCGCAACACGCGCAACGTCCAGATCAGGCTGCCCAGAATCAGCAGGGTCATGCACACGTTCAGCCACAGCTGGTGCTTGTAGGTCAGGCGTGAGGATTGAAGGATTTCATCATTGGCCTGGCTGACCATCACGCTGAAGCCGCGCTGCGGCACGCGCAGGTACAGGCTCTGGAAGGGCTCGCCGGCAACATATTGGGTGACCTTGCCGGCCAGGTCGCCGATGGCGGGCAACTCGGGCGTCAGGGGCGCGCCGGACACCACGACCCCGCTGCTGCTGATGCGCAAGCGTTCGCGGCCATCATTATCGAGCAAGCGCACCATGCCGCTCTGGCCCAACTCGATGTGTTCGAACAGGGTCGCCAGATAGCCGACATCCAGTTGCACCACCAGAATGCTGTCCATCTTGCCGGTCGCGGCATCCACCAACGGCAGCAAAAACGGCAATCGCCAGTTCGGCAGCAAACGGCTGCCGGGTGCGTTCGGCACCCCTGGCAGGAACGCCTTGAGGCCATATTGCCCGGCATGGGCGTTGAGTTGGGCCAGCCATTCTTTGGGCAGTTGCTGGGCTTCCTCGGCATGGCTGGCCGACAGCAAACGGCCTTCACTGTCATACAGGCTCATGCGCTTGAACACCGGGTCCTCGGCCAGCATGCGGACCAGGCCGTGGTTCTGTTGCCCGAGGTTTTCAATGTCGCCCCGCGTGACCTTGCCGACCGCTTGCGCGCGGTCCACCAACTGGCGCAGGTTTTCCGCGGCGAGGTTGGCCAGGTTGAGGTGTTCGGTGGCCTTGGCGGCCAGCGCTTCTCGGCGCGACGTGGTCTCCTGCTGGAAATGCAGCGCCCAGAGAAATCCCAACGTCGCTGTGCACAAGGCCATCAGCAGCAATTGCAAAAAACTCAGAGAAGAGAAGGACCGGCGGATCACTGATTTTATTCCTGCCGCAAGATAGTGGCAGATTACCATCATTTTCATTGCGGATTGATGACTGTTCGGTTGATCGGCGCCCTCGGTCACTCCTCCGCGCTACACAACAGCCGCTGTCAGTCTTGCGTGGCCGGCGGCAGGAACTTCAACAACGCGTCGGTCACGGCGCCCGGTTGCTCTTCGGCGACCCAATGCCCGGAACCTTCGATGTTGACGACTTCGACGTTGTCCGCCACATGACGCAGATGCTCGCCGATGATCGACCCGAAACTACCGGCACCGCCGATGCCCAGCACCGGCATGGTCAGCTTTTGCCTGGCGAACTCCAGGTTGGCCTTTACGTCGGCAGGGAAGGCGCGGTAGTACTCGAACCCGGCACGCAGGGCACCGGGCATGGCGTAGGCGCGGCCGTAGACCTCGTCGGCTTGATTGTCGAATGCGCTGGCATTCACCGATTCGGAGTTGTGGAACCACTTCATGTATTCCAGCTCCTTGCCGGCGATCAGCATCTCCGGCACGTCCTGCACCGAGTAAAAGCGAAAATGCCAGGTACGCGGTGACTGCACGATCTGGTCCCAGGGCTCGATACCGGGCAGCGGCACATCGAGGATCGCCAGGTGGCTGACTTCGTCCCGGTGCTGCGCGGCGTAGGCGTAGGCGACCATGCCGCCCATGTCGTGGCCGATCAGGTTGATGTTGGGGTCGAGTTTCAGCGCCTTGACCAGTTCATGGATGTCGTCGGCGATCTGGGTTTTCTCATAGCCTGTGGCGGGTTTGGCGGTATAGCCCAGGCCACGCAGGTCCGGCGCCAACACTGTGTAACCCTTGGCCACCAGTTGCGGCATCACGAAGCGCCACATGTAAGAGGTCGATCCCCAACCGTGCAACAGCACCACGGTTTGCTTGCCACCGCGGGCCAGCAGGTAGTGATAACGCACGCCGTTGACCTCGGTTTTGCCATCGAGGATTTTCGCCGCCGCCTGGCTCACTTCCGCCGCCGGAATGTCGAGGCCGGTCGCATTGGCCTGAATATGAAAAGCCGCACCGGTGAAGGCGAGGGTGGCAGCCAGAACGATGGGCAGGAACGATGTACGCATGGTCTTCTCCGTCTTCGTCGAGGGGGTCGCCTTCCGTTGAAGGCAACGAATGTGACGTGATGATAGACGTGCAGGCGCGGATTGACGCACCACGAGCTCGGTGAAGACGTGCCAAATGTTCGAACGTGTTTGCAGCAATGATCATGAAAAGAATTTGTGACTATCGCGATTAAATGAGTTTGTCTCACTCGTCGCGGCTGTCGACAATGGTTCCCATCAAACGCATTGGAGTTGAACGACATGGCTGTGGCCCATTCCCTTGGTTTTCCGCGCATTGGTCGCGACCGTGAACTGAAAAAAGCTCAAGAGGCATTCTGGAAGGGCGAGCTGGACGAAGCCGGCCTGCGCGCCGTGGGCCGTGAGCTGCGCAAGAGTCATTGGGACTTGCAGAAGAACGCCGGCATCGAGCTGCTGCCGGTTGGCGATTTCGCCTGGTACGACCAGGTCCTGACTCACTCGCTGATGTTCGGTGTGATCCCTGAGCGTTTCCGCCCGCGCGATGGCAAGGCCAGCCTGCAGACCCTGTTCGGCATGGCGCGCGGTGTCAGTGACAGTTGCTGCGGCGGCGCGCACGCCCAGGAAATGACCAAGTGGTTCGACACCAACTATCACTACCTCGTCCCTGAGTTCAGCGCCGACCAACAGTTCCAGCTCGGCTGGGAGCAGCTGTTCGAAGAAGTCGAAGAAGCCCGCGCACTGGGTCACAACGTCAAGCCCGTGATCATCGGCCCGCTGACTTACCTGTGGCTGGGCAAGGCCAAGGGCGCCGAGTTCGACAAGCTGGACCTGCTCGATCGCCTGCTGCCGCTGTACGGCCAAATCTTCCAGCGCCTGGCGGCACAAGGCGTTGAGTGGGTACAAATCGACGAGCCGATCCTGGTCCTCGACCTGCCGCAGGCATGGAAAAACGGCTTTGAGCGTGCCTACAACCTGATTCAGCGTGACCCGCTGAAGAAACTGGTCGCCACGTACTTCGGTGGCCTGGAAGAGAACCTCGGCCTGGCTGCCAACCTGCCGGTGGATGGTCTGCACATCGACGTGGTGCGCGCGCCTGAGCAATACCCGACCATTCTCGATCGTCTGCCGGCCTACAAAGTGCTGTCGCTGGGCGTGGTCAATGGCCGTAACGTCTGGCGCTGCGACCTGGACAATGCGCTCGCCACCTTGCAACACGCTCATGAACGCTTGGGCGATCGCCTGTGGGTCGCGCCGTCTTGCTCGCTGCTGCACAGCCCGGTTGACCTGGGCCGCGAAGACAAGCTCGACACCGAGCTGAAAAGCTGGCTGGCCTTTGCCGTGCAGAAATGTGAAGAGGTCGCGGTACTGGCCCACGCCATCAACCAGCCGCAAGCGCCGAACGTGCTGGAAGCGTTGGCTCACAGCCGCGCCGTTCAGGCGGCTCGTGTTGCGTCGCCACGCATCCACAAGCCGGCTGTTCAGGCTCGGGTGGCCGCGATTACCGCCAAGGACAGCCAGCGTCACTCGCTGTTTGCCCAGCGTATCGAGAAGCAGCGTGCCGGCCTGAACCTGCCACTGTTCCCGACCACCACCATCGGTTCGTTCCCGCAAACTGCGTCCATCCGCCTGGCGCGCCAGTCGTTCAAGCAAGGCAGGCTGACCGAGGCCGAGTACACCGAAGCCATGCACAGCGAGATCCGTCACGCGGTGCTGGTTCAGGAACGCCTGGGCCTCGATGTGCTGGTGCACGGTGAAGCCGAGCGCAACGACATGGTCGAGTACTTCGCCGAACAACTGGACGGCTACGTGTTCACCCGTTTTGGCTGGGTGCAGAGCTACGGTTCGCGCTGCGTGAAGCCGGCGGTGATCTTCGGCGACCTGAGCCGTCCCAAAGCCATGACCGTAGCGTGGATCCGCTACGCCCAGGGCCTCACCGACAAGGTGATGAAGGGCATGCTGACCGGCCCTGTGACCATGCTGATGTGGTCGTTCCCGCGTGAAGACGTGAGCCGTGAAGTGCAGGCCCGACAACTGGCCCTGGCCATTCGTGACGAAGTCATGGACCTGGAGGCCGCCGGTATCAAGATCGTGCAGATCGACGAAGCGGCGTTCCGCGAAGGTTTGCCGCTGCGCCAGGCACAGTGGCAGCACTACCTGGACTGGGCAACCGAAGTGTTCCGCTTGTGCGCCTCCGGGGTGCGTGATGACACCCAGATCCACACCCACATGTGCTACAGCGAATTCAACGACGTGATCGAGTCCATCGCCGCGATGGATGCCGACGTGATCACCATCGAGACGTCGCGTTCGGACATGGAATTGCTGGACGCGTTCGAAGCCTTCGCCTACCCAAACGACATCGGCCCGGGCGTCTACGACATTCACTCGCCACGGGTGCCGGACTCTTCGGAAATGGTCAACCTGTTGCGCAAGGCCGCCAAGCGTATCCCGGCGGATCGCCTGTGGGTCAACCCGGACTGCGGCCTGAAAACCCGCGGCTGGCCGGAAACCGAAGCGGCGCTGTTGCTCATGGTCAATGCGGCACGTCACCTGCGTAAAGAATGGGCCTGACTTCCCGCTGACAGGCTACTTGTAGGAGCGAGCCTGCTCGCGAAAGCGATGTGTCGGTGAGATCAATGTTGAATGTGCCGACGCCTTCGCTGGCAAGCCAGCTCCTATGTATGGACTCGCCCCCACTGTCTACCCGCTTTTGAAAAACCGCTGCCCCGTTGCATCTATGTATTAGGCCTATTCGTGGAAGCCGTCTTCGGCTTCTGGCTCA